>JAYUPB010000086.1:0-28971 GCA_043760405.1 Sphingomonadales bacterium
CGAAAATCAGCATAGCGCAGCTTGAGCGTCACGGTCCGTCCGCACATTCCATGTTTTTCACAGTGCCGCGCGACGCTGTCAATCAGGGGGAGCAAGGCCGCCATACAGGTGTCCTTCGTGGTCAAATCGTTTTGAAATGTTGTTTCAGATCCAATTGATTTGCGTAACTGATCAGGGTTGACCGGACGATGATCAATCCCGCGCGAGGCATTATAATAATAACCCCCGGCCTTGCCGAAATTCTGATCCAGAAACGCGCGAGGTCGATCGCGCAAATCACTGCCCAGCACGATTCCCAGCCGTTCCATCTTTGCCGCAGTCGCTGGGCCAACCCCGTAAAATTTTCGCACTGGCAATGCGGCAACAAAATGTGGTCCTTGGGCGGGTGTGATCACACAAATACCGTCGGGCTTGTTGATGTCAGAGGCAATTTTGGCGAGGAATTTATTATAGGACACCCCCGCTGACGCGGTGAGGCCAGTGTCGGCGCGGATACGCGCACGAATGTCCTCCGCAATCCGTGTGGCAGAAGGATCACCCCGCGAATTTTCGGTAACATCCAGATAGGCCTCATCAAGCGAAAGCGGTTGGACGAGTGCCGTATAATCAAGGAAAATTGCTCTGATCTGATTTGACACCGCGCGGTAGACATCAAAGCGGTGTGGCACGAAGATCAATTCGGGACACAGGCGCCGCGCTTTTGCCCCTGCCATTGCGGACCGCACCCCAAACACCCGCGCTTCATAACTGGCCGCCGCCACTACACCGCGTTCCGAAGCACCGCCAACCGCAACAGGCTTCCCGCGCAAATCAAGATTGTCCCGCTGTTCGCAAGACGCAAAGAAAGCATCCATATCAATGTGAATGATTTTGCGGGCGGGGGCATGTTCCATAGAGTCAAATCAATATCGTTCGTATTATGTTCCAATACACGCTGTCGACCAGACGAGCAAGGATTATGCCGCCGCTGTCAACTCACGCGGAACACGGCCATCCGTAACCCGGTCACGCCCGCCACGTTTTGAACGATATAATGCCTGATCGGCAGCGACATATAGCAATTGCCAATCCTGATCATTCCTGAGTGATCCTGCCGCCAAGCCGATGCTGACCGTCACCGCCAGCTCAACCGCTTTTGTAGAAACGGCGATTTTTTTGCGGACGAATTTTACGACATCGACCGCGTTCCCGCCCGCAATCAATATTGCAAACTCGTCTCCCCCTAACCGACCAATCATTGGCATTCCCGATGCACGAATGGCATCTGCAACATGACAGAGTACAGTATCACCAACATGATGACCAAAACCGTCATTGACGAATTTGAACCGGTCAATGTCGATCAAGATCAACTGAACTTCTTGTCCATTTGCAGCCGCGACGTAGGCGCGGTCCAGAAACGCGCGGCGATTGAGCAACCCAGTCAGCGGATCAATGGTCGCAAGCTTATACATTTCGTCAGCGCGAATTTGCGCGCCATCCCGTTCTGTGCGCAGCTGTTTCAATCGCCATGCCAACCCAAGGGAACTCAAAAGCGCTTCGAGTGAAACCACGACAAAATTGCTGGCTTCAAACAGCGCGCTTTCGGTTTTAACAAAACCAACCCCCCACAAAACGCGCGCCAAAATGACGACAAAGGGTATCGTCCAAGCCAACAGATAATAACGGACGGCGATACTGCCGCGTTTAAGGGCGATGCCGGATCCGATAATTGTCATCAACAGGGCAATGACAAAACAAATGTAAGTGACAGTGTCAGTCACCTGCCATGTCTCAGGAGGCATGAAAAAACGACTGAACTGCACAAACAGACCAACCATGTTGACGCTGTGAATTAGCCTGACTGCCCAGGCGGGCAACATGCCGTCTTCCAGAAATGTCGCAAAGAACAAGCCACCTGTCGCAAAACAAAATGCAATCGACAGCGCATGTATGTCGAACTGCATTGCAGTGGTCATCGTGGGGATGAAATAGAGAATGCCATTGGACCAAACCACTCCGTATACCAAGTTGGCAAAGATCAAGGCTGCATAACTGAGCAAAACCGGATAGCGGAGCGCGCCGTAAAGGGTCAGGTTATAAAACATAATGCCCGCCATCGCGCCGCTCAGAATGCCAAAAATCAAATAAGTGGCCATCAAATTTTTGTTGGCGACGGGCGCAGGGGTCAGCATCGCACGCGGGGTTGAGCCACGCCGGTTTTCCAACCCTTCAACCCGGACGAGCAGGCTGGTAATCCCGTCCGCCGCTGGAAGATCAAACACCTGACTTGATCCGCCAAGTATGCGCCGGGCCGCTTCACGTTCCGTCGCGATTTTCAGGACACGCCCGTCCTTAGTTTCCACCCACAGTTGTTCACTGTCTGCTTGCGTTACCGCGTGGCTATAATGCCATTCAACAGTGCGCGAATCGATGGCGCGCGGCAATTGAAACCGCGCCCAATGCACGCCAGATTTCAGGTCACCATGTTTAAGGGTGCAGGAAAACTTCTGCGGTTGCGCAATCAGTGTTTCAGGATTTGCAGTGGCCGCCCCCTGCAACAAGCAAGGTTCACCAAGAGAGATCGTCGAAAAACGCGCCGCATCCGTGTCGGCATATGCAGGACGCATGCAGAGCAACAGCAGTAATGCAATAATCAATGACCGGATCAAAACGTCCCCACGTAGTCCTGAGTTCCCAATAATATCGTGTAAGAGCAATTCGTTGACGCGGTCTTAATGCACAAAAAAGATCGCATCTTGCTCTGCCGCAAAGTCACGCCTATAGAAGAAGTGTCTTCTCGACATCGTTAGAAAATGTTGGGTCGGTTCCGAAAGGGTCCGGCAACGAAGGCGCATTATTTTTTACGGAAAAATGAATGACCGATATTGCCGTGATTACCAAGCTGATTGAACCCCATGCAACCGCAATGGGGCTATCGCTGGTGCGCGTTGCAATGTTTGGCGGGAAAAGCGATCCAACCCTGCAAGTGATGGCTGAACGCCCCGAGACACGCCAATTGGTGATTGAGGATTGCGCCGAATTATCGCGCCGCATTTCAGATACACTGGATGAAACCGATCCGATTGAAGAAGCTTACCGATTGGAAGTGTCTTCGCCCGGGATTGACCGGCCGCTGACACGCCTCGCCGATTATCATGATTGGGAAGGGTTTGATGCACGGTTGCGCCTGACCGAAATGTTTCAGGGCCGCAAACAGGTTGAAGGGCGTTTGGGCGGACTGTTGGACGATGACATCATCATCACAACCCCCAAAACACACGAAACGCTTCATATCCCCTTTGCGAATATCAGCAGTGCAAAATTATTGCTGACCGACGCCCTCATAAAAGCCACCAAGCCACTGTCGACTGACGGTGCTGATAAAATTGTTGAAGAGAGGTAAGTTTCGATGTCCACCCCGATTTCTGCCAATAAAGCCGAACTGCTCGCCATTGCTGATGCGGTTGCGCGTGAAAAGCTGATCGACAAAGCCATCGTGTTGGAAGCGATGGAAGACGCCATCCAGCGCGCGGCGCGTTCACGCTACGGTGCTGAAAATGACATCCGTGCCAAAATCGATACGCAAACCGGCGATATGCGCTTGTGGCGCGTGGTTGAGGTGGTTGAAGAGGTTGATGATTATTTCAAGCAGGTAAACCTTGCTGATGCGACCAAACTCGATAAGGCTGCCGCGCTTGGCGACTTCATCGTTGACCCGCTCCCCCCGATTGAATTCGGGCGGATTGCCGCCCAGGCCGCCAAGCAGGTCATTTTTCAAAAGGTCCGTGATGCCGAACGTGAGCGTCAATATGAAGAATTTAAGGACCGCGCGAACGAAATCATCACCGGCGTCGTCAAACGCGTTGAATTTGGTCACGTCGTTGTTGACCTGGGCCGCGCCGAAGGCGTGATCCGCCGTGATCAGCAAATCCCGCGTGAAGTTGCGCGCGTTGGTGACCGTGTCCGTTCACTGATCCTCAACGTCCGCCGCGAAAACCGGGGACCACAAATTTTCCTCAGCCGCGCTCATCCCGAATTTATGAAAAAGCTGTTCGCGCAGGAAGTCCCTGAAATTTACGACGGGATTATTGAAATTAAGGCTGCTGCGCGTGATCCCGGTAGCCGCGCCAAAATCGGCGTGATCAGCCGTGATTCAAGCATTGATCCTGTTGGTGCTTGCGTCGGCATGAAGGGCAGCCGCGTTCAGGCGGTCGTTCAGGAAATGCAGGGCGAAAAAATCGACATCATTCCTTGGTCAGACGATGTCGCCACCTTTGTCGTCAACGCGCTGCAGCCGGCAACGGTCGCCCGCGTTTTGATTGATGAAGAAGAAAGCCGGATCGAAGTTGTCGTGCCGGATGATCAATTGTCGCTCGCCATTGGCCGCCGTGGTCAGAATGTGCGCCTCGCATCTCAGCTGACCGGATCAGCGATCGACATTATGACCGAAACCGATGCCAGCGAAAAACGGCAGAAGGAATTCGTCGAAAATTCTGAAATGTTCCAAAAAGAACTCGATGTTGATGAAACTTTGGCGCAGCTTCTGGTGGCAGAAGGCTTCACCAGCCTTGAAGAAGTGGCCTATGTCGACGTTTCGGAAGTCGCCGAAATTGAAGGCTTTGATGATGATCTCGCTGCTGAACTTCAAAACCGTGCGACCGAAGCATTGGAACGTCGCGAAGCCACCAATCGTGAAGAACGCCGTGCTCTGGGGGTTGAAGATGCACTGGCGGAAATGCCGCATCTGAACGAAGCAATGCTCGTCACGCTGGGCAAGGCGGGGATCAAAACACTGGATGATCTGGCCGATCTGGCCACCGACGAACTGATCCAGAAAAAGCGTAATGAACCACGCCGGAAACCAATTCCGGGCAAAACTCCACCCCCAGAAGCCAAGGGCGGGGTGCTGGCTGACTATAATCTGTCAGAAGAACAAGGAAACGAAGTCATCATGGCCGCGCGTGCGCACTGGTTTGAAGATGAGGGGGACGCTGATGCGGTCACCTCAGCATGAGGCTGCTCACGAGCCTGAGCGCCGCTGCATCATTACCGGTGAACACGGCCCCAAATCAGGGTTGATCCGGCTTGCGCTTGACCATGACGGTCAGGTCGCACCGGATGTTCGTGCGCGGGCCCCAGGGCGCGGCGCATGGATTGGTGTTGATCGCTCAGCGCTGGAAACCGCGATTGCCAAAGGTAAATTAAAGGGCGCCTTGGCCCGCGCATTCAAAACGCAGGCGGTGAGTGTACCTGATGATCTTGCGCAATTGACCGAGGCGGCTTTGGAACGCACTGCGCTTGACCGTTTGGGGTTGGAATCGCGCGCCGGAATGCTTGTCACGGGGTCTGACCGAATCGAGGAAGCGGCGCGTTCGGGCAAAGCGCGGCTGTTGCTGCACGCAAGCGATGCCAGTGCAGACGGCAACCGGAAACTTGATCAGGCATGGCGTGTCGGGCGGGAAACCGAAGGATCCGGCGAGACAGGCTTGGTTTTGAGTGTTGATCGCTCTATATTAGGGGCAGCTTTGGGGCGCGAAAACGTGGTCCATATCGCCCTGATTGACCGCGCCGCTGCACAGCGCGTGGAAAGTGTATTGGCCCGTTGGCATAATTTTATCGGTCGCAGCGACGATGCTTTACCTTGCGAAAAGGGTGCGTAAGGTTCACGGCGTCGCGGCGCATGTTAGTTTTTGAAGGATTTAGGTTAAGGCAATGAGCGAAACAGAAAAACCAAAGCTAGGCATGCGCGCGCCGCTGGGCCTCAAGCGGACTGTTGAAACGGGTCAGGTCAAGCAGAGCTTTAGCCATGGCCGGTCCAACACCGTCGTTGTGGAAGTGAAACGCCGGCGGATCCTGGGCAAACCCGGTGAAGCCGAAGTCGCTGTCCCTGAGGTTGAAGTTGCAGCGCCGCCGCCGCCTCCGCCGCCCCCTCCACCACCGCCAGCAAAACCTGCTGTGCCCCTGCTCAGCCGTCAGGAATTGCAGGCAAGGCTGCTGCGTGAAGCAGAAGAAGCGCGTTTGACATCCCTTGAAGAAGCGCGCCGCCGTGATGATCAGGCAAAACGCAGCAATACGGATGAAGAAAAAAAGCGTGTCGAAGAAAACCGTAAAGCGGAAGAAGCCGCTGTAGAAACCGCGCGTCTTGCCACCATCGAAGAAGCGCGCTTGGCGGCTGAACGTCCAGCTGCGCCCCCTGCCGCAGCCGTTACCCCCGCCGCAGTTGATGAAGAAGATGATCGTGGGCAACGCCGTCCTGCAGGCGCACCCGCGCCGCGCCGTGTTGAGCCCGCACGCCCTGCCCGTGGCCGCATGGGCGGCGATGATCGTCGCCAATCTGGGAAGTTGACTGTTACGCGTGCGCTTGACGACGGGGAAGGTGCACGCGCCCGTTCGCTTGCCGCGCTCAAACGTGCGCGTGAAAAAGAACGGCGTATGCATGGACCGGGCTCTGGTCCTGCCGCCAAACAGATTCGCGATGTGATCGTGCCCGAAACCATCATGGTCAGCGAACTCGCCAACCGGATGGCCGAACGCGGCAGCGATTTGACCAAAGCCCTGTTCAAAATGGGTGTCCCCTCCGCGATGGGCGACATGATCGATCAGGATACAGCAGAACTGTTGGTCACTGAATTTGGTCACAACGTCACACGCGTGTCAGCCTCCGATGTTGAAATTGACGCTGCACAGGATGTTGACGCCGATGCAACGATGGTCTCACGCCCTCCCGTTGTCACGATCATGGGTCATGTTGATCACGGCAAAACGTCGTTGCTCGATGCGCTGCGTGGGACCGATGTTGTCCGCGGTGAAGCGGGCGGAATCACGCAGCATATCGGTGCCTATCAGGTGACGATGAAGGATAAATCGCAAATTACCTTCCTCGATACACCGGGCCACGAAGCCTTTTCGGACATGCGCGCACGCGGTGCCAACGTGACCGACATTGTTGTTCTGGTTGTTGCTGCCGATGACAGTCCGAAACCGCAGACCATTGAGGCCATCGCGCACATCAAGGCGGCAGGCGTGCCGATGATCGTGGCGATCACCAAATGCGACAAACCCGAAGCCAATCCCCAAAAAGTGCGCGAACAGCTGCTGCAATATGATGTGGTTGTCGAAACACTTTCGGGTGATGTTCAGGATGTTGAAGTGTCAGCCAAGGCCAAAACAGGACTTGATGAACTCATCACAAAAATTCAACTTCAGGCTGAACTTTCCGAACTGAGAGCCAACCCAGACCGCGCTGCAGAAGGTAAAGTTGTTGAGGCCAAACTCGACAAGGGCCGTGGCCCAGTCGCAACCATCCTCATCCAACGCGGGACACTTAAGGTCGGCGATATTTTCGTTGTCGGCACCGAAAGTGGTCGTGTGCGCGCAATGGTTGATGACAAAGGGCGGCAGATCAAAACTGCTGGCCCTTCGCTTCCGGTTGAAGTGCTCGGCCTTGGCGGCGTGCCGTCAGCGGGTGAAACACTCACAGTGGTTGAAAGCGAAGCGCGCGCGCGTGAAGTCGCGCTCTATCGCTCAAACCTTGCAACTGCCAAGCGCACAACATCAGCACCTGCAAGCCTTGAAGCCATGTTCTCCGCACTGAAAGAGAAACAAGCACAGGAATATCCGCTGGTCGTGAAGGGCGATGTGCAGGGGTCGGTTGAAGCGATTGTTGCCTCACTCAACAAAATCTCCAATGATGACATTAAAGTCCGCGTTCTTTCCGCTGGCGTTGGCGGCATCACCGAAAGCGATGTGACATTGGCCAGTGCCAGCGGCGCGCCGATCATCGGTTTCAACGTCCGCGCCAACGCCAAAGCGCGCGAGATTGCTGAACGGAATAAAGTTGCGCTCAAATATTATGACGTCATCTATGACCTGCTCGACGATATTCGTGCTGGGATGGCGGGGCAGCTTGGGCCGGAATATTTCGAAACAGTGGTTGGCCGCGCCGAAATTCGCGAAGTCTTCCCAGCAGGCAAACACGGCAAAGCGGCCGGTCTGCTTGTCACCGAAGGCTATATCAAAAAGGCCCTCCGTGCCCGCGTCACCCGCGACGATGTCATTGTCTACACAGGTTCCATCGCGTCACTGCGGCGGTTCAAGGACGATGTGGCAGAAGTCCGTGCCGGGCTCGAATGCGGAATTACGCTGGAAGCGACGACCGACATTAAGAAGGGCGATTTCCTCGAAACCTTCGAAGTCGAAGAGCGCGAACGAAAGATTTAACTCTATTCCCTCTCTCCTGTTTGGAGAGAGGGCTGGACCTTAGACATGCCACAACATACGACCCCTGAAACAAAATCTGTCCGCACCTTGCGCGTGGGGGAACAGGTTCGGCATGTCCTGTCGGACATTCTGGCGCGCGGGGACGTGCATGATGATTTGCTGTCCAAACACCCTGTGTCGATCACAGAGGTTCGCATGTCCCCTGACCTGCGTCATGCGACGGTGTTCGTAAAGCCATTGCTCGGCAAAAATGAAGCCGCTGTGATTAAGGCATTGCGTACCAACACAGCCTATCTACAACGCGAAGTCGCATCGCGTGTTCAGCAAAAATATGCGGCAAAACTCAAATTTCTCGCCGACGAAAGTTTTGATGAAGGCGGCCACATTGACCAGTTGCTCAAGGCCCCCAAGGTCGCGCAAGATCTGGCTGATCAAGAAGGCTGATGGCCAAACTCTATTTCTACTACGGCTCAATGAATGCCGGAAAATCCACCACCTTGTTGCAAGCGGATTTCAATTACCGTGAACGCGGCATGGAAACTATGTTGTGGACAGCCGCACTCGACAACCGCTTTGGTAAGGGGTCGATTGCATCGCGAATTGGGCTTAACGCTCAGGCACATTTGTTTGGTCCAGAAACTGATACTTTCGTCGAAATCGCGGCGGAACATGCCAAGCGCCCGCTTGCCTGCGTGATGGTCGATGAAGCACAATTTTTGACCAAGGACCATGTTTTGGGTCTCGCCCGCGTGTGCGATGATCTTAAAATTCCTGTGCTGTGTTACGGCCTGCGCACCGATTTTCAGGCAGAACTTTTTCCCGGCAGTGCACATTTACTGGCGCTCGCAGATCAGTTGGTTGAACTTAAAGCAGTATGCGCATGTGGCAGCAAATCTACAATGAACCTGCGGGTTGATGCCAACGGCAATGCAATCAAACAAGGTGCGCAAACCGAAGTCGGCGGCAATGACCGCTACATCGCACTCTGCCGCAAACATTATATGGAAAAGGTCCGTGGCTGACCTTTATGTTGCTTTAACCGAAGGCGACATTGCGTTGGAACCTCTCTGTGAAGCACACCGTGAAGGTCTGCGCGCAGCATGCCAAGATGATCCCGACATCTGGGACATTTACCCCCTTTCCTATTGGGGGGACGCCTTTGATCCGCAATTTGATATCATGCTGAACAGCGGCAGCGCGCGACAATGCTATGCTGTGTTGAAGGACGGCATTGTGGTCGGCATGACCGCATGGATCGCCAGCGGCGCACGCGGCCATGCGATTGAAATAGGCAATACATATATTGTCCCATGTTTGCGCGGAACAGGATTTAACAGCCGTTTGAAACGGTTGATGATCGATCACGCAGTGTCGCTGGGTATCATGCGCATTGTGCTGAAGGTGGATGAAATCAACACCCGTTCACAAGCCGCCGTACTCAAACTTGGCTGCACCCGCGAAGGCGTTTTGCGCGCAGAACGGATCACATGGACAGGGCGGGTACGCAATACGGTGATGTATTCAATACTCGCCGATGAATGGTGTCAGCAACAGTCCCGCTAATTTGCATTCCAGCGCTGTCTGTGAGACGTAGAGCCAGAGATAACTGGGTCGCACCGAACCCATCAAACCGGAGCCTCCACCATGGACAGTCAAAACACACCAGACAGTTGGCAGCAAAAACTGACCACGCGCGTCAAAAATATCCTGTTGCAGCCAAAGGCAGAATGGGACGTTATTGACGGAGAAGTCTCTGACATCGGCGGACTGTACAAAAATTATATCATGATCCTGGCGACGATCCCGCCACTGGCGACAATGATCCACGGGCTTGCATTTGGTCATTCAATGTTCGGGATTACATACCGCCCCAGCATCATGGGAGCGGTGGGAACCGCGATCACAACCTATATTGTTTCGCTGATCGGCGTGTTTATTTTTGCGCTCATCATTGATGGCCTCGCACCCAGTTTCGGTGCTGCCAAAAACCGTGATCAGGCATTTAAGGTTGCCGCCTATACCGGAACCGCATCATGGGTCGCAGGCATATTCGGCCTGATTCCGGGGCTTGGTTTCCTAGACATATTGGGGCTTTACGGCCTTTATCTTCTCTATCTCGGTCTGCCAAAATTGATGAAGGTGCCTGACGATAAAGCAATGGGTTATACCGTTGTCAGCGTGATCGCAGCCGCCGTGTTGTTCTTCGTCATGGCTGCAATTGCAACACCGGTTGCGAAACTCTTCAGCGGAGGTGCCTCGCCCCTCGATTCCGGCTCTGTCTCTGGCACGCTCTCCGTCCCCGGTGTTGGATCGGTTGATATGGGTAAGTTAGAGGCGCTGGGAAAACAGGCAGAGGCTGCGTCCAAACAATTTGAAAGCGGTAAAAGCATTGCACTGGCTCCTGATGTGCTCGAGGGTTTGCTTCCAACAACAGTTGCAGGAATGGCGCGCACTAAGGTTTCAAGCGCTGCTGCTGGCGCTGGCGGCATTGGCGGTTCCAATGCCGAAGCGCGCTATGAAGAGGGCGCGAACAACATCACTCTCCAAGTCACAGACATGGCCGCAATGGGCGCAATTGCCGGACTTGGTTCCGCACTCAATGTCCAATCCAGCGAGAAAACTGATACCCGGTATGAAAAGACCGGCACGGTTGACGGTCGTATGACATCCGAAAAATGGGATTCGGCGGACAGCAGTGGCAAATATAGCGTGGTCATCGCCAACCGCTTCATGGTCGAAGCGCGCGGAAACGGAACGACGATGGAAGCACTCAAAGCAGCGGTCGCTGGTGTCGGTGTAACAAAGTTGGAAGGATTGGCGCAGTAAAACACCGCGCCTTGCAATCACGCCCGCGCATATTAAAGCGCCATCAGCAACGCGGGAATTTTCAAAATGACAAAGATGGCCACAGGGTGGGATCATTGTGCGGAGGCATGGCTTTCGATCATGGGAGATCAGGGAGATTGGGGCCGCACGGCGGTGCTCGATCCGGTCATGCTTGATCTCGCGCGCGCCCATTCAGGATCAGCGCTGGATATTGGCTGTGGTGACGGACGCTTTGTGCGCATGCTCAGAAGGGTGGGGTTTCGCGGCACAGGCATTGACCCAACGGCACGTCTGATCACAGCAGCACAGAAAAAAGACCCTGATGGCGATTATCATGTGTGCGGCGGCGAAGCCTTGCCCTTCGCTGATGCATCATTTGATCTTTGCGTCAGCTATCTCTCGCTGGTCGATATAGAGTTTCTTGAACAGGCCATCGCAGAAGCGGCGCGGGTCACCAAACCCGGCGGCGCCTTCCTGATCGCCAACCTGTCGAGCATCAACACTGCCGGGGTCTGGCAACGCGGCCTGACGGGCAGGGTAAGCCATTACAGCGTTGATGATTATATGACGGTGCGCCCTGTTCAGCAGAGGTGGAAAGGCATGGACATCACCAATTGGCACCGGCCATTCAGCATGTATTTTGAACTGCTGCTCCGCCACGGCTTTACACTCAAAACATTTCTTGAACCTATGCCTCAGGCAACCAATCTTGGTGAAAAGCCAAAATTTGAACGCGTTCCAAACTTCATTGTCATGCTGTGGGAAAAGCCGCTGAACCCGTGAACGGCTGGATCATTCTCGACAAACCTCTCGGCATGGGATCGACGCAGGGCGTGGGTGCGGTGAAACGCGCACTTCGGGAAGGTGGTTATCCCAAGGTCAAGGTCGGCCACGGCGGCACGCTTGATCCGCTGGCCACCGGCGTACTGCCCATTGCGCTGGGCGAGGCGACCAAACTTGCCGGGCGGATGCTAGACGCGTCAAAAATTTATGATTTCACCATTACCTTTGGCACACAAACCGATACATTAGACCTTGAAGGAAAGGTGATCGCCACATCAGATGTCCTGCCGACAGTGGCGGAGATAGAGGTTGTACTAGGGCGCTTTACAGGACCGATTGACCAAGTACCTCCGGCCTACTCCGCACTAAAAGTGGACGGAAAACGCGCCTATGATCTGGCGCGCGCGGGGGAGAGCGTTGTCTTGGCGTCGCGCTCCGTTGTCATCCATATGCTCACCCTTTGCCCAGAGCCTGTCGTTGAGAAAAAGGATGCGGTGTGCGAAATCACCCTCAGCGCCTCTGTATCCAAAGGCACCTATATCCGCTCCCTTGCGCGTGACATTGCATTGGCGCTCGGAACGGTTGGCCATGTCACGATGCTGAGGCGAACGAAGGCGGGACCATTCACCATCGCTCAAGCAATATCGCTGGACAAATTGTTCGAATCCGCTAGGAGCGGCGCGTTAGAAGACATTACCTTGCCCATAAGGACGGCGCTGGACGACATCCCGGCTCTCGCCCTTTCCCCGGATCAGGCAAGGCTGCTCCATCACGGACAGGTCTTGACCGGGATCGCTGCAAGCGACGGCATCACCCTTGCTCTGGACGGAGATACTCCGCTCGCGCTGGTTGAAGTTTTGGACGGTAACGTCCGAGTTGTGCGGCGATTCAATCTCTAAATGGGTTGTCGAAGGAAAAAATATGACGATTACTGCTGCACGCAAACAAGAACTGATCACTGAACACGCCCGCCAAGAAGGCGACACGGGTTCGCCAGAAGTTCAGGTTTCAATCCTGACCGAACGCATTATCAACCTGACCGAGCATTTCAAAACCCACGCCAAGGATAACCATTCGCGTCGCGGTTTGCTTATGATGGTCAACAACCGTCGTTCGCTGCTCGATTATCTCAAGAAAATTGATCATGCGCGCTATGCTGCTTTGATTGCGAAGCTTGGTCTTCGTAAATAATATCAGAACGGCCTCCACCACGGGGGCCGTTTTGTTTTTCCGGCAACTGCAATTCGGCATTTGACCGGTCCAGCGGGCGATCTGCTCGCACACAGAAGGAAGCCGGACGGCATTGGGCCGTCGGGCACGAAGGAAATAAAATGTTTAATATGAAGACAGTTGAAATCGAGTGGGGCGGACAAACCCTCAAACTCGAAACGGGCCGCGTCGCCCGCCAGGCTGATGGTGCCGTAATGGCAACCCTTGGCGAAACCGTAGTTCTTTGCGCGGTCACCGCTGCAAAGTCCGTCAAGGAAGGCCAGGATTTCTTCCCGCTGACCGTCCATTATCAAGAAAAATATTCAGCTGCCGGCCGCATTCCCGGTGGATTTTTCAAGCGTGAACGCGGCGCGACAGAAAAGGAAACTCTGGTTTCCCGTTTGATTGACCGTCCGCTCCGCCCACTGTTCCCAGAAGGTTTCTACAACGAAATCAACGTGATTTGCCAAGTGCTCAGCTATGACGGCGAAAATGAACCTGACATTCTGGCAATGGTTGCCGCGTCTGCTGCACTGACGCTCGCTGGCGTGCCTTTCATGGGCCCCATTGGCGGCGCACGCGTTGGTTATGTCAACGGCGAATATATCCTCAACCCCACCGATGAACAGGTTGCCGCTGGCGAACTCGACCTCGTGGTTGCTGGAACGCAAAGCGCTGTGATGATGGTTGAATCCGAAGCAAAAGAGCTTTCGGAAGAAGTCATGCTCGGCGCGGTGATGTTCGCACACCGTGCGTGCCAGACCGTGATCGGCGCGATCATCAAGCTTGCTGAACAGGCTGCAAAAGATCCTTGGGAAATGGCCCCGCAGGCTGATTTGTCAGCCGCAAAGGACAAGCTTAAGAAACTGATCGGCAAGGACATTGCCGCAGCGTACAAGTTGACCGACAAATCGGCGCGCTCGAATGCGCTGAATGAAGCCCGCGCAAAGGCGAAGGCTGCATTCTCCGACGCCAGCCCGCAGGATCAGATGGCAGCGAATAAGCTCGGCAAAAAGCTCGAAGCTGAAATCGTCCGCACCGCGATCCTGAAGGACGGCAAGCGTATTGATGGTCGCACGACCACGCAGATCCGCCCGATTGATGCGATCGTTGGTTTCCTGCCGCGCACGCATGGTTCGGCGCTGTTCACACGCGGTGAAACGCAATCGATCTGCACGACCACACTCGGCACCAAAGACGCTGAACAGATGATCGACGGTCTGAACGGTCTGCATTACACCAATTTCATGCTCCACTATAACTTCCCTCCCTATTCGGTGGGTGAAGTGGGCCGTTTTGGTGCACCGGGCCGCCGCGAAGTAGGCCACGGAAAGCTCGCCTGGCGCGCGCTTCACGCCGTTCTGCCAAGCAAGGAAGAGTTTCCGTACACAATCCGCGTTCTTTCAGACATTACAGAATCCAACGGTTCATCCTCAATGGCGACCGTCTGCGGGGGTTCGCTGTCGATGATGGATGCAGGTGTTCCTTTGAAGCGCCCAGTCTCTGGCATCGCAATGGGTCTGATTTTGGAAGGCAAGGACTTTGCTGTCATCAGCGATATCCTGGGTGACGAAGATCATCTTGGCGACATGGATTTCAAGGTTGCGGGCACGTCTGAAGGCATCACCACGATGCAAATGGACATCAAAATCGCTGGCATCACCGAAGAAATCATGAAGGTTGCTTTGTCACAAGCTGCCGAAGGTCGCGCGCACATCCTCGGCGAAATGGCCAAGGCGCTTGACCACACCCGCACCGAACTTTCGGCGCATGCTCCGCGTATTGAAACGCTACAGATCGACAAAGCGAAGATCCGTGACATCATCGGCACGGGCGGCAAGGTCATTCGTGAAATCGTTGCCACCACTGGTGCAAAGGTCGATATTGATGATGAAGGTTTGATCAAAATCAGCTCATCCGACCTGACACAGATCGAAGCCGCCCGCGTCTGGATCCTCGGCATCGTCGAAGAAGCAGAAGTCGGCAAAATCTATGACGGTAAAGTCGTCAATATGGTGGATTTTGGCGCTTTCGTAAACTTCATGGGCGGCAAAGACGGTCTCGTCCACGTGTCAGAAATTCGCAACGAACGCACCGAAAAGGTGACGGATGTGCTGAGCGAAGGTCAGGCCGTGAAAGTTAAGGTTCTCGAAATTGATCCACGCGGCAAGGTCCGCCTGTCGATGCGGGTTGTTGATCAGGAAACCGGTGCCGAACTCGAAGACACACGCCCACCGCGCGAAGAACGCCCTCGCGGTGACCGCCCTGACCGCGGCCCGCGCCGTGATGGTGGCGGACGTGATGGTGGCGACCGTGATCGTGGACCCCGTCGTGATGGCGGTGGACGTGACGGTAGTCGTGGACCCCGTCGTGACGGCGGCGACCGTGCTCCGCGCGCAGAAGGCGGGAACGAAGGCGGCGATCCGAACTTCGTTCCAGCGTTTTTGAAGGACGATTGACCCTTCACGCGAGGCAAGAAACAAATCGGGGCCGCAGCGATGCGGCCCCTTTTTTCTATAGCATCGCTGTACTTACCCCGGTGATGCCGCAGAGCCAGCGAGCAAACCGCCGTCCAGCGTCAATTCGCTCCCGGTCATATAAGCGGCATCGTCCGATGCGAGGAACACCACCGCTGCGGCGACCTCGTCCACTGTACCAAAGCGGTGTAACGGTGTATCAGCGACAAAGGCGGCCATGCGCGCTTCGCGGTCTGGCCCCGTTCCGATCATTGCTTCCCACATGGGTGTAAGGATGGCAGCTGGATGAACGGAATTGCACCGGATGGCGAGACCCTGTGCCGCGCAGTAAAGAGCAACCGATTTGCTGTGATTACGGACCGCAGCCTTTGACGAAGCATAGGCCACCGCCATCGGGATGCCGACCATGCCAGAACGTGAGGAAATGTTGATGATCGCCCCCTTTCCTGCTGCGCGCATTGCCCCAATCGCATAACGGCAACCAAGAAATACTCCGTCCAGGTTGACCGCGTGAACGGCATGCCAATCGAAAAGTGTCGTATGTTCTGGGTCATGCGCGGCGGGCCCATTTTCAAACCCCGTGATCCCAGCATTGTTGACGACAATATCCATTGTCGGATGCAGTGTGGCAAAACGCGCCCATCCCGCTTCATCAGCAACGTCGAGCTTAAAGAAATCCGCACCCAGCGTGGTTGCGGTTACCCTGCCCCCTTCATCATCACAATCAGCGATGATGACGCGGGCACCCTGCGCAATGAATGCTTTTGCAATCGCAGCACCAATGCCCCGTGCGCCACCCGTAATAAGAGCGGTTTTATTCTGTAATTTTGTCATAAGTCATGAACTTTCATAGGATATAAAAGCCACAGGCGCAGACGCCCGGCCTCATTTGTTTCAAAATCTATCCCGTGTGGGATGATTATCCTTTGTTCACTGACCCGTCCTTTTCCTGTTTCAGACCTCCGTCTGTATGCGAAGGTCCAGGGGTTTCTGTTGCCCGGCACCCCTGGGAGCCGCTGGAGTCTGCTTCTGTTGCCCGGTTCAGCCCGACCGCGTTCTTTTGGATAACCTTAGGCCGTTAAGCCGTTGGGTTATGCCGCAATCGCAAGTGCTTCGTTATCGTTTGCACTTAAGAGTTTGATACATTTAACGGCTTAATCATGCCGGGCAAAAATACCGCTTTTCAACACACGTCGATCCTAGTTCGGCCCCATCAAAACCCGTGTTGCCACGCGTTGTGGTGGAGCCGCCGGGTACCGCCCCCGGGTCCGCTGTGCCTATTGCACGACATCATTTATCACCATAGTCAGACGAATCTGACATGCCTGATATAGGTGCATAATTGTGAATGGGAAGTGTCTAGTGCAATCCGTGTGGGGTTGTTTTAATCTCTACTGCTGGGTAGGGGGTATGAATGCTGACACAACGCTCAAGATACGGCCTGCGTGCCATGCTCCTCTTGGCCCGTGAACCCGCAGGCGGCCCGCCACTGCCGATGAGCCGAATTGCAGCGGATGGCCAGGTGCCGCGCAAATTCCTTGAAATCATTCTTTCTGAACTCAAGGCTGCTGGCCTCGTCATCAGTACGCGCGGCAAGCAGGGTGGCTTTCATCTTTCCCGCCCTGCGCACCTCATATCATTTGGCGATATTATCCGCGTGATCGAAGGGCCGCTTGCGCTTGTCCCTTGCGTCAGCCGCACCGCCTATAAAAAGTGCAAGGATTGCCGCGATGAAGCAAGCTGTGAAATTCGTATCGCCATGATGACCGTGCGCGATGATACCGCGCGCATCCTTGATGGTCGCAGCCTTGCCGATGCTGTTGCGGATAACCTCGTCGCAGCATGAAAAAGGCCCCGACGTAAAGTCGAGGCCTGTCTTCAATCACAACACGGCTTACTTTTTAAGCGAATCGCGAATTTCTGTCAGCAGATCAACTTCGCTTGGTCCCGCCGCAGCCGCAGGGGCCATAAGCTTTGTTGCTTGTTTTACGATCATGAAAATCACAAATGCCAGGATGATGAAATTGATCACTTCTGTGATGAAATTCCCGTAAGCAAAAACGGGAACGCCCGATGCTTTTGCTTCCGCAAGCGTTGTCACCACTTTGCCCGCTGGCAAATCACCCAAAAGTGTAAATTTATCAGCGAAACTAACGCCGCCGGTCACCTTGCTGATGACAGGCATGATCAAATCATCGGTAACCGAAGACACGATCTTGCCAAATCCAGCGCCGATAATCACACCGACAGCAAGGCCAAGGACATTACCCTGATTTAAAAAAGCTTTGAATTCACCCATCATATTACACTCTCCCCTACACAAACTGTTACGCGCGAGGGATTGCGGTTTTGTTTGAAAAAATCAAGCATATTGCGCTGGGCTGATAGCGTCCCTATCTTTACATTCAGTATCACCAAATGGGAGTTTTTAAGGCCATGACTGTCAACACTCGCTTGCTTACCGCTTTGATGACGCCGGTTCTTGCGCTGTCTGTTTCCGCGTGCGGCGTGAATTCGGTCCCCACCGCCGAAGAAAATGCCAAAGCCAAATGGGCCAATGTTCAGGCAGACTATCAACGCCGCGCAGACTTGATCCCCAATCTGGTGGAAACTGTAAAGGGCTATGCAAAGCAAGAACAAGGCACGCTAACCGCTGTCGTTGAAGCGCGGGCCAAGGCATCATCGATCCAGGTTTCGGCGTCTGACCTGAGCGACCCTGCAAAGGTTGCCGCGTTCCAACAAGCGCAAGGACAGCTGAGTACTTCGCTTGGTCGTTTGCTTGCAACGGTGGAGGCTTACCCTGACCTCAAATCGAACCAGAATTTCCTTGCCCTGCAATCGCAATTGGAAGGCACGGAAAATCGCATCAACATTTCAACCAAGGATTATAACGAAGCGGTGCAAGCATATAACACCACAATCCGCACATTCCCCGATGCCATTGGTGCAAAGATTTTCTACGGCGCTAAACCTATGGAAACCTTCAAGGCAACAGCCCCAAATGCGGACCGCGCGCCTGCGGTGAAGTTCTGATAGGAATTTTGCGCGGCTTTATCTTTGCTGGAATGATAGGGGGCTCATTAACATTGAGCGCCTGCGACTTTGGTGGGGATGCCGCGCAAAAACGTGAGGTCTGTGACCAGACCTACCCAGCGCTAACCGGGCGCGTTGTTGACGTGGCCAATGTCATACCGCCAGAAAGTGAAGCACGGCTTGTGAAACAATTGGCAGAATTTGAAACGCGCACGCAGCATCAATTGGTTGTCGCAACCACGGCGTCGCTCCAAGGAAAGCCGATTGAAAAATATAGCCTTTGTCTTGCCAATCATTGGGGAATCGGACGCAAGGACATAAATGACGGTGTTATGATTCTCGTTTCACCCGCAGAACGCGTCGCCCGGATTGAAGTAGGATACGGACTCGAAGCAGCACTGACCGATGAGGAAGCCAAAGTGATTATGGATACCAAAATGGTCCCTGCATTTCTTAAAAGCGATTTCGGAGCCGGCATATCTGCAAGCGCCGAAGCGATCATATCGGAAATTTCATGATGGCAATCATGCGCACACTTTTGCTGATGCTGGCATTGGTTGTAACCACCCTTCCTGCCCACGCTCAAACCTTTCCGGCACTGTCTGGACGTGTGGTGGATACGGCGAACATCATCCCTGACACTGATGAAGCAGCACTAGACGCTAAGCTAAAAGCGTTAGAAGAAACCACCGATCGTCAGGTGGTCGTCGCGACAATCCCCGATTTGGGGGGGTATGCGATTGATGATTATGGCTATCGTCTTGGCCGCAATTGGGGCCTCGGCCAAAAAGACAAGGACAATGGTGCAATCCTTCTGATCGCCCTGAATGATCGCAAAATGCGGATTGAGGTGGGTTACGGATTAGAGCCAATCCTGACCGACGGATTATCGAGCGTCATCATCAACACCCAAATTGTTCCACAGTTCAAAGCGGGGAATTTTGCAGGCGGTATCAATGCGGGCGTTGATGCGATGATTACCCAACTTAAACTCCCACCAGAAGAAGCTGCAAAGCGTGCAAAGCAAGTGTCTGCAAAACAATCAAAAGAGGGTGACGCCAGCGCTGTCATGTTTTGGCTGTTCATCTTTTTCTTCTTCATCTTGCCCATGCTCTGGCCGTTGATTTTTGGGCGCGGCAAACGCGGGCGACGCTTTGGTAGTGGCCCCGTCATCATCTGGGGTGGCGGCAATGATTGGGGTGGCGGTTCTGGCGGCGGCTGGGGCGGCGGCGGTTTTGGCGGTGGCGGCGGTTTTTCCGGCGGCGGCGGTTCATTTGGGGGCGGCGGCGCTTCTGGGGGATGGTAATGGCAAAAATAATGTCCATGTCAGAAATAGACCATCAACGCGTCAGTGATGCCGTGCGCGCAGCTGAGGCCGGAACCGCCGGAGAGATTGTGACAATCGTCGCAGATCACTCCGACCGGTATCAGGATGTTGCCTTGTGGTGGTCAATTGGCGCTGCAATTGTTGCGCTGGCGGTGGTTACGACATTTCCGGAATTTTACACATTGTTGATGACCGCAATTACGGGCGGCTGGTTTGCGACCCCAACCCCTGCGGCCTATCTCGAATTGGCGCTCGCAGTTGTAATTTTGAGCTTTATTTCGATGCGTTTGGTACTGCAATGGATTCCATTGCGACTGGCGCTGACGCCCGGCATCGTCAAGGCCGCGCGCGTGCGCCGCCGTGCCATTCGCTATTTCAAGGTTGGGGCCGAACGCCGCACCGCTGGACGCACCGGCATATTGATCTACCTTTCCCTGATTGAACATAAGGCTGAAATCGTCGCTGATGAAGCCATCCATAAAATTGTTCCCAATGAAGCGTGGGGCGTGGCGATGGCAGACATGATTGCAGAAGTCCGCGCGGGACGCCTTGCCGGCGGCATGGTCGCTGCTGTGCGTGATGTTGGGACGATATTGTCAGAACATTTCCCGCGTGCCGCCGATGATAAGAATGAACTGCCTGACCGTTTGATTGAGCTTTAATGTCCAACGTCGAAAATATAGTCTGGCAAGGCAAATTCATCACCGCCAAAACCCTCGGAAAATGGGAATATGTGTCACGGGCGCGCGGGATCAAAGCAGCGGTCATTCTCGCCGTTGATGATGATCATGTGCTTCTTGTTGAACAATACCGCGTGCCACTTGGCTGCAATTGCCTTGAGTTGCCTGCGGGCCTCATCGGCGATGAAACGGCGGGAGAGGCTGTTGAAAGCGCAGCTGCACGTGAGTTGGAAGAAGAAACAGGCTATAGCGCCGCGCGGATCGAAGTGATTGGAGAATTTTATTCTTCGCCCGGGATGGTCAGTGAGAGCTTCACGATGGTGAAAGCACACGGCCTGACCAAAGTCAGCGCAGGCGGCGGGGTCGACGACGAAAACATCACCGTCCACCGTGTCGCGCTTTCCAACATTGGGGCGTTCGTTGCTGCGAAACGCGCCGAAGGATGCGGCATCGATGCAAAATTACTGATGCTTCTCAGCGTTCAATCTATCTGAAATTATCCGCGTAGGTTTGCAGTTTGAGCATATTCACCGGCGGCGTGACGACGTGGAATGAAATGCCGTTAAGGTCCGCATAGGCCTTTGCTGCATCGAGCGTCGCAAAACTTAATCCCAATTGATTGCGCGTATCGCCTGAGCCAGCCCACCCCATTAATGGATCGGGACGCTTGGCCTCGCCAGCTTCAAATTCAAGCCGCCATATATGGGTGCCTGCGCGGCCCGACTGCATGGCGTTTTTAGGTTTTTGAAAAATACGTGCCTGTGTCATGCCGCCTCCATTCATCAATCAACGTTTGGGATCAAGCGGATTTCGCGCCTGTGCTTTTTTGGTCTTCAGCGACGCCACCGCCGCGCTTGGATTATCAGGCCAATTATGTTTGGGGAATTGACCACGCATGTCCTTGGCCACATCGGCCCAACTGCCCTTCCAAAAACCGGGGAGATCACGCGTCGTCTGAAGCGGACCACCGCGCGGTGAAGTGAGGTTGAGGACCAAAGGAATGTGCTGTGACCCAACCAGAGGATGTTCAGACACGCCAAACACCGCTTGCACACGCAAAGTGACACGGGGACCGCCCTCCGCGCCGTAATCGATCGCATGACGGGTTCCAGCAGGCGCATGGAAATCAGCCGGCGCAAGCGCATTGATCACTTGCATCGCATCCCAACCAAGCAGGTGTTCAAGGGCTGTGGTCAGTCCCGATACATCAACAAATCGGCGTTTGTTTACCACAAGGGGCGGCAACCACATTTCAAGTGTGTCAATCAAGGCATCGTCCAATACGGTATCAATGCCTGCAAAAATCGCCCGTTGGCGCAGCGCGGTCGCACGGTCGCTCCACGGAAGCAGCGACAGACCGTGCGTGCGGACCGCATCAACAAGAGCGGCGCTGATTTCAAGCGCCGTCGCATCACTATCATTGCCTGATGAGAGCGTAATCGACCCCAAACGCCGTTCGCGCTTCGCCTCAATCCGGTCAAGCGACACATCAAACCGCACGCTCCGCTGATCAACAATGTGATCGCCGAACAGGGATTCAATGTCAGCAAAGTTGATCTCGGCCGCTGATACGATACGCGCGCCAGACGCCGCACCTTGGGTTTCGGCCACTGCCAGCCACTGCGCCTTTGCAAGCATGCTGGTTGGATCAAGACGAAAGCCGCGCCCGCCCACACTCACCCAATGTTCGCCAGATGACCCGCGCGCCCGCGCGACCCGATCTGGAAAGGCAAGTGCGATGCTGACGCCGATGCCGTCAGACCCGCAACCATCCGATTTGGGTACCATCTCGCGCCAGCGCCGCGCCAGTCCCCTTGCCGCTTCCGCGCGTTTGCCGCGTTCTCGTCGCCAACGGTCGCGCCGTGTCTCAACATCAACATCATTCCCGCCAAGCCCGCGTTCGGACAACAGGACGGCGACATCCGCCGCATCTTCGGCCACGCCAAGCGCCGCACCGGCAATCAACATATGCGCCAAGCGCGGCGGCAACGGCAGCGTCGCCATCGCTCTACCGTGGGGTGTAGGTCGACCATCGGCGTCCAAAGCACCCAGCGTCAACAACCGTCTTCGGGCCTCATCCAAGGCAGCTATTGGCGGCGGGTCAATCCAGTGCAGCGTGCGCGGATCGGTCACTCCCCAAAGCGCACAGTCAAGCGTTAACGCTGAAAGATCAGCCTCCAAAATTTCAGGGGGATCAAACGGCATCAATCCAGCGGACGCTGCACTTTCCCAAAGGCGGTAAACCGTTCCCGAGGCTTGCCGTGCCGCACGCCCAGCGCGCTGGGTGGCTGCTGCCTGGGACACTTTTTCAGTCACCAGTCGCGTCATCCCTGCTGCACGGTCATAACGAGGGCGCCGTGCAAGACCGCTGTCAACAACGCTTCGCACCCCGTCCAGCGTCAGACTGGTTTCCGCAATACTCGTCGCAAGGATGATTTTGCGTTTGCCCGGCGGTGCCACCGCAATCGCTGCACGTTGTTCTGCCGGATCAAGGCTGCCATGGAG
Organism: Sphingomonadales bacterium; assembly: GCA_043760405.1. Taxonomy (GTDB): domain Bacteria; phylum Pseudomonadota; class Alphaproteobacteria; order Sphingomonadales; family Sphingomonadaceae; genus Aquisediminimonas. The sequence goes on from JAYUPB010000086.1 coordinate 23,043, forward strand.
CCTGTGGATGATGATGCTCTCCGGAAGCCCGGTCAATCGCGATACCGTGCGTTCAATTTCGGCAACGCCGGGCAAGAATGCGAGAATATCACCGTCCTGTTCAGACAAGGCGCGGCGTACGGTGGCGGCCATATCCTGTTCCACCGGCACCTCTGCTTTGCGCCCGACATAGACTGTTTCGAGTGGAAAAGATCGCCCTTCGCTTTTAATCACTGGCGCGTTCATCAATGCCGCAAACCGCCCCCCGTCTAGCGTTGCCGACATCGCGACAAGGCGCAAATCAGGGCGCAGTCCGGCCTGTGCATCAATCGCTAACGCAAGGCCAAAATCACTGTCGAGGCTGCGTTCATGGACTTCATCAAACAGAACCGCAGAAACGCCTGCCAGTTCGGGATCAGCCTGAATACGATTGCGAAAAATACCCTCTGTCAGCACCGTAATCCTTGTTGCAGCTGAATGTTTGCTGTCCATACGCGTCGCATAACCTATGGTTTTCCCTACCACCTCCCCCGCCAGCGCCGCCATCCTTTCGGCGGCGGCGCGCGCGGCGATACGGCGCGGGGACAGCAAGAGAATATGGCCCGTGCACCACGGCTGATCGAGAAGGGCAGGCGCAACTGCCGTGGTCTTGCCAGCACCTGGTGGCGCGATCAAAACTGCGTTGAGACTGTCTTGAAGTGCCGATAGCAAAGCCGGCAAAACGGCCTCTATCGGGAGCGGTTCAATATGCCCGCGCAACGGCGAATTCGACAGCTTCGGTCAATGCGGATTTGGCTTGTCCGGCAGCGAATGGCCCCAACGCATCAATCGCACGCTGGCCGTAATGGCGGGCGCGTTCAAGTGTATCGCTGATCGCGTTACAGCCAGCAAGAAGATGTTTCGCATGGGACAGGTCATCATCTGAAATCCGCCTCCCTTCCATAGCATCCTTCCAAAACACCCGGTCAGCCTCACTCCCGCGCGCGACAGCCAAGATCACGGGCAACGTGACTTTGCCGTCACGAAAGTCATCACCAACACCTTTACCCATTGTTTCCGCGTCAGACACATAATCAATCGCGTCATCGATCAGCTGAAACGCGATGCCAAGATTTCGACCATAGGTATCAAGTGCCATTTCAACGTCGTCGTCGCGTTCGGCCACCACCGCAGAAATCCGGCAAGCCGCTGCGAAAAGTGCAGCCGTTTTCGCGCCAATGATGTCGAGATATTTGCCTTCTGTGGTCGCAATTTGACGCTGGGCAGTCAATTGATTGACTTCCCCTTCAGCGATCACCGCACTGGCATTTGATAGAATTTTCAAAACCTTCAGGCTGCCATCCTCAACCATCAGTTCAAAAGCACGGCTGAACAGAAAATCCCCAACAAGCACACTTGCAGGATTGCCCCAAATTATGTTGGCGGTGCGCCGTCCACGGCGCAGATCTGATCCGTCAACGACATCATCATGAAGCAAGGTTGCAGTGTGAATAAATTCAACGGCTGCCGCCAGTTTATATTGGCGATTGCCGGGGTAGTCGAGCAGTTTTGCGGTTGCGAGCGTCAACATTGGTCGCATGCGTTTGCCGCCGCTCGCAATCAAATGTCCGGCGAGTTCAGGGATAAGGGGAATTTCAGACTGCATCCGGTCAAGGATGGCCGCATTGACCTGATTCATGCCGCCAGCGACCAGCGTCATCATGGGGTCGAGCGATGGCGCGTGCTCCGCGCCGATTCTGTGAATCGTTGCTGTCATACTCGCGCCGCTCTGGCCCCGCTTCGTCGCAAAGGCAAGCCCGATGGCCTTGCAAAGCCCCGTAAATACGGGAAAGAGAGCAGCCTTGGAGGATCCATGAGCGACGAAACCCTACAACGTTACCGTGAAAGCATCGACAATATTGATGCATCAGTGATTTACATGCTCGCAGAGCGGTTCAAAATCACCAAGCAAGTCGGGCGTTACAAGGCCGCGTCTGGGCTTCCTGCTGCTGATACCGGGCGCGAAAAACGACAGATAGAACGCCTCCGTCGGCTTGCCACAGAAGCCAAGCTCGACCCCGAATTTTCGGAGAAATTTCTGCGTTTCATCATTGATGAAGTGATCCGCCATCATCATAAGTTTAAGGATGATGTCGCGTAAACCTTGCCCCTGACGCACCCAATCCCTAGCTAGAGAGCATGGCTGATCCTTACACAACACTTGGCGTTTCAAAAGGCGCAACTGAAGCAGAGATTAAAAAGGCGTACCGTAAACTCGCCAAGGAACTGCATCCTGATAAGAATCAGGGCAACCCCAAAGCATCAGAACGATTTTCACAGGTCACAGCCGCATATGATTTGCTGAGCGATAAGGAAAAACGCGCGCGGTTTGATCGCGGCGAAATTGATGATCAGGGCAACCCCGCCAACCCTTTTGCCGGTGGCGAAAATCCCTTTGGCGGCGGTGGTTTTCGCCCGCAACAGGGCGGTGGCGGTTTTGGCGGCGCGGGTGACCTTGGCGATATTTTTGAAGGATTGTTCGGAGGCGCTGGCGCACGCGGTGCAGGAGGCGGTTTTGGAGGGTTTGGCGGACGTGCGCCTCAACCCAAAGGAGCGAACGTTAATTATAAACTTGCGGTTTCCTTTGAAGACGCGGCAAAATTGCAGCCCCAACGGATTACTCTGCAAGACGGCAAGACCATCGACCTCAAACTCCCGACGGGGGTTGAAACCGGCACACAAATGCGCCTGAGCGGCAAAGGGCAGCAAGGCCCCGGCGGCAACGGCGATGCAATCGTTACCATCGAAATTGGCAATCACCGCTTTTATACCCGCGACGGGGATGCGGTGCGTCTCGATCTGCCCGTCACCCTGAGTGAAGCTGTATTGGGTGGTCCCGTCAAAGTACCAACTGTTGACGGTGCTGTGATGCTCAACATTCCCAAAGGGGCGACATCCGGCAAAGTACTGCGCCTGAAAGAACGCGGGTTCACTGGAAAGACCGGAAAACGCGGCGATCAATTGGTAACTTTGATCATCGACCTGCCAAGCGATGATGCCGCGCTGCATGATTTTGTTTCGCAGTGGCAAGACACGCGCAATCCGCGCGCGACCATGGGTGTATAACAGCCGTGCGCGATTTCTCACCTGAATCGCCTGAGGAACGCCGCAAACATCCTGATGACCATCCCAGCCCAACCGGCTGGGCCAGCCATCTCGGCCCTGGTACGCGGCCATTTGAAGTTTTACGCCGTGCCTTTATCGGAATTTACAATGACGGGTTTATCCATGCCGGCAATCTCGCTTACCTTACCCTCCTGACACTTTTCCCCTTTTGTATTGTTACTGCTGCCATTGCGTCGCTGTTCGGGCAAAGCGAAGAAAGTTTGGCCGCGATCAATGCCGTTCTCAAAACCATGCCACCCAATGTCTCCAGCGTGCTTCAACAACCCATTACAGACGTACTCACCGCCCGCACTGGGCCGCTATTATGGCTGGGGGCTTTGGTCGGTTTGTGGACAGTGGGCAGCTTCGTTGAAACCATTCGCGATATTTTGCGCCGAGCCTACGGTACCGTTTCGGAACGTCCGTTCTGGCATCACCGGCTGCGGTCCATTGCGATCATCCTCATTTCGGTCATGCTGATGATGGCTGCGTTTTCTGCTCAGCTGCTGCTGACCGCGACCGAAGAAATGGCGCAGCGCTATATCCCGGCAAGTGCAGGCATCATCGCGCGGTTCGACAATTCACGTTTCATCCCCCTGCTCATTCTGTTCATTGCGCATTATTTGATGTTCTGGTCGCTGACACCGTCCAAATACCGGGGCTGGCGCTATCCCAAATGGCCAGGATCGGTGTTCATCGTGGCGTGGTGGTACGGCGCGCTGTCATTGCTCCCGCGACTTTTGGAACAGCTTGGTGGCTATGCCATGACGTATGGCGGGCTTGCGGGCGTGATTATCGCGTTGCTGTTTTTCTGGTTGATCGGTTACGGCCTTGTTATTGGGGCGCATTTGAACGCAGCACTGGCGGACTATGATAAAGACGGTCTAAAGGATGAAACTACGCTCGATGAATTAACGGAGGCCCTGTGGCTGGATACATGAACGGAAAGCGCGGACTCATCATGGGTCTCGCCAATGAGCGCAGCCTCGCCTGGGGCATCGCCAAGAAACTGGCTTCTGAAGGTGCCGAACTCGCGTTCAGCTATCAAGGCGATGCGCTTGAAAAACGCGTGCGTCCGCTCGCTGCTGAACTGGGCAGTGATTTCCTGATTGACTGTGATGTGTCAGATATGGATGCACTTGACGCGACTTTTGAAACTTTGGCTGCGCGCTGGCCGACCATTGATTTCGTCGTTCATGCGATTGGGTTTTCCGATAAAAATGAACTGCGCGGCGGTTATGTTGACACCAGCCTCGACAATTTTCTGATGACCATGAACATCAGCGTTTACAGTTTTGTGGCGGTTGCCAAACGGGCCAGTGCGATGATGCCGAATGGTGGCGCACTTCTGACGCTAAGCTACTACGGCGCTGAAAAAGTCATCCCTCATTATAATGTGATGGGCGTGGCAAAGGCCGCTTTGGAAACATCGGTCAAATATCTCGCTGTCGATCTTGGGCGTGACAACATTCGCGTCAACGCCATTTCGGCAGGCCCTGTTAAAACGCTGGCCGCAAGCGGTATCGGCGATTTCCGCTACATTATGAAATGGAACGAATATAACAGCCCGATGAAGCGCAACATCACACTCGACGATGTTGGCGGCGCTGGGCTTTATTTGTTGTCCGAACTGTCCAGCGGCGTCACCGGTGAAACCCACCACGTCGACGCGGGCTACCACGTCATCGGGATGAAAGCCGAAGACGCGCCGGACATCGCGCTTGCATAGTTACGAATTATACGCGCTGCTCGCGCTTTGTACCGCGCTCATCGGTGTGTATGCGTTCTGGCATGCCCGTCGCTATTGGGAGGGCCTGCCGCCACTGCTTGATGCCTTTGTATCCATGGCTGGTTTTCTTGCAATCATTGGGTCTTTTGTTGCTGCAGGCAGAATGGGAGATCACCCCCACGCCGCACGCGTCGTTGCAGTGACTTTAGCGGTCATAGCAATCCGTTCAATCCGCACATGGATCGGCAAGGAACAAGCCCGTTACCGCGCAGCACGAGCACGCAAACCCACGGGGGAAACGGATTAGACCTTTGGTCTCTAATCCGGGCTGACACGTTGCAGTCTTGTTATATCAACGCTAACGCTTCGCTATGTCATACAATATATTTGGCCGCGTTCTGCGCTTCACAACCTGGGGCGAATCGCATGGCCCCGCACTTGGGGCGGTGGTAGACGGCTGCCCACCCGGTATTGCGCTGTCAGAGGCTGATATTCAGCCTTTCCTTGACAAGCGCCGTCCCGGCACATCGCGCTTTACGACACAGCGGCAGGAGGCCGATGCGGTCAAAATTCTGTCAGGCGTTTTTGAAGGACGCACCACCGGTACGCCGATTTCCCTGTTGATCGAAAATACTGATCAACGGTCAAAAGATTACAGTGAAGTCGCCAATGCCTATCGCCCCGGCCACGCTGATTATGCCTATGATGCCAAATACGGTTTTCGCGACTATCGGGGCGGCGGGCGGTCCAGCGCGCGCGAAACCGCAGCACGAGTCGCGGCTGGCGGGGTCGCGCGCGGTGTGATTCCAGAAGTATCAATTATCGCCTATGTCGTTGAAATTGGCGGTGATGCAATCAACCGTGATAATTTTGAAGCCACCCAAATCGGCAAAAATCCTTTTTTCTGTCCTGATGAGGCCGCCGCGGCGCGCTGGGAAACACTGGTCGATGACGCGCGGAAAGCCGGATCATCCCTAGGCGCAATAATCGAATGCGTTGCAACGGGGGTTCCCGCCGGATGGGGAGCCCCACTCTATGCCAAGCTCGACAGTGAACTTGCCGCTGCGATGATGTCGA
>JAYUPB010000087.1:0-3311 GCA_043760405.1 Sphingomonadales bacterium
GCTCTTCTCAGCTGTTTTTGGGGCTGGAATGGCACGAACGAAACCGCCGCCTTCAACGATCCGTTCGAACAGACCAAAACCACTTTTGCGGAAATGTTCGGTCACATCCGTGATTTCGATCGGATTGCGCAGATCGGGCTTGTCCGATCCGTAACGCAGCATCGATTCGCGGTAAGGAATACGGGGAAAAGGTGCTGGTGTGACAGTGCGCCCGTTTGCAAATTCCTCAAAAACGCCGTGCAATACGGGTTCGATCGCCGCAAAAACATCGTCCTGCGTAACAAAACTCATTTCAAAATCGAGCTGATAGAATTCACCAGGGGACCGATCCGCGCGCGCATCTTCATCCCGAAAGCAAGGCGCAATCTGAAAATAGCGGTCAAAACCAGCAACCATCAACAGCTGCTTAAACATCTGCGGTGCTTGCGGCAGCGCATAAAATTTACCGGGATGCACACGGCTGGGGACGAGATAATCGCGCGCGCCCTCTGGTGACGATGCGGTCAAGATTGGCGTCTGAAATTCGGTAAAGCCCTGCCCGATCATGCGCTGACGGATCGATGAAATAACGTTGGAACGGAGCACAATGTTCGCGTGCAAGCGTTCCCGCCGCAGATCAAGATACCGGTATTTCAGGCGGATTTCTTCGGGATATTCAGCGTCCCCAAACACAGGCATGGGCAGCTCATTCGCGACGGACTGCACCGTAACGTCATCGGCACGAACCTCAATCTCACCGGTCACCAAATTTGGGTTCACTGCCGCTGAATCGCGCGCAATGGCAACGCCTGTCACCGTCACAACAGATTCGGCGCGCGCCTTATCCAGAATTTGGAACGCATCTGAATCCACATTGGTGACAATCTGGGTCAGCCCGTAATGATCGCGAAGATCAACAAACAAGAGATTGCCGTGGTCACGCTTGCGGTGAATCCACCCAGAAAGACGGACGGTTTCACCAACATGGGCGGCACGCAGTGCGGCGCAATTGTGGGTACGATAGCTGTGCATAATAGTCATGCCCGCCTAACACCCCGCACACGCCTATTTGTCAAGGCGCACAGGATCGCTATGAGCGAGCGATGCATATTCATCCTTTGATCGAAGACTCGGCCACACTCGCCAATCTCTGCGCCCGATTATCACAATCGCCCTTCATTGCTATTGATACAGAATTCATGCGTGAAAACACATTTTGGCCCGATTTGTGCCTGATTCAGGTTGCCGATGCGAACGAGGCAGCCGCGATTGATCCCAAAGCCGCTGGCATTGATATGACGCCGCTACTCGACCTGATGACCAAGAATGAAAACATATTGAAAGTTTTTCATGCTGGCGGTCAGGACATTGAGATTGTCTGCAACCTTACCGGCACGACCCCCTACCCCTTATTTGATACCCAAATCGCGGCAATGGCACTGGGCCAAGGGGAACAAATTGGTTATTCCAACCTTGTCGAAGCGTGGCTGGGCATGCCTTTAGACAAGGGCGCACGCTTCACCGACTGGTCACGTCGCCCCCTTGATAAGCGACAAATTGACTATGCCATTGGCGACGTCACGCATCTGGCGACAATATTCCCAATGATGCTTGAAAAATTGCGCGTCACTGGTCGCGGCGATTGGCTTGACGATGAAATGGAACGTATTGCGGACCCGGCGCACTATGTCACTGAGCCGCATGACGCGTGGAAGCGGGTAAAAGTCGCAAGCAGAAAGGCCGAAGTTCTTGGCCGTTTGAAAGCACTTGCAGGGTGGCGGGAGACCGAAGCACGGACAAAGAACTTGCCGCGCGGGCGCATCATCAAGGATGAAACACTCGCCGACCTCGCCCTGCATCCGCCTAAATCTCAACATGATTTGACACGGGTGCGCGGGCTTTCTGTGGCTTGGGGCAGTAATGACATTGGCCAAAGGATGCTTTCCGCCTTGGAAAATGCGACCCCAATGAGCGCTGAAGACATGCCCTCTCGTGATGATCGCGGCCCTGGATTAGGAAAAGAAGGCGCGCTGGTTTCTGACTTGTTAAAGCTGCTCCTTAAAATCAGATCGCGTGACATCAATGTTGCTGCGCGCCTGCTTGCGCGTTCTGATGAGCTTGATCTGCTTGCAGCGGGTCAAAGGGACCGCCTGAATATTTTAGAAGGTTGGCGGTTTGAACAATTCGGTCGCGATGCATTGGCAATGGTTGAGGGGCAGCTGGCCTTCACTGTGCACAATGGTAAGTTAAAAATGACCAGGACGGAGGCAGATACGGCCGAATAATCAGATCAGGGCGTGAAAAATCCCGGTTTCAGGAGTACACCCAATCGCTGTGGCCAATTGTTTAAGACGCCTGAATACGGCTTCACCGCCAAGATCGGCATGATCCGCTTCAAATTCCAATTTAAGAACGGTGTCTTGCTGCACCAAGCGGCAATGCTGAAGCGGGGCTGATGTCCCCCCGCCAATGCGTTGCCCTAATCGCATTGCCAATCCCCAATTGCGTGCGGTGGCAAGATCATCTGCCGACGCCAACTTTTGCAAAATAGCAGGGGCTGCACCGCTGCCACCAAGGCTTGTGAACAATGCCATCGCCATCATCGCGCGTTCCCGGGCGGTGACACCAATCCAATTGCCATGCAAGGCGGATTCCATCCCGTGTTCTGCGCGAAACTCCGGGTTTGCCGACCATGCAACATCGGCCAACAAACAGGCAGCATGCCGCAAACGCGTGTCAGCATTCCTACCGAGTGTCCCAATCCAAAGGTTTAAGTCATCACCGTAAGCGCCAAAACGCCCTTGCCGCGCCACTTCGAACCGCGCGCCCTCTATCAAGGGGTCTTGTGCACGCACCGTGGGTGACAAATGTTCAAACAATAATCCCTCACGCAGTCCAAATGAACTTGTCACCAATAATGATGGTTTGAGGATTTTGTTTATAACTGCCAGCAACAAAGCAGCATCAGCAAGCATCGGTAAACGTGACACAGAAAGTGACGGCACAGCCTTTAACCCTGCTTTATCAAGCTTTGCCGTCATCCGCACCAATTGCGGCGCAGCGGCGGGTAACATTGTATAATTGCTGAGGACAGGCAGTGGATAGCCTGTCCGGTGAATGTGCAGCCGCGCCAATGATCGCCATGATCCACCGACGAGATAAAAAGGAAGACCTTCTTCCTTCTGTAACCAGGGATGTGGTTTGAGCAGTTTGCGTATGCGCCGCTCCAATGTGCGCATTCCGCCCGATTTAAGCGCAGAAATTCTGAGTGTGCCCAGTGGGAAGGAGGCGCGTTCATGCACAGCCCCCCCCCGAATACGCACCAATTCCAG
>JAYUPB010000088.1:0-9366 GCA_043760405.1 Sphingomonadales bacterium
GAAAGATGACTTCTGAAAATCGTACCGACGAGGCCTTCGTCTGGATTTGGCTGCCCGACGCAACCCAGCCCGTTGTCGCCGGACGCTTGGCGCGCGCGCAGGGCGGACGGCTGACCTTCAACTACGGCCAAAGCTATCTGGCGCGCACCAACGCCATCGCCATTTATGACCCCGAATTACCGCTGCGCGCCGGGGCCATCGAAACTCACAACAAAATGCTGCTACCCAGCAGCATCCGCGACGGCTCACCCGACGCATGGGGGCGGCGCGTCATCATCAACCGCGTGACCGGCCTCAAAGGCAATGAAGCTGCACAAACCGATCTGGACGAGCTTACTTATTTGCTGGAATCGGGCTCTGACCGTATCGGCATGCTCGACTTCCAGCGCTCGCCGACCGACTATGTGCCGCGCCAGCGCACGAACGCCACACTTGCCGAACTTATGGAGTCCGCTGAGCGAGTCGAAAAAGGCGTGCAACTTACGCCCGAACTCGACCAGGCATTACAGCATGGCTCGTCGCTTGGCGGCGCACGTCCCAAGGCGCTGATTGAAGACGGCGACAAGAAGTACATCGCTAAATTCTCGGCGACGAACGACCTCTACAATGTCGTAAAGGCCGAATTTGTAGCCATGCGTCTCGCAGAGCGCGTCGGCCTTGCCGTCGCACCGGTCAAGCTCACCTATGCGCTCGGCAAAGACGTATTGCTGATCGAACGTTTTGATCGCGTCGCCAACAGCGAAAGCTGGTCGCGTCGGGGTATCGTCTCGGCATTGACGCTGTTCGACCTTGATGAAACGGAAGCGCGCTACGCAAGCTATGAGGAACTGGCGACCATCATCCGCCACCGCTTCGATGATCCGGTGGAAACGCTTACCGAACTGTTTGCGCGCATCGTATTCAATGTTCTTTGCGGCAATACCGACGATCATGCGCGCAACCATGCCGCATTTTGGGATGGCAAATCGCTTCGGCTAACTCCCGCTTACGATCTGTGCCCGCAGGGCCGGCCCGGCGGCGAGGCGACGCAAGCCATGCTTATCCTCGGCAACCGCCGCATGAGCCAATTGTCGCTATGCCTAGAAGCCGCGTCCGTCTTTCTGCTTGATGATGTGCGCGCACGCACCGTAATCGCGCAACAGATCGCGCGCATCAAAGCCCATTGGCCAGCGGTCTGCGATGAAGCGCAACTCGGTGAGGCCGAGCGCGCCTTCTTATGGCGTCGGCAATTTCTCAACCCCTTCGCATTTGAGGGGTTGCCCAACGACTACGAAATGGTGGATAACGCCTAATCTGCCTTCCATCTGGAAATGCGGGTCAAGTCCCGCCGTCCGCACCATATCAATGACGGCATCTGATTTTGTCGCTAAGAGCAAATGATGATGTTCGCTCGTTTCTTTATTTTCTGTTTGCCATTCATGCTTCTCGCATGTGGTTCAGAGTCTGAGGCGCAAAAGGAAAATGGCACTGACGTGCTGGTCCGCATCGCGGAGGATGAGGCCAAGAGCCTTGATCCGCAAACCATCTCTGATCTCGCATCCCTGCGGATAGCCGCTGACCAGTTCGAAGGACTAACGCGGCTTAACGCATCGGGGGATGCCGAGGCTGGTCTTGCGGATACGCCTGATATTTCTGCAGACGGCCTTGTTTGGTATTTTCCGATCCGCAAAAACGTTCGTTTTTCAGACGGCCAGGCGATTGATGCGTCGCTCTTTGTGCGCGTGTTTGATCGCTTACATGATCCAAAAACATCTGCGCCGACGCTTTCTCTCTTTAATGCGATCAAAAGTGTTGAGGCTGTCAACGGGGCGCTTGTGCGTATTACATTGCGCTATCCATTTCCTGCTCTCCCAGAATTGCTGGCGCATCCTGCCATCGCGGCGCTTCCTTTGCACCGCCGAAATTGGACTGCGGACCGACCCATGGTCACGTCGGGTGCTTACCGGCTGACCGCTTGGGTTTTGAATGATCATATCCGTTTGGAGGCAAATCGGTGGCACACTGCTCCGATTGTCCAGCAGGTTGAATGGCGTCCGGTCAGTGATGGCCTTACCGCACTTCGTCTATTTCAAGCGGGGGGTGCAGATGTTGTCGGAGATTTCCCCTCAGCACGTTTGAGCGCACTGCGGTCAGCAATGCCAAAGGCTGTTAAAGTTGCACCCTACAGAGGTGTTTATTATTTTGCATTCAATACACGACGCCCGCCTTTTGACGATGTGCGCGTCCGTCGTGCACTTAACCTCGCAATTGAAAGGCGCTGGATTGCTGGTCCACTGTTGGAGATTGGCACAAAGCCAGCCTGGGGCGTGGTTCCGGGGGGGATAGACAGCACACAGGCTTATTTTCCAGATTGGGCCCATCATGACCGTGCAACACGATTGAAAATGGCGCGCGTTCTTATGCAACAGGCGGGCTATGGGCCTGAAAATCCATTGTCATTTGACATACGTTTTAACAGTGATACCGATCACCGGCGTGTATCAGTCGCTTTGGCGGCGATGTGGAAACCGCTTGGCGTGAAAGCCCATCTGCTAAACAGCGAGTCTTCATTGCATTTCGCGAGTCTGCGGCGCGGTGATTTTGCGCTGGCACGCTCCGGCTGGATTGCAGATTTTTCTGCGCCGGAGAACTTCCTCTCAGTCCACCATAGTGCAGGTGGCGCGATCAATTATTCGGGATATGCTAATCCAGCTTATGATCTGGCTTTGGATTCTGCATTGCGGCTTGCCGACCCTGTGTCGCGTGCGCTTGCCATGCGTCGGGCAGAGGCCATAATGATGAATGATGTTCCGGTTTTACCACTTTACTATTATGTCTCCAAAGCGCTCGTATCACCGCGAGTGGAGGGGTGGGTTGATAATGTCGCCAACGTTCATCCAAGTCGCACGCTAAGAATGGCGAAGAAATGATCCACTCTTATCTCTCACTGTCCATAATGTTTGCCCTGATACTGTCAGGATGTAGTGGTGATGATCAGGAGAGCGCCGTAGCGGTTAGCGTTATCGGAGCGAAACCGAAAATGGCAGACCCGAGCCGAAGCGCTTTGGATCAACCTACTGCTGTTTTAACAGGCGCAATGTTTCAGGGCCTGGTCGCCTTCAACGCTTCGGGCGAGATCGAACCGGCCCTCGCTGAACGGTGGATTGTGACCGATGATGGGTTAAGTTATATTTTTCGCATCAAGCGTGCGCGCTGGTCCGATGGCCGACCGGTAACCGCGAAAGAAGTGGCGCAAAGCTTGCGTGCTGCCCTTTCATCAAGCAGCCGGAACAGCTTGCGTAGTCACTTTGGAGCCGTGGCTGAAATTGTGGCCATGACGGACTGGGTTATCGAAGTGCGCTTGACGTCTCCACAGCCAGAATTGCTTCCGCTTTTGGCGCAGCCTGAAATGGCAGTGCTGCGCGCGGGTATGGGAACGGGACCTTACCATCTTTACCGCGCCTATCCCAATTCCTTTGTTTTACGCCCTGTTTTGCCAGAAGGATTAAGCGAAAGCGAAATTGACCCAGATATTTTACGCAACAGCGAGCGGCGATTGCGCGGTGAAAAAGCGCCTGCGGCCCTTGCCAGATACGGCGCAGGCGATGTGTCTTTGGTGTTGGGCGGCAGCTTTGACGATGTTCCCTATGTTCGGCACGCACGCATTCCTAATGATCAATTTAGACGTGATCTTGCTGCAGGGATATTCGGGCTTGCTGTAACGCCGTCAAGCAGCGTTTTGAATGATCGTGACGTACGCCAGGCGCTGGCCATGTCGATTGATCGTCAGCGGCTTGTAAACCGTTTTCGGGTGAATGGGTGGCGGCCCCAAGAAACCATATTGCCCGGTCCAATTGCACTTTCGGGGAACCAAGCCCTACCAGAATGGGCGCTGATGAATGCCACCGCACGTTTGGAGCGTGGTCGTAAAATCATTTCAGAGCGTCAGCAAAGTGCAGATAAAAGGATGACAGTGCGTGTCGCCATGCCCCACGGCCCAGGCGGGCAATTGTTATTCGCCCAATTATCCGCAGACTGGTCGCGTATTGGCGTGCGTTCGGTTCATGTGAAAATGGGTGCTGCAGCAGATTTGCGGCTCGTGGACAGTGTTGCGCCTCAAAATACGGCGGCGTGGTATTTGAAGAAATTTGCGTGCTCGGATTTGATCAAATGCTCCGCGACGACAGATGATATTTTGACGCGTGCGCGGGAATTATCGGATAATAAAGCGCGCGCGGAAGCGCTTCTTGAGGTTGATGCCGCCGTAACCAAAGATCAATATTTCATCCCTTTGGCGACCCCACTCAGGTGGTCCGTCGTTTCACCACGGCTGTCAGGATATCAAGAAAATGTTTATGCGGCCCATCCGTTGAACCGATTGGGACGGGTAGGGCGTTAAATTTGTCGGCCAAACAGTGAAGCACGTGAGTGTGGCACAAATACCTCTATCATTTGGGAATTTTCGCAAGGGGGCTATGGCTAGGTCAAAAATACTGGCAAAAAGCCTAATAAAATAAGGAGGGTGGAAAAATGAAATATTCTATACATTCAAAATCTGTAATGATGGTCGGCCTTGTCGCATTGTCATTCGCAATGGTTGCTCCGTCATGGGCACAAGAAGCAGATGATGCTGATGGCGAAGGCAATGACATCATTGTCACCGCAACAAAACGCAATACGTCGCTTCAAGACATCCCTTTTTCAATCAATGCTCAGACTGCTGCTGACATTCAAAAATCCGGTGCAACAACGCTCGAAGATTTGTCACGGAATGTCGCGGGCCTTACCATTCAAAACCTAGGGCCGGGGCAAAGCCAAGTCGCGATCCGCGGTGTTTCTGCGGGACAAATCGTTCGTGATCAGCCTGGTGTGAAAGAACAAGTTGGGATTTATCTTGATGAATCAGTGATTTCACTATCGCTTTTTACGCCTGATCTTGATCTGTTTGACCTTAATCGTGTTGAAACCCTGCGCGGCCCACAAGGCACGCTCTTTGGTTCAGGGTCAGTTGGCGGTACCATCCGTTATATTACAAATCAGCCAACACTTGGTAAGACCGAAGGATCGGTAGAAGCCAATGTCAATTTGGTCGACGGTAAGGATTTCGGGGGTCACTTGAAGGGGGCAATAAACGCACCTTTGGGCGATAAAGCTGCGATCCGCGCAGTGGGTTATTACACACGCTACGGCGGATTCATCGATGCGATAACACCAACTGGCATTAAAAAAGATGTCAATGACGGGGCACGTTATGGCGGTCGCATCGCGATTACGTTTGAACCATCGGACAATCTGTCGATTACCCCGCGCGTGATTTATCAAAAAATTACCACTGACGGCTTCAACCGCGAAGAAGTTTTCAACCTGTTTGCCAATCCGTTCACAACGACTCGCCCTGCCGTGACGTTTAAGGAACGGCAGCAATTCCTTTTGCTCGATGAAGCGTTTGAAGATGAAATCGTGATCGCAGACGCGACACTTAAAGCAGGTATTGGCAGCGTCGATCTGACATCTGTGACCAGCTATACTGACCGCAGCATTTTGGTTAGTCGTGATGCAAGTGCGCTCACAGGTAGCGTTTCTGTTGACTTGGGTTTCCCTACCGCGGCGATCGCTTTGCCATCAAATCTGCTTGATACAACGAAGGTTCAATCCTTCACGCAGGAATTGCGGTTGAGTTCAAATGGCGATGGTCCCCTACAGTGGGTGCTGGGTGGCTTTTATTCCAATACCGACCGCGTTTATGCTCAACGTCTGCCAACACCGGGCTATGATGTTTTTACTGACGCGACGCTTGGTGCGGGCACATCGGCTGCGGTTGCCAATGGCTTCCCCGCCAATTCACCCTTCAATTCCGATCTGCCCTATAACCTCAAACAAATTGCCGTGTTTGGCGAAGGCAGCTTTGACATCACCGATGCGCTGACCTTGACGGCGGGTGGTCGCTATTATGATTATAAGGAAGTGCGCACGATCACTTCGGGTGGCTTGTTTGCCAATGGTGACACCGGCAAGGTTGACCGGACGTCATCAAATGGTTTCACGCCGCGTGTGTTGCTCAGTTATGAGGCATCAAGCAATGTGACCGTCAATGCACAGGCTTCAAAAGGGTTCCGTCTTGGCGGCGTCAATGATCCATTGAACGCCAATCTTTGCACTGTTGCTGACCGTGCCATTTTTGGCGGGTTCCAAGATTATGATGATGAAACACTTTGGAACTATGAAGCTGGCGTAAAAACACAGGGACGTGGCTTTACGTTCAATGCAGCGGCATTTTACACTGATATTAGCAATTTGCAGACAACCCTGGATGCGGGATCATGTTCGTCACGCATCGTATTCAACGTGCCAAAGGCGCATAGCCAAGGCGTCGAATTCGAATTGACTGCGCAGCCAGCCAAGGGACTTGATCTCGGCGTTTCGGGAAGTTTCCTAAGTTCCAAGTTCGATTCAACAGTGGTCAGTGGAACTGGCGCTGTGCTTGCTGGTATTCGTGACGGCAACCGATTGGCATCCGTTCCTAAATTCCAAATTTCGGCCAACGCCAGCTATAGCTTCCCAGTCAGCGAAGGCGCAGATGCCAATATCACGGCGTCGTTTCAGCATGTTGGTAACCGCTATACCCAGCCAAGCGATCAAGAAAATAACCCGCGCAGTTTCGCTTCGGGCTTGCCTTTTGGTGGCGCGACCGGGACTGGCGTAACGGTCGTCAACTTGCAATTGCCAAGCTATCAGCTTGTTAATTTAAGCGCCGGTGTTGATTTTGATAATGGTCTGTCGATTGTTGGGTATGTCAACAATCTGTTTGATGAAAACGCTCAGCTCGGTTTCGACCGTGAACGCGGCGGTCGCGCTCGGCTTGGGTTTAACACCAACGCTCCGCGGACATACGGGATCACGGTGCGCAAAAGCTTCTGATCTCTCAAATACGAATAAAAATGGGCCGGTGGTGCAAACCGCTGGCCCGTTTTTCTTACCGCCCGCGTCCCTTGAACTTGCTCGACTTCCCAAACCGCCCTTTCCTTGTTCCCGGCTTTCCTTCGGTGCTGCGGCCCATGATCGGGGCGACTTGACCTGACACAGGGATGCCGAGTTCGCTTTGTTCGAGCATCCTGATTTCGTCGCGTAATCGGCCTGCTTCTTCAAATTCCAGATCGCCGGCCGCCGCGCGCATTTTCTTTTCAAGGTCTTCGATATAAGCGCGCAGATTATGCCCGACCATATGTTGGGGGCCGTCTTCGATTTCGATGGTGACTTGGTCGCGGCTGGCAACGTCTCCGATAATGTCAGCGATGTTTCGCTTGATGCTTTCAGGCGTGATGCCATGTTCTACATTATATGCGACTTGTTTTTCGCGCCTACGGTCGGTTTCGGCTATCGCGCGTTCCATGCTGCCGGTTATCCGGTCCGCATAAAGGATGACACGGCCATCGACGTTGCGCGCGGCGCGGCCGATGGTTTGGATGAGCGATGTTTCAGAGCGCAGGAAGCCTTCCTTATCGGCGTCAAGAATGGTCACCAATCCGCATTCTGGAATATCGAGTCCTTCACGCAGCAGGTTAATGCCGACCAAGACGTCATAAACCCCCATTCGCAAGTCGCGGATGAGTTCAATACGTTCGAGCGTTTCAGTGTCGCTGTGCATATAGCGGACGCGCAGGCCCGCCTCATGCATGAACTCGGTCAGATCTTCGGCCATGCGCTTGGTGAGCGTGGTCACGAGCGTGCGATACCCCTCCGCCGCCACCTTGCGACATTCGTTAATGCAATCCTGCACTTGATCTTCGGTAGGGCGAATCTCGACGGGGGGGTCGATCAGGCCTGTCGGGCGAATGACCTGTTCGGCGAACACGCCTTGTACGCGTTCCATCTCCCAATTGCCCGGAGTGGCGCTGACATAAGTGGTCTGCGGGCGCATTGCATCCCATTCATTGAAACGCAGCGGACGATTGTCGATGCAACTTGGCAGACGGAAGCCATATTCAGCGAGCGTGAGTTTACGCCGATGGTCGCCGCGCGACATGCCGTTGATTTGGCCAATGGAGACGTGGCTTTCATCGACAAACAACAAAGCATTTTCGGGAAGATATTCGAACAATGTCGGTGGCGGTTCGCCCGGCAAGCGGCCCGACAAGAAGCGGCTGTAATTTTCAATTCCCGCGCAGCTGCCTGTCGCTGCAATCATTTCAAGATCGAAATTGGTGCGTTGTTCAAGGCGTTGGGCCTCCAGCAATTTACCTTCACCAACCATTTCTTTAAGCCGCACCGCGAGTTCAAGCTTGATCGCTTCCATTGCTTGTTTGAGCGTCGGTCCGGGGGTGACGTGGTGGCTGTTGGCGTAAATCCGGATGAAATCGAGCGAAGCGATTTTCTTGCCCGTTAAAGGATCAAATTCGGTAATCTCTTCAATATCATCGCCGAAAAAACTGATCCGCCAAGCGGTGTCTTCGTAATGTGAAGGAAAAATCTCTAGGTTATCTCCGCGTACACGAAAATTGCCTCGCGCAAATGCTGCGTCGTTACGCTTGTACTGGAGCGCGACGAGTTTTCGAATGATCTCTCGTTGATCGGCAGTGCCGCCTTTTTTCAGGTCGAAAATCATCGCTGAATAGGTTTCAACCGACCCGATCCCGTATAGGCACGAAACAGATGCGACGATGATCACGTCATCGCGTTCAAGAAGTGATCGGGTGGCCGAATGGCGCATCCGGTCTATCGCTTCGTTAACGCTCGATTCTTTCTCGATATAAGTATCTGACCGCGCAACATAGGCTTCGGGTTGGTAATAATCATAGTAGCTGACAAAATATTCGACCGCATTATCGGGGAAAAAGCTTTTGAACTCGCCGTAAAGCTGGGCTGCCAGAATTTTGTTGGGCGCAAGGATCAGGGCAGGGCGCTGCACGGCTTCAATCACTTTGGCGACAGTGAAGGTCTTGCCCGACCCGGTGACACCCAATAGCACCTGATCGCGCTCCTGCGCTGCGATGCCCGCGACCAATTCGGCGATGGCGGTTGGTTGATCGCCCGCAGGCGTATATTCACTGACAATCTTAAACGGTTTTCCGCCCTCAACCTTGGGCGGACGCACGGGGCGGTGCGGCACGAACTCCGCACCGGTTTCAGGTTCTTCAAGGCTGGTGCGAATTTGGATAGACATATATGTTCAATATGGGATGTTGAGAACATTCATGCAACATCGGACTGAGGAGTACCCAATGAAATATGCACTAATCGCACTGACCCCGCTCATTTTGCTCGCGTCTTGCGGGAAGGGGGATGTTGATATGAAGAATGCTTCTGTCGCAGAGGTCGCAAAATCCATGGAGAAGCAGCAAAAATTGACCCCTGGGGCGTGGTCTACAACCGTTGAAATCGTGGACGTGA
>JAYUPB010000089.1:0-9085 GCA_043760405.1 Sphingomonadales bacterium
CCGGGGAATGCCATTTCTCATATGGAACGCTTAACTAGGATCAATAGATATTGGCGCCCTTATCACGCAAGGATCACAGAAAAAATTTCAGAACAGAAGCCAAAGCTATTGATTTCACTTCATAGTTTTACACAAAAACTTCAAGGCGATCAGGAAATAGAACGACCATGGCAAGTTGGTATCCTCTATAATCAGGATGATCGCGCAGCGCGCATTGCCATTCCAGCTTTGGCGGCAGCAGGTGTGATTGTTGGTGATCAGTTACCTTATTCCGGAAAGCTTCTCAACGCGACGATGAACCGCCACGGTGAGGACATCGGGATCGCGTATCTTGGCATTGAAATGCGGCAGGATTTGATTGGCGATGCTGGAGGAATAACGCATTGGGCAAACGTGCTAGAAAAAATCATATTTTTGTGCGTCACGAACGCTGTTATGAGTTCGCAAGAACATCAAAGGAAGCACTGATATGCGCGGATTTCAAAACAGTACGTTCCTGATCTTCATCTCAATTGTTTCGCTCGCCTTCGCATGGGTAATTTCGCCATTTTATGGGGCAATTTTGTGGGGCGTTGTCGCTGCGATCATGTTTGCGCCTCTCAATCGAAAGCTGTTGTCCTTGATGCCAAAGCGCAAAAACCTCTCTGCGGTGGTGACTTTGTTAGCGCTCATCGCATTGGTGATTGTGCCTGCGATCCTCATTGGCCTTGCACTCGCTGACGAAGTGGTTGGGCTTTATGCGCAAGTCAGGTCAAACGAATTTGATTTCGCGAAAATATTTGCCAATATTCAAGGGAGTTTGCCTTCATGGGCATTATCTTTGCTTGAACGTTTTGGTCTCAATGACGCCGATGCGGTAGCACAACGTGTGTCGGTTGGCGTGTCGGCAATTTTGCGTTCAATGGCTCAAGGGGTTCTTGGTTTTGGACAAAGCGCATTTGCCTTTGTCGCGGCCCTCGGTGTTATGCTCTATTTGACGTTTTTCTTACTGCGTGACGGTGACCGATTGGCCAAACAAATCGGGGCAATTGTTCCGATGCATTTGGATATTAAGCAGGCATTGGTTGAAAAATTTGCGACAGTTATTCGCGCTACGGTGAAAGGCAGTGTTGTTGTCGCCTTTGTGCAAGGCGTGGTCGGCGGCATCATATTTTCGCTTCTTGGCATTCACGCAGCGCTTCTTGGCGGCGTTATAATGGGTTTTTTCTCTTTGATCCCAGCCGTTGGAACAGGGCTTGTTTGGGTGCCGGTTGCCATTTATCTGTTCGCGACGGGTGCTGTTTGGCAGGGATTTACGTTGGTCCTCTGCGGCTTTTTTATCATTGGTATGGTCGACAATGTGTTGCGCCCGATCTTGATTGGGAAAGAGACGCGGATGCCGGACTATGTGGTGCTCATTTCTACGCTGGGCGGAATTGGTATTTTTGGTTTGAACGGCTTCATTCTAGGTCCGGTGATAGCCGCCCTGTTTATGGCCGCTTGGGATATTTTTGGGCAAGCGCGCACGTTTGAAGAGGAAATCTGACATAGACCGACACACAAACGCGGCCAAGCCTTGCATTTTAGGTCCGTTTGCCGCCATAGGCACGGCCCGAAAGCGAGTGTTTTATGACCCACAGTTTTGACAAATCCAAACTACCAAGTCGCCATGTTTCTGTGGGGCCGGAACGCGCGCCGCACCGCAGCTATTATTATGCAATGGGGCTGAGCGCGGAAGAAATCGCGCGACCATTTGTGGGGATCGTGTCTGCGGGAAATGACAGCGCGCCTTGTAATACGACACTCGACCACCAAGCCGATATTGCGCGTAAAGGCGTTGAAGCGGGCGGTGGTATGCCCCGACGATTTAACACCATAACTGTGACAGACGGTATTGCGATGGGGCATCAGGGGATGAAATCCTCATTGGTGTCGCGTGAAGTGATTGCGGATTCTGTTGAGCTTTCGGTACGCGGACATTGTTATGACGCGCTCGTTGGTTTTGCGGGCTGCGACAAATCTCTGCCCGGAATAATGATGGCAATGCTCCGCCTCAATGTTCCCTCCATCTTCGTCTATGGCGGGTCAATTTTGCCCGGACGCTATCACGATAAAGATGTAACTGTGAAAGATGTATTCGAAATCGTTGGGAAATATGCGGCAGGTGCGTGTCCGTTGTCCGAACTTGAAGAACTCGAAAAAGTGGCATGCCCGGGGCATGGGGCGTGCGGCGGACAATATACAGCAAACACGATGGCCTGTGTTGCCGAAGCCATTGGCCTGTCTTTGCCTAATTCCAATATGGCCCCTGCGCCTTATTCTACGCGCGACCAAATTGCGCATGCCGCAGGATTCCAGGTGATGGAACTGCTTGCGCAGAATATCCGACCAAGGGATATTTGTACGAAAGATGCTTTTGAAAACGCCGCACGTGTTGTTGCGGCGACCGGTGGTTCAACCAACGGTGCGCTGCATTTACCCGCAATGGCCAGTGAGGCTGGTATTGACCTCACTCTTTTTGACGTGGCCGATGTTTTCAAAACAACACCTTATATGGCCGATCTTCAACCGGGCGGAAATTATGTCGCAAAGGACATGTATGAAGCGGGCGGAATTTATATGCTGATGAAGTCGCTTCTTGCGGAAGGGTTGTTTCATGGCAACTGCCTGACCGTCACAGGCAAAACTATCGGCGAAAATATCGACGAAATCACATGGAACCCTGATCAGAAAGTGATTTACGACGCCAAGACGCCGATCACGCCAACCGGCGGCGTTGTGGGACTTCGCGGAAGCCTCGCCCCCGACGGTGCTATCGTCAAAGTTGCGGGGATGGAACGCTTGAAATTTTCAGGGCCTGCGCAAGTGTTTGACTGTGAAGAGGATTGCTTTGCCGCTGTCGAGGCACGCCAGATCCGTGAAGGTTCTGTTATCGTCATCCGTTATGAAGGGCCAAAGGGTGGCCCAGGTATGCGCGAAATGCTGTCGACCACCGCTGCCCTCTATGGTCAGGGTATGGGCGAAAAGGTTGCGTTGATCACGGACGGCCGTTTCTCAGGAGCGACTCGTGGATTTTGCATCGGTCATGTTGGTCCGGAAGCCGCCGACTGCGGGCCAATCGCCCTTATCGAAGAAGGTGATATGATCCATATTGATGCGGAGAGCGGCACTATTGATCTTGACGTCGCTGAAGATATTATGGCGGCGCGCAAAGCGAAATGGCAACCACGCGTCACCGATTATCAATCAGGTGCGCTTTGGCGCTACGCACAAAATGTCGGTCCTGCCTATAAAGGTGCTTTGACCCACCCTGGCGCAAAGGCGGAACGCCATGTCTATGCGGATATTTAGCGCCGCCTTTTTGATATTCATGCTCAGCGCCTGTGGTGATCCAGCAACAGAGACGGGCGCAGCCCCTGCGGCAGGTACCATCATGTGTGCGGTATCGGGTGCGACAGATTTTGAATCCACATGTCAGTTGGAACAGTCGCAAACGGAAGCCGGGCTCTTGCTCACTGTGCGGCACCCCGGCGGGGGATTTCGCCGCTTGCAGGTCGTTCAGGATGGACGCGGTGTGATTGCAGCCGACGGCGCTGATACAGCCTTTATCACATTGCGCGGAACCAAAGAGATAGAGGTCGTTATTGCAGGCGATAAATATCTGTTGCCCGCGACTGCACGTACGCCAGCATCGAAGCCCTGATGCCTATGAAGCGGCCTGCGCTGCGGTTTGGCTCCACAGAGACGCTGGACGGCGCGCTGGACCTGCTTTGATTGCCGATGATCTTTTTACCACGCTTCCCTTTGCACTGGAACATTACGCATGAACGAGAAAATCATCCGGATTGCCGCGCGCGGCGACGGCGTTACGGCATCGGGAAAGCATGCGGCTCTTGCGGCACCGGGTGATATTCTGACTGACGATGGCCAGATTGAGCGCGGTCCCCATCACACAGACCCCGCATGTCGCCATTTTCCAACCTGTGGTGGTTGCCAATTGCAACATCTGGATGAGGTTGCACTTGCAGCTTATGTCACTGACCGGATCGTCGGCGGGTTAGCGGCACAAGGTGTCGATGCCCCAGAAATGCGGCTCCCCCATCTTTCTCCGCCTAAAACACGCCGCCGCGCATCACTGAAAGCGGAACGGCGGGGAAAGCAAATACTCATCGGCTTTCATGAAAGCGGCACGCACAAGATTGTGGATTTGCGAGAATGCCCCGTGTTGCATCCTGCCTTATTTGCCCTGATCCGGCCGCTGCGTGGTTTGCTCGTGACGCTGATCAAGGACCGGCGCAGTGCGGATGTTCGCATGACTGTCACAGACACGGGCGTCGATCTACTCATCGCTAAAATTGAGGTGGAGGGGCTGGCCGCGACCGAAGCACTGACCGATTTTGCGCTTACTTTTAAATTGGCTCGGCTTTCCATTGATGAAGGCTATGGCGCTTCGGCTCGCTGGGAGCCTGATCCTGTTACTGTGACATTAAGCGGCGTTTCCGTTGTCATGCCAGAAGGTGCCTTCCTTCAAGCGACCGCCGACGGCGAAGAGGCGCTTGTCTCGGCTGTCCGCGCGGTGACGGAGGGGGCTGAACATGTTGCTGACCTTTTTGCCGGGCTTGGCACCTTTGCGCTGTCGATTGGCGGCGCGGTTCATGCTGTTGAAGGCGCGCGCGATGCGGCGTTGGGGCTCCAAGCTGCTGCCAAAAAAGCAGGGAGGGATATGGTGGTTGAACACAGAGATTTGTTTCGTCGTCCCCTGACGGCACAGGAGTTAGCGCGTTTTGACGTCGTGATCCTTGATCCGCCGCGCGCAGGCGCTCGTGAACAAATTGAGCAGTTGGCAGCCTCCACTGTGCCGCGCATCGCCTATGTTTCTTGCAATCCTGCATCATTTGCGCGCGATGCAAAAACCCTGATTGAGGGCGGTTATAAGATAAAGCATGTTCAGCCAGTCGGCCAGTTCCGTTGGTCAACCCATGTGGAACTGGCCGCTGCATTCCATCGTTAATTAGTGCGCAATCACAGCTAGATATGCATGCACAACCTGCATGATGAGGGCGATACTTGACAGAGCGAAGATCGCAAAGCGGACGAGTATGCGGTTCCAAAGGATCTGCACAAGGCTATGTGCCACGCGCAGAAAGACATAGGCCCAGGCAATGATCGCATTCATGCCGTCGCCCGCGCCAACAATCGCCAACACCAATGCAGTTGCATAAAAAACTGTCGGTGCTTCGTGAAGGTGGTTGTAATTATGCGCAATCCATTGGGTTTTCGCCGGCATAACCTTATCCAAATCGGCGCCAATACCGCCGACCATTGTATTGGGATCAAGACCCGGGATTTTCTGCATCGCAGGAATGCGTGTAATGTACATCCAGAGCCAGATGATCATTGTCCATGCGGCAAGCGCGACGACGGGATGAAGAATATCACTGTGCATGACTTATACTCCTAAAGTGGCGCGAACGGCATTGATCGCCATCGCAAAAAGACAAAATGTAGAAAGTAGAAATAGCCCGAAACGAACGGGGATGACTGTATTGACAGTGGCTTGCCAAATGCTGTGTGCAATACGCAGACCCGTATAAGCCCACGCAAGCGTTGTGTTGAACCCACCACCTTGGCCTGCAAAAGCCAAAACAAAAACCGTGGCATAAAAAATGGTCGGCTGTTCCATCAAATGGGTATAATTGTGGGATTTCCAGGCAACTGAAGGTGGTAAAATAGGATCAATATCTTGCCCGCGCCCGCCCGGCGGTGCTGATTTCGTATCTATGCCGCTTTTGGCGATCGCTGGGAAACGTGTAAATGCTAGCCACATCAACATGATGAGTGACCAGAGCACCAGCACAGCGGCTGGCGCCAATATTGTATGTTCCATAATGTCTTTCCCCTCTTCGAAGTTCGAGAAAGTGAAAGTGCAACATGTTCAATCAGTTGTCAAAGGCGACTGGTTTAGGAAACTGGCACCGTAATCCGAAGAAGACCAAAGAATGATTATCGGCGAAGTCAGGGGGCTGATCATATTCGACACAGCATCTCCTGGAAAAATTTTTGCGTCTTCCATACTGCTATCTGCATTTCTCATCGTTCTGCACCCATAGGAACCTTCCAATGCTTGGGTGAATAAACACCATCGAAGGAAGGAGGAAAAATCTATATATGTCAATATCTTAACTTTTTATTCGGATTTGTCTCTGTACGAAAGTGCACAGAGGGACGTCCAGATATGAGAACGGTGATGCACGGAGTGTCTGAAATTCGAAAGGCGCATCTATATGCCGTGCTAGGCTGTTTGCTTTTGACAGCATGCGGTGGTGGCGGGGCAGGCAGCGGCACCGCGCCGCCGCCAATAACGACGCCTCCGCCACCGCCGCCGCCGCCGCCGCCGCCACCTCCTCCTCCTCCAGGCACTGCCGTAATCCAGCCGTTAGGCACGCCAAGGATCATTGTATCGAATGGCGCTACGATTGCTCTTCTCAAGAGTTCGCTGACCAGCAATTCCACGTCGGCTTTGCGTTTCAAGCAATCGGTCGATCAAGAAGTGGCGACCGGTAATGTTTATGGCATGGAGCCTTGGCACGTTGCGTTAATGGGGCAGGTCACCGGCACCACATCTTATTGCACATGGGCAGTTGATCGCACGGACAATTATGTCAGGAGCGAAGAAGCACGCATAGCGGCCAACTCCACGCCGGTCGTGGCTGGTGATAGCTACCTTCATGTCGGCGCTTATATCGGCAATCTGTCGATGGTTTACGATTGGTGTCGCGGCAGCATGACAGCCTCGCAGCGTGAACGGTGGAAGAATTTCGGCAACCAGGCGGTCTGGAACGTCTGGAATCATGCCTCCGCCAGATGGGGAACGCGAGTCGTTCCATGGACCGGCTGGTCTGTCGATAATCCTTCCAACAATTACTATTACTCGTTTCTTGAAGCAACGATGTTGCTGGGGTTGGCGACGCATAGTGAGAACGACATGGCGAGTGATTGGCTTACCCGCTTCCGAAATACCAAGATTGAAAATCAGCTTCTTCCCTTGTTTAACGCAGATCTTGTTGGAGGCGGTTCTCGCGAGGGTACAGGCTACGGCACAGCGATGTTCAATCTTTGGCGTCTCTACGACTGGTGGGAACGCTCTACCGGCGAACGTATTGCAGACCGCACACCTCACACGCTGGCATCAATGGCGTGGATGATCCATTCAATCGTTCCCACACTTGATCGAATCCAGACGAGCGGGGACCATTCACGAGATTCGGAAGGCTTATTGTTCGACTATCACCGGGCCTATCTTCAAGAATTGGCAGCTTTATTCCCGAACGAGCGCATCTCCGGAGTTGCAAAGTCACTGCTGGGTCAATCCTCGGTAAAACAGATGAGCCAGCATTTCATGCGCTATTCGGACTATCTTTACGATCTCGTATCAATCCCCGAACGTCCACTTTCCGAACTTTCCACAGCCTATTGGGCTCCGGGTACAGGTAGCTTTTCGACACGAGATAGCTGGTCGACGTCATCGGCTTATGCCAATCTCATGTGCGGACCTTATACTGAAAGCCATGCTCATCAGGATCAGGGCAGCTTTGTACTCTTCAAAGGAACTTGGCTCGCCTATGACGCCAATATCGACGGGCGTTCGGGTATCGAACAGGATCAGAAGTATCACAATCTGGTGCGCTTTGAATCCGGTGGCACGCAGGTTCAGCAATCCTATAATAAAGCGTGCAATATGAAGGCGTTGGCGCATAATTCGAACTGGACCTATGCGCTGGCTGATGCAACGCCGTTGTTCGCATCTGGTACCGCGGTCACCAGGTCTGAGCGCGAATTTGTTTTCATTAAGCCGTCAACGTTTATCGTTTATGATCGTGCGCATGGGACCAGCGCCAACGTGGATCGAATCTGGACCATGAACTTCCCCAGAGCACCCTCGATTCAGGGCAACACCACTACATTTATTGCAGGCAGCAATAGGTTTGATATGACCAGACTTGCCCCAGCGAATGCAAATTCAGTTGTTACTTTGTGGCGGAATGCAAATCCTGAGCAATATGGTGCGAGGGGTAATGCACCCGCTTCGGCCGCCGCACGTGTCGACTGGAGCGACATCGGCGGTGACGGAAAAACCGAGTTTTTGCATGTCATCGGCCTTGACGGTTCCGTAGCACAAGCTGTTCGATCAGACATATCAGGTCAAACAGGCACAAGGGCAACACTTGCGGATGGGCGAACCGTGACAGTGCGTTTCAATATATCCGGACAGGGTGGAACGATTGAAATACGCAGCTCATCCGGTGTGGTGGTGCAAAGCACAGCACTTCCAACCACGGTTCAGGCACCACCACTATATAGCAACTAAGGTCAGGACTTATAACGATTTAGTCGAAAATCGCACCCCATTTGCGCTTAACCCGGTTCTTCCATGCGCCGCGGTGGTAAGCGTCCGACGCGAGCAATGGCATCACTGAACCAGCTTCTGCAAACACCATCTGTTCGATGCCGGTGTTCACTTTGCCCCAGCTCGCTGCTTCCTGAAGCGTTGAGGATGAGCACGCGCCATCGCGGACATCGGCAACAGTAATCTGGACGGCATATTTGTGGACCTGAACATCGTGGTGCCCCAGGATTTCGGCGCAGACGACAGTGTCCTGAATGAAGTTTTTGGGCACGCCGCCGCCAATCATGAGGAGACCGGTCGTGCCAGCTTTGATCTTGATGTCGGTCAGTTCGCGGAAATCAGCGATGGCGTCGAGCATCATATAGGGTTTGCCTTCTTTTGCACGGTCAACCTGATGCTTGACGAGGCCGAAACCAGCTGATGAATCCACGAACGCAGGGCAGAAGATCGGCACGTCGTGCTCATAAGCGAGCTTGACGAGGCTGTTATCCTTCTTGCCGTGTTCGACCAGATATTTGCCCATCTCGCGAATGAACGCGCGGCTCGAATAGGGTTTTGGTTCGAGGCTGTCAGCGATTTTCAGGATCGTATGGTCGCAATCCCTCCCAATCTTCTTTTGTAATTGAATTTCCATTTGTGCGGTGTGGAATACGCACGCTCGTGTTGTCTTGTTGAGCGCCAAGTATGTTGTAGGGAAAG
>JAYUPB010000090.1:0-64265 GCA_043760405.1 Sphingomonadales bacterium
GGGGGACTCTCTTGTGTCAGACGATTATTATGAACTGCTCGAAATTGAACGCACCTCTGACGACGGTGTGATCAAATCATCCTATCGTAAGCTTGCGATGCGCTGGCATCCCGACAAAAACCCCGGGAATCCAGATGCAGAAGCCAAGTTTAAGGCGATCAGTGAAGCCTATGACTGCCTGAAAGACCCGCAAAAGCGTGCAGCCTATGATCAATATGGCAAAGCTGCATTCCAAAATGGCGGGAGCGGTGGCGCACAGGATTTTGGCGGGTTTTCAGATATTTTTGAGAATATCTTCGGCGAATTCATGGGCGGTGGCGGCGGGCGCGGGCGACAGCGCGGGCCACAACGCGGTGCGGACCTGCGCTATGACCTCGAAATTACGCTCGAAGAGGCGTTCCACGGCAAACAAACCGAAATCAAGGTGGAAGTCTCAACCACATGCGCGCCGTGTGGTGGATCTGGTGCGAAACCGGGAACCTCTGCCAAATCGTGCGGCACTTGCGCTGGTCACGGAAAGGTCCGTGCTCAGCAAGGATTTTTTGTCGTTGAACGCCCCTGCCCCACCTGTCGCGGCGCAGGACAAGTGATTGCCGATCCGTGCGGTTCCTGTCGCGGTCAAGGCCGCGTTGACAAAGAAAAGACGCTGTCCGTCACTGTGCCCTCTGGCGTTGATGATGGAACGCGCATCCGCTTGTCAGGCGAAGGCGAGGCCGGCGAACGCGGCGCACCCGCGGGCGATCTTTATATATTCCTCCACGTGTCCCGACACAGCCTGTTCGAACGCGATGGCACTACGTTATTTGCCCGCGCGCCAATCAGCTTTACCACGGCATCACTCGGCGGGACGATAACCGTTCCAGGACTCGATCGCATTGGCCACGAAATTCGGATTCCAGCGGGCATTCAGTCTGGCAAACAAATTCGCCAACGCGGCGCTGGCATGCCAGTTTTGAACGGACGCGGTGCGGGCGATATGGTCGTTCAGATCGAGGTTGAGACCCCGACCCGCCTTACAGCCAAACAAAAAGAGCTGCTCGAAGAATTTCGCGCCACAGAAACAGGTGACGAAAGCCCTCAATCCACTGGCTTTTTCTCAAAGTTAAAGGATATGTGGGACGATCTTACCGAATAGCCCCGATTCTGATTTCAAATATTTCCCATTTTGGGACATATTCCAAGTCTATTGATTGCTGGACAGGCTGATACTGGCTGAATAATTAACAGAAAAATAACTGAAAAAGTCGCACCAATCCTCAACCAATGGAATTCTTTTATGAAAAAATATTATGCGATTGCTGCCGCTTGTTTTCTTGCCATCGGTTCGGCGAATGCAACGACTGCTATAACCGGATTTTCGGATGGTTCCACATTCACTGGATTTTCCAGTGACGAAACTGTCGGCTTTACTTTCAGCACTTCATCGAACCTATCGGTCACTGCGCTGGGTTGGTTTGCTCTTAACGGTGCGGTTAATGCATCGCATCAGGTGGGCATTTGGAATGCTGCGGGCGCCCTTCTGGGATCGGCAACTGTGTCACCAGGTGTGCCCGTTGGCGCCGACTTTTTATACACAAGCCTGACACCGTTCACACTTGCCAGCGGACAGCAGTATTTCATTGGTGGCCGTGATCTTGTTAATGACGGTGATTCATACACAACGAGCGTTTCCGGCCTAACTGTTAGCCCGCAGATCACCTTTCTCGGCTCTGCGGTTTCTACGAGAGGTAGTGGGTTCGCCTTTCCCGGATCAATCAATAACATCACAACAGGCGGGCGTTTTGGTCCAAACTTCGAATTTGCTGATCTCGGCATTGGCGCTGTGCCTGAACCTGCCACTTGGGCAATGCTGCTTGCTGGTTTTGGTATGATTGGCGGCGCAATGCGCAGCCGTAAGACTAAGGTCAGTGTTCGTTACGTCTGACAACATTGAAGGCATTTTTGGAAAGGCCAGACCGTTGCGGACAAACCTAACAGTCTGGCCTTTTTCTGTTTTTAAGGACAATGTAGGACGATCTTACCAAATAGGAGTCGCTTTGATGCGCGCCGCTTTCTTCACCGTCCTAGGCCTATCGCTTTGCGCCCCCGCTTTTGCCCAGCAGGATTTTTCCAAAGTTGAAATCAAAGCTGAGAATTTGGCGCCCGGGGTCGCGGTGCTTTTCGGTGCGGGCGGGAATATCGGGGTGTCATACGGGCCAGACGGGACGATTTTGATCGACGATCAGTTTGCGCCGCTCACCACAAAAATTCAAACTGTGATCGCAACGCTTGGCGCGACGCCGGTTAAATTCCTGATCAATACCCATTGGCATTTTGATCATTCTGGCGGCAATGAAAATCTCGGTAATGCCGGTGCGTTAATCATGGCGCATGACAATGTACGTATCCGCATGGCAGCTGGTGCAACCGTGTTGGGCACTGTCATACCGCCCGCACCCAAGATCGCCTTACCCGTCATCACTTATGCAGAAGGACTGAAACTTCATCTTAATGGGGATGAAGTGCGCACCGTTCATACTGGTGGCGGCCATACTGACGGCGATTCGATTGTCGTGTGGAAAAACGCAAATATCATTCATATGGGTGATCTGTTCATGAACAAGGTCAGCTTGCCCTTCATTGATCTGAATTCGGGCGGCAATGTAATCCATCTGCTGGCCAGCGTTGAAAAAGCATTGTTGCTGACCAATCCGCAGACCAAAATCATTCCCGGTCACGGTCCGATGGCAAGCCAAGCGGATTTGATCGCGTGGCGCGATATGCTAAAATCTGTGATCGGGTCGGTTCAGACCGCTGTGAAGGCCAAGAAATCGCTTGATCAGATCAAGGCAATGAAACCGGCTGCAAAGTGGGAGGTCAAAGGTGGCTTTATCAGCGGCGATGCCTTTACCGAGGCCGTTTATAAAAGCGTAACCGCGCCTGCGGCCAAACCACATCACCATTAATTATGACACCACGCCCAAAAGAAAAGGCCCGCTGGGGAACCAACGGACCTTTCTTTTTGGGAGATGGCGAGCCTGGTTAGGCGCCGAGGATAATCCCCAGGAATGCGACCTGAGAGAGAATGCCGACAGCAAAGCTCGCGGTGTTTACGATAACGCGCATAGCGTTTTCCCTTCACTTGCTTATCAAACCGCTAATTCGGTTTCGATAAGAAACCTATGCTGCAAGTGCGAGAAAACTACAAACGCAAGGATTGCAAACGTGATTGCAAAAAATGCAACCAAATATTGCAAATTTGTTAATTATCGCCGCTCTTATGCTGGCCCAAACACCCGCGCGAAAATCGTGTCGACATGTTTAAGGTGATAATCGAGATCGAATTTCTCCTCGATTTCTGCGGGTGACAGTGCTGCTATGACAGCTTCATCCGCCTTGAGAAGGTCGAGTAAGGACAGCGCGCCATCTGAATCCCAAACCTTCATCGCATTGCGTTGCACCAGCTTATACGCATCTTCGCGGGTAACACCGGCCTGAGTCAGCGCGAGCAGGACGCGCTGCGAATGGACAAGCCCGCCCATTTTGTTGAGGTTTTTCTCCATCCGTTCAGGGTAAATCAGCAGCTTGTCCATCACACCTGTCAAGCGTGCGAGGGCAAAATCCAGCGTGATCGTCGCGTCCGGCCCGATGTAACGTTCGACTGAGGAGTGAGAAATATCACGTTCATGCCACAGCGCTACATTTTCAAGCGCGGGCGTGACGTAGCCGCGCACCATCCGCGCAAGACCGGTCAAATTCTCGGTCAGGATCGGGTTACGCTTATGGGGCATCGCCGACGATCCCTTTTGCCCCGGCGAGAAATATTCTTCTGCCTCCAACACTTCAGTACGCTGCAAATGGCGAATTTCAGTGGCAAGCCGTTCAACCGATGATGCGATAACGCCCAATGTTGCAAAATACATGGCGTGGCGGTCACGCGGAATTACTTGTGTTGAAACTGGTTCTATTTCGAGTCCCAACTTGCCCGCGACATGCGCCTCTACGGCGGGGTCAATGTTGGCAAAGGTGCCAACTGCGCCCGATATAGCGCAGGTCGCAATGTCGGCCCGTGCCGCCACCAACCGCGCACGGTTGCGTTCAAATTCTGCATAGGCCTGCGCCAATTTGAGACCAAATGTCACAGGTTCCCCGTGAATGCCATGGCTGCGCCCGATGGTCGGGGTCATTTTATGTTCGAACGCGCGGCGTTTGATCGCGGCGAGCAAAGCGTCCAGATCAGCGATCAAAATATCGCTCGCCTGCGCCAATTGCACTGCGAGGCACGTATCAAGCACATCGGACGATGTCATGCCCTGATGCATGAAGCGCGCTTCATCCCCCACATGTTCGGCAACCCATGTCAGGAACGCAATTACATCATGTTTGGTAACGGCTTCAATCGCGTCAATCGCAGCCACGTCGATCACAGGCCCCGTTTTCCACCAATCCCAAAGGGCCTTTGCAGCAGATGCGGGCACAACCCCCAATGCGGCGAGTGCATCTGTGGCATGTGCTTCAATTTCAAACCAGATACGGAATTTAGTTTCCGGCTCCCAGATTTTGACCATTTCGGGGCGTGAATAGCGGGGAATCATGGGAACGTCCTATCGTTTGGCATTGCACTGGGGGCGCTACCCAAAACCGACCTATCCGTCGAGTCTGAACCGGTAATGCCCTGTCAGCTTATGATCAAATAGCGCGTCTTCTTCACGCGTGCCTTGGCCGACATTGTGAATGACCAAGGGCCGCCCCAACCCCGTCTGACGGTCCGATACAATACCGATGTGGGGCAGGGTTCCGCCAACAAGACACGTAAAAATATCCCCCGCTTGCCACGGCGCTGCCAAAGGTCGCTGTGCGGCATTCCTTGCAAAATATATCTGAAGATTGGGAACACGCCGGTGGTCAATGTTGCGGTCTGTCGTGCGTAGCCCCCACCGTTTGGGATAGGCCGCAAAAGCGCGCTTCATATCTATGTTGACCAACGCCTGAAGATCAATCCCGAACGCATCGCGGTAGGCGCGGATGACGACATCGGTACACACGCCCTTGTGTCGCGGCACATCACCGCCAGGGAAAGCAAGGCGCGAATAGGCCGGATCATAGGCTGTGGTTACCCCAATTTGCTGCCGTGCGGCGCTAATAAGCTTTAATGACGTCTGGCGCTTCTGACCCAGTGCAGCACGCGGCACAGCTGCAACCACGAACGCGGAAAACAATATATCGCGGCGGTTTACCCGCATCACAACAACCCCATCGCGCGCATTGAGCTGTGCCCTTTTGCACCGATAATGACATGGTCATGTACCGCGATCCCCAGTTTTTTTCCGGCCTCTGCAATGTCGCGCGTCAAGGATATATCAGCGCGGCTTGGTGCAGGATCTCCGCTGGGATGATTGTGGACCAAGATGATGGCAGCGGACCCCAAATCAATCGCGCGGCGAATGACTTCGCGAACATGAACAGAGGCCTGATCAACCGACCCTTCGCTCATCACTTCATCCCGAATCAGCATGTTGCGTGTATTGAGATGAAGCACGCGGACACGTTCGATCGTGATATGCGCCATGTCAGCGCGCAAATAATCAAGCAGCGCCTGCCAGCTTGCGAGCACAGGTTGTTCCTTAACCTTATCACGCAACATCCGAAGCGCCGCCGCCTGAACGATTTTGAGCGCTGCTACTGCGGTTTCCCCGACACCGCTCACCCGTGCTATAGCCTCCGCATCCGCACTCAGCAGCCCACCTATACCGCCAAATTCATGCAATAAAATCTTGGCCAAGGGTTTTGTGTCGCGTCTGGGTATCGCCAACGCCAAAAGATATTCGATCAATTCATGGTCGAGTAACGCATCTCCGCCGCCTTCAATCAGACGTTTGCGCAGGCGCGCACGGTGGCCTGTGCCACTGGTATCGACTTCATTCATCAGGCAAAGCTAAACAGACGCGTCGACAAGTGCAATTGGGCTTGATTGCGCGGCGTAAAACGCGTTGGTTGGGATGTGATGGTTTGGAAGCGTAAATCAGTTCGGATTGCAGCGGTGTTGGGCGGGCTTTCGCTTATCGCGCTTGCTGTGGCATGGGCCCAGCGCGAACCCATTGCCCGCGACCTGTTCGACAGCAGTCTAGCCGATAAGGGTGTTACTGGTCGTTACACCATCTCGGCCATTGGCACCAAAATGCAGCGGCTTGAAAATGTCAGCCTCGGCGATCCCAAAAACCCTGATCTGACCGCCGACTGGGCAGAGATTGATATGGGACTTAGCCTGTCGGGCGTGACCGTGAAAGCCGTGCGGGCGGGCGGCGTTCGTTTGCGCGGGCGGTTGGTTGACGGGATGGTCAGTTTTGGCGCGGTGGATAAATTGTTGCCCAAGCCAAATGGCGCAACGCTCAGCATACCTGATATTGATGTGACGCTCCGCGATGCACAGTTGCAACTTTCAACACCCTTCGGCGCGCTTGGCGCAAAGATTGATGGCCGCGGCAACCTGACAAATGGTTTTCACGGCAAAATCGCGGCGGCTGCCCCGCGCTTCGCACGGGCTGGCTGCGCTGCAGAACGGGTAACACTCTACGGCGACATTTCGATTTTATCACGACGCCCCACTTTCAAAGGGCCTGTGCGTCTTGCCACACTAAACTGTGCGGGAGTTCGCGCAAATCAAGCGACGATGATAGTTGATGCCAGCGTCGCAGAGTCAATGAATCGTTGGACTGGCACATCAGCCCTTAGCATGGCCCGCAGCAGTGGGTTTGGGGCTGATGCGCGCAATCTTTCTGGTACCATTGCCTTTGGTGGAACCCCAGCCGCGAGCAATGCAACAGTGTCGCTTTACGCCAAACAGATTGCCACCCCAAAACTCATCACTGGTGACACTCACATTGTTGGAAATTTTGATGTTCGGCGGCGTGTCAATGGGGGTTATGCTGTTGATGCATCTGGCACGATTGATACCAAGGGTTTGGCACCAGACGGCGCGCTCCTGTCGCAATTAACAAGGATCGGCGGCAGCGGTTCGGGAACACCAGCAGCGCCGCTGACAGATGCCTTGGCGAAAGCGTTTGGCGGATTGGCGCGCGGCACTACTGTCACCAGCCGCTACCTTCTAAGGCATCAAAATGGACAAGGTCAGATTTCCCTCTTCGCGCTAAAGGCCAACAGCACGAGCGGAGCCTCCCTCACAACACAGGGTGAAACGCCTGTAATAGTGCGTTGGCCAGGCGGTGTTGCATTCTCTGGCCGCGCACAGATTTCAGGTGGCGGGTTTCCTCTGAGCGCAATCCAGATGCAAGGCACCGGCGGCACCGCCATAATCGCGCCCTTCGTCGCGCGCGGTGCACGGCTGATGACGACACCTGTCCGGTTCAATTTTGGCGTCAAGGGCTTGGTGCTTAACACTGTCGTGACATTGGACGGCCCCTTGGGGTCTGGCCGGGTAAGTGGCCTGCGGATGCCGATCGCACTGCGGCCGGGCCAGTCCCTGCTGACTGGATGCCTGCCCACGCAATACCAATCGCTCATGCTTGCAGGATTACGCCTTTCTCCTGCACGCTTCACAACCTGTATTTCTGGCAAGGAAGCGCGAATCACCATGCCACATCTGGCGGGATTTTTGGGCCAATCGCCGATCCTCCTGTCTGCAAACACTGCCCGCATCGGTTTTTCTCGTGGCGATTTTAGTGTGGATGCTCTTGCCGTTCGTTTGGGAGAACAGCCGCGCTTGTCCTTGCTCGCTGTTGGCTCATTGTCCGGCACACTTCAGCGCGGCGGGGCAAAAGGACGTTTTACTGGC
Source organism: Sphingomonadales bacterium (assembly GCA_043760405.1). Classification (GTDB taxonomy): domain Bacteria; phylum Pseudomonadota; class Alphaproteobacteria; order Sphingomonadales; family Sphingomonadaceae; genus Aquisediminimonas. Next base: position 7,772 of record JAYUPB010000090.1, read on the forward strand.
ACGTCTGGTCAGATTGGCACTGTCCCGCTGCGCCTGTCCGAAGGCAATGGCAATTGGGCAATGATCAACAATGTACTGACGTTGAAAGGCGGCGTAAAGATTGCCGATGCCGCCCCTGAAGCCCGTTTCCAGCCGCTGATTTCCGACGATTTCGACCTGCGTATGAAGGATGGATTGGTGAGTGCGACCGCCACTGCACGCGAGCCTGCGTCGCGGACCGCAATCTCAAACATCACCATCGCCCATAGTTTGTCGCGCGGCACCGGCCATGCGGTGCTGGATGTGCCGGGCATTACGTTTGGCCAGCAATTACAGCCTGAGACACTCTCCACGATTACGCTTGGCGTCATCGCCAATGTGCAGGGACGAATCGCAGGACGTGGGCAGATTAACTGGACTCCCGATACTGTCACCAGCACTGGCGGTTTTCGCACGGACGGCGTTGATCTTGCCGCCGCTTTTGGTCCAGTTACGGGCCTTAAGGGCGAAATCATGCTGTCCGATTTGCTGGGTCTGGAAACAGGCCCCGGTCAGCGCATCACGATCGCGGGGATCAACCCCGGGATTGCTGTGAACGAAGGGGAAATCAGTTACCGACTGCTGCCGGGCCTGAAGGCAGAAATTGAGGGCGGGCGCTGGCCCTTTGCGGGCGGCGCGTTGATCCTTGAACCGACTATCCTTGATCTCTCTGAAAGTGCGGAACGCCGCTTGACCTTCCGTGTTGAGGGTGTCGATGCCGCGCGCTTTATCGCCTCGCTCGAATTTGAAAATATTGCCGCAACCGGAATTTTTGACGGAACGTTACCTATGATATTCGACAAAAATGGGGGTCGGATTGAAGGGGGCAAATTAATTGCACGGGGCGGCGGAACACTCGCTTATGTCGGTGAAATTTCGAATGAGAATCTGGGCCTCATGGGTCGATTCGCGTTTGATGCACTCAAATCGATCAAATATGATCGGCTTTCCATTGATTTGGGCGGGGCGATTGACGGCGACATCGTCACCAAAATCAGTTTTGCCGGCGTCAACCAAGCCCCAATTTCTGGCGTCCGCACCAAGTTGCCAATCAAAATTTACGGCCTGACCAACATCCCATTCATCTTCAATGTCACAATAACCGCGCCTTTCCGCCAATTGTTTGAAATGACGCGGTCCTTTAATGACCCGTCTCTGTTGATCGAACGGATGGTTCCGCAATTAAAAGTACCCAATCCTGACAAGCCCGTTCAGCAAAAAGAAAGCGATCCTGTGCGATGACCCCATTGTTGTTGACGAAAGCACGATCAAATGCGACTTCAAGGCCCATGAAAACGGCCACACCCTTGATGATCTTCTTTATGATGATGGCGGGGTGTGTGACAGTGAAGGCGCCAGACAAGCCCATTGAAATCAACCTGAACGTCAACATCAAGCAAGAGGTCATCCTCAGCCTTAAAAAGGATGCGAGTGACCTCATCACCGATAATCCGGAGTTGTTTCCGAAATGACGCGTAACTTGAAAATTATCACGGCCCTTGGCACCGGTCTTATGCTTGCCGCTGGTGTTGCAACGCTTGCTGTTGCGCAGTCCGCCAGCCTTGTGTCTGCGGCATTGGCCGAAGGCAGTGTCGGGGAACAGGCAGACGGCTATTTGGGAATCAAGGGCACGGCGTCAGCGGCACTGCGCGCCGAAGTGGACGCGATTAACATCAAACGCCGTGCGGCTTACACGCAGTTGGCGGCCCAGCGCGGGGTTACAATTAAGGACGTTGCCGCAGCGATTGGGTGTGAAACGCTCACCGCGCGCGTCGCGACAGGTCGCGCCTATTTGCTCACGGACGGTGTCTGGCGGGTAAAGGGCGTCGCCCCGATTGCACTTCCGGCCTATTGCGCGAGCTAACCGCAACGACAGACTGTTGCGCGGCGTCGTGCTCTCTGCCGCACCGCACAACGCTCTTATTGACTTCCACGACCCCCTTTTCTAAAGCGCGCGTGCCTTCTCCGGAGACGGTGAAGGTTGGTCGTCGTCGAAACCTGTTGGTTTGGGCGGCGTTTTCTTAATTTAAGGGGCGTTTGCTTTGGGCGATAACCGCCATTCTGGTTCTGATGAGCTTGACCGGCGAATTGCCGACGCCAAGGCCGCGCAAAAGCACGGTATATCAAACCCTGAAGGACGGTCAGAAAGCCGGGGATGGGCCATTGGCATTGAATTTGTTGGTGCTGTGCTGGTTTCTGGTTTTATCGGTTGGGGCATTGATACCTATGCTGGGCTTGGAACGAAGCCGTGGGCCATGGTGATCATGCTGATTCTCGGTTTTGCGGCCGGAACACGTCGCGCAATGAAAATGTCGGTCAGTTTTGATGCTGATCCGACGAATGATAACAAAGAGTAGATGGACACATAGCATGGCCAATCCAATGGACCAGTTCAAGATCGAAACCTACCAGCCGCTGAGCGTGGGCGGCATGGATGCGTCGTTTACGAATTCTTCCTTGTGGATGGTGATCGCGCTGGTTGTTGTCGCAGCATTTTTGTTCATCGGCACTGCAGCACCAAAGCTCGTGCCAGGACGGATGCAAGCAGCGGTTGAGTATCTTTATGATTTCACACGCAAAATATTGGATGATAATGTCGGTCCAAAGGGACGCAATTTCGTTCCTTTGATCTTCTCGCTCTTCATTTTTGTTCTCGCCTGTAATCTTCTCGGGATGATCCCTTGGGTGGGCGCCTTTACCCCGACCAGCCATATTTCTGTGACACTTGGTCTTGCTGTACTGGTGTTTGTGATTGTTTGTATTGTTGGGTTTGCCAAGCATGGCTTCCATTTTTTCAGCCTGTTCTGGCCGAAAGACACCGTTTTCCCACTGGCTGTATTTGTTGCCTGCATTGAATTTTTGAGCTTTCTTTCACGCCCTTTCACACTGGCCATCCGGTTGTTTGCAAATATGACTGCTGGCCACGTGCTGTTGAAAGTGTTCGGCACTTTTGTGGTGACGCTCGGTTCTTTTGGCGCTTTACCTTATGTATTTGGCATCCTGCCGCTTGCTGTCACTGTCGCGCTCACCGCCCTTGAGGTGCTGATTGCGGTGGTTCAGGCCTATGTTTTCGCATTGCTCGCTTCGATCTATTTGAACGATGCGATCAACCTTCACTAATTACCAACACTCATCAAAACTGAAGTAAGGAATTTATCATGGAATTAGAATCTGCTCGTGTCATCGCTGCTGGTCTTGCTGCAATCGGTGCTGGTCTTGCCGCCATCGGTGTTGGCTCGATTTTCGGTCAATATCTCAATGGTGCTCTGCGTAATCCAGAAGCTGATGCGAAAATGGGCGGTCGCCTGATTTTCGGTTTCGCTGTGACCGAAGCGCTTGGCCTGATCGCGGCTGTTGTCGCGCTGGCACTTGCCTTTAGCTAAGCCAATGTCGGGGCAGTCATAGCGACTGCCCCACTTTTGAAAAATCTGATCCGAGGGCGCAATGCCACAATTTGATTTCGCAACCGTATTCTGGCCTCAGTTGATTTGGCTGAGCCTTGTCTTTGCTGTTCTTTTCTTCGGGGTTGTCCTGCCGACTCTCCCCAAGATTGCACGCGTTGTTGACGCGCGCGAAAGCAAAGTGGCTGGTGATTTGAATGTGGCTGAAAATGCCAAAGCATCCGCAGATGCTATGGCTGTTGGTTATGCATCAGGTATAACGGACGCCCAAAATGCGGCGCGCTTTGCGCTTTCAGATGCGAAAGCCAAGGCTAATAAATCCGCCGAATCCACGCTTTTGGCAGCCAACGCAGCTGTTGAAAAGAAACTGGCGGCCGCAGAAGTCGCGCTCTCAGCGGCCAAAACAAATGCGCTTGCTGAAATCGAGGCCATTGCGTCTGACGCATCATCGGACATCGTCGAAAAGCTGACTGGCGTGCGCCCTGCTGCGCGCACTGTAACCGCTGCGGTACGGTCCGCTATGGCGCAAGGGTAACGTAATGGCCACGGAAGCAACAATCACCCCGCCCATCGCAGGCGAAACGCACGCAACCACAGAAGCGCATGGCGGGGGCGAACACGGCCCAACCTTGCTTGGCCTTTCTGCCGAAGGTTGGGTTTACGTCGGCGTTTCAATTTTCTTCATTGTCGCATTTGTATTTTTCAAAGTGCACCGCAAAATTATGGCGGGATTGGACAGCCGTATTGCTGATGCGAAACGGATTCTGGATGAGGCCGCATCAGTTCGAACCGAAGCCGAAGCCCTGCTTGCAAAAGCGCAGGCGCAGAGCGACGCCAGTGCTGGTGATGCCAAAGCCATCATTGCGAATGCCGAAGCCGAAGCCAAGACCCTTCTTAAAAAGGCAGAGAGTGACACCAAGGATTTGATTGCGCGCCGCACACGGATGGCCGAAGATCGCATCGGTGCTGCAGAACGAACGGCGATCGCCGAAGTTCGCACAAAGGCCGCGACTTTATCTGCCGCTGCAGCAGGCGCGTTGATCGCAAGCAACCACACATCAACTCAAGACAAAGCCTTGGTTGATAAGACTATTGCAGGGCTGGATCGCCTCATTTAAGCAAAGCATCCGATTGATTCTTAAAGGGTTTCCGTATGAAATTTGCTGTTGTTCTTTCCGCACTCCTAATTTCAGCACCACTTACAGCGCAAACACCGCCAGCTGCGCCGGTTGCTTCAGCCGCGCTGTCCATTGATTCGCCGATTGAAACCCTGGTCGCCAACGCAGCGAGCAAGGCTGTGGTTGACGCCAACTTTCCCGGCATGACAGCGCACCCCGCCTATGAACAGTTTAAGGGGATGACCCTCAAGCAGCTTCAGCCCATGTCTGGCGGCGCGATCAGTGACGCCGCAATTGCAAAAGCGACGGCTGAACTGACAGCTGCAAAATAATCTGAGGGCTCTGACCCTAAAACCGCAGCATGATCTTTCCCGCCAACGCGGGAGAGATGCTGTGGACCAGTTTCAATATTTTGACCAAGCCAACATTGGCTTCATCCGAATTGGATTCGATGCCCCGAATAAAGGCTGCTGCACAGTCTGCAGCGGACATTTTCTTATTGCCCCGTCCTGCGGTCATTTTGGTGTCGACGACAGGGGGTAACGCTTCCATTACATGAATATTGGTGCCTGCCAATTGCGCACGCAAAGCCTTTGTATAGCTGCGCAACCCTGCCTTGGTCGCGCAGTAGATCGGCCCACCGGCGCGCGGCGCAATGGCCAACCCAGATGTAACATTGACGATCATCGCTTCTGGTCGTCCCCGCAACACAGGCATGAGGCGGGTGATCAGATGGACTGGCGCATTGAGGTTAAGGAAAATGCACGCGTCATTATCGTCAAGATCGATGGCGGCATCGTCGCGGAAATCATGGTCGCTCCCAGAACCGGCATTGTTCACGAGGATATCAATAACGCGGCCGGTGACGCCTGCGACAAGCTTATCGACACCTTTTTTGGTTGAAAGGTCAGTGGCGATCACCTCAAATCCTTCCGCCTGTGCCGCCGCAATGCGTTCTGGCGTGCGGCCCGATGTGATCACTGTTGCGCCTTTGGCCTTTAGCTGATGGATCAATTGGAGCCCAATCCCGTCGGTGCCCCCAGTGACCAATATGGTCTTGCCGGCAATTTTCATCTAATGTCTCCTTATCCAAAACTAAAAGTATCGTATTGCAACCCGATGTCCACCCCCGACGCTCCCGACCGGTTCAATGAAGACCGCGCTACCTATGCATTGCAAGGATCCGAAACGCCTGACCTTGATGCCGGGGTGGCGGCCATCCGCAATGTGTTAAAAACTCTGCCGCCCAAACCTGGCGTCTACCGGATGCACGATGCGCGCGGCGATGTGCTTTATGTCGGGAAAGCGCGCGCGCTCAAGAACCGCGTGACCAATTATACGCAGGTAGATCGTCTCCCAAGGCGGCTGCAACGGATGGTCTCACAAACGCGCAGCATGACAATCGTGACCACCAACAGTGAGGCAGAGGCTTTGTTGCTTGAGGCGCAACTGATCAAACGGTATCGTCCCGCATATAATGTGCTGTTGCGCGATGATAAAAGCTTTCCTTTCATCCTGCTCCGCACTGACCATGCTTTTGCCCGCATCCAGAAACACCGCGGTGCCAGGCGCGCAAAAGGCCATTATTTCGGACCGTTCGCCAGCGCCGGATCAGTCAATCAGACGCTAAATGCGTTGCAGAAATTGTTCCTGTTGCGGTCGTGCAATGACAGTTTCTTCAAAAACCGAGAACGCCCCTGTTTGCTCTATCAGATCAAACGTTGCTCTGCGCCCTGTGTCGGGCGGATTTCGCCGGAAGATTACGCCGAGCTGGTCAACGATGCGAAGGACTTTCTCAGCGGCAAATCAACCGGTGTTCAAGCAAAATTGGGGACTGAAATGGAGACTGCCGCCGCAGCGCTCGATTTTGAACGCGCAGCGATACAAAGAGACCGGCTACGTGCGCTGACCTTCATACAGGGCAGCCAAGCGATCAATGCCGAAGGTGTCGGCGATGCCGATATATTCGCGCTCGCCAGCGGTTCTGGGGCCATGTGCATTCAGGCGTTTTTCATTCGTGGTGGTCAGAATTGGGGGCATCGCAGCTTCTTTCCCGTTCACACCGCCGACGTGCCCGAGGATGAAGTTCTGGCGAGTTTTCTCGTGCAATTTTATGAGGATGTCCCGCCCGCCAAGACGATTTTGCTCGACCGCGAACCCGCAGAGGCCACACTCCTCGCCGATGCGCTATCAGAGGCAGCCAGCAAGCGTATCAGTCTGATCGTCCCTCAACGCGGTGACCGTGTCCGCCTGATCGATCAAGCGCGCCGCAATGCGGTTGAGGCGCTTGAGCGGCGACAGGCAGAAAGCACCACCCAGAATAAACTACTGCGTGAAGTGGCAGAACTGTTTGAGCTTGCCGAATCGCCACAGCGTATCGAGATATACGACAACAGCCACATTCAGGGGACCAATGCCATTGGTGGCATGGTTGTTGCGGGACCGGAAGGTTTCATCAAGGGGCAGTACCGCAAGTTCAACATCAAAAATCCTGATACCGTGCCCGGCGATGATTTCGGCATGATGCGGGAAGTATTTGAGCGGCGTTTTTCCCGTGCAGTGGAGGAAGACCCAGACCGCGATAAAGGTGAATGGCCTGATCTCGTCCTGATCGACGGCGGCAAGGGTCAAATGAGTGCAGTCAAGGGCGTGCTCGACGCGATGGGGATTGAAGATGTCGCGCTGATCGGCGTGTCAAAGGGCCCTGACCGCCATGCCGGACGCGAGACCTTTCATTTCCCCGATGGCCGCGAATTCGATTTGCCGGTTGGTGCGCCTGTTCTGTTCTACCTCCAACGCCTCCGCGACGAAGCACACCGCTTCGCCATCGGCGCGCACCGAGCCAAACGGAGCAAAGCGATCACCGCCAGCCCCTTAGACGACGTCCCCGGCATCGGTCCCGCGCGCAAAAAAGCGTTGCTGATGCATTTTGGAACGGCACGCGCTGTCAGGGACGCAAGCCTGGAAGACATGGCCCGCGCACCCGGAGTATCAGAAGCCGTGGCGCGAACAGTATATGATTTCTATCATGCTGGGGGGTGAGGCCCCATAGCCGTCACCAACTCATCATAGCTCACCGGCGACACCCCTAGCGTCGCGAAGAGTGCGAACACGCCCTCCCACCAATCCCAGAACGTCCTCAAATCTGTGGCGTCGCGGACATAAGGGGTGTGGCCGATCGCAACAGAAGGCGTGTGGAAAGACAGGCTGAACACCTCTATCCCGTCACCGTGCATAACGCGGATAGCCTCAAGCGCGTCAGCCAGAGGGACGCCTTCAGGGGTAAGGGGTACGCGCGACAGCAAGCCGGCGCGCGCCATCGCGCCGCGCAGCATGTCCGTTCCGCGGACACGCGCGTTCCGATGTAGCCCCGGATAGTGACGCAGCCTTCCGGTCCACGCTGAAGACAATGGCAGCTCAAGGGGGCCCTCTGATGTGCGCCACGGCCATATAGGAAAGGCAGTATAATCGGGGCCACCGGCGGCGCGGTAGTCAAACAGCGCGCGAACCGACACATCCATTTTATACCCTGTTTCGGCGAGCAGTGTCATCGTTTGCGGACCCAATCCGTAACGCCCGGCGCGGTACGCCGTCGGTCGCACGCCAATCACAGCTTCAATGCGCTCGGTCAGGGCAATCAACTTGGCCCGTTGCAGGGCGATCGGCAAATTCCCCGTATAGCTGTTGGGGCCGGTCACAACTTCATCAAAAGGCGGGTTGACCCAAGGATGGAGTTGAGTGCCAACGTCGCACTGTCCATCAGCAACCAATGCCCGCAGAATCGATCCGCTTTCAGGGTTATCGACCACGGGATAATCGCAGAGATAAACAGGCTTTATTCCCGCTGCATTAAACCGCGCTGTCGCTGGGATAAGGTCAGCAATCGTTTTGGTCGCGGTTTGCGCACGATCAAACGGCGCATTCCAGTCAAATTCCTCCTCAGCATCGGCAAAAATAATGAAGCGGCAACCGAAATTGGGGGCAAAGGACAGGCGCGCGCCAACAGGCAGGAACAATGTTGCATCAGTCCCAATTTGGGCGGCTTTGGTCTGAATCACTGGCTTCCTCATGGAACGGCCTTACACCCCTGTCCCTAAGGATTTGCTAAATAGCGCACGTTTGATCAGGGTGATTAGATGCTGATTGAAACGCTTGCAATTATTTGTGCCGTGCGCCCTCACGGTGAACACGGCGCGATTGTGCGGGCGATGACGCCGGATCACGGTCTGATGGCGGGATATGTCGCGGGTGGAAAGTCGCGCGCCATGCGCCCTGTCCTGATCCCTTCGAACATCATTATGGGTAGTTTTCGGGTGCGAAACGGATCTCAATTGGCTTCGCTCACCGCAGAATTGATACATAGTCGTGGCCCTTTAATGACCGAACCCTTGACGGCAGCGGCCCTCGATTGGGCAACGGCCTTGACGGCTGCAACCCTTCCCGAAGAACAGTCCCATACTAACCTGCATAGCGCACTTGATGGGCTGTTGTCAGCCATAGAAGCAGCCCCTGCTGCACGAGATTGGGCAGCATCTTTGGTGCGCTATGAATTATTATTGCTCTCCGAACTAGGATTTGGTCTGAATTTATCCGCGTGCGCGGTCACGGGTACTGCGAATGACCTGATCTATGTCAGCCCTAAAAGCGCAACAGCGGTTTGCGGCATCGCTGGGGCCACGCATAGGGATCGGTTGCTTCCCCTGCCCGCCTTCATTCGCGATGGTAGCACGGCGGACTGGCCCGCTCTCCTTGAGGGATTGGCACTGAGCGGATATTTTCTAAAACGCGATCTTCTGGGCAGTCTGCGCAACGACGTGATGGCAGCGCGCGAACGGTTGCTCGACCGGCTCAAAAGGGCAGTTGCATAATCATGCCTCTCGGGCCATCAGCGCGGCATATTGATGGAGTATCTGCATGTTGATCGCCCTGCTGCCCGGAGACGGTATCGGCCCCGAAGTTGTTGCCGAGGCAAAGCGCGTGCTGGATGCCTTGGGTCTGGATGATTTTACCTATGAAACGGCGCTGGTCGGCGGTGCTGCATATAAAGCCACTGGCCATCCGCTCCCCCCCGAAACACGCGCGCTGGCCAAGCACGCGGATGCGATCCTGTTTGGCGCGGTTGGTGATCCAGACTGCGACACGCTCGAACGGCATTTGCGGCCAGAACAGGCAATTCTGGGCTTGCGAAAGGAACTCTCACTCTTCGCAAACCTACGCCCGGCAACACTTTTCCCTGAACTCGCCGATGCTTCTGCGCTGCGCCCGGAAGTCGCCAGTCAGATCAACATGATCATCGTCCGCGAACTCAACGGTGACGTCTATTTCGGTGAAAAAGGAATGCGCAGAACCGCTGATGGCAAACGTGAGGGGTATGACATCATGTCATACAATGAAGATGAGGTGCGCAGGATCGCGCGCGTCGGATTTGAAACGGCGCGCGCACGCAGCAAAAGAATGTGTTCGGTCGATAAGGCCAATGTGCTTGAGACATCTCAGCTTTGGCGCGACGTCATGATCGAAACCCACGCTGAATATCCTGACGTCGACCTCAGCCATATGTATGTTGATAATTGTGCGATGCAATTGGTGCGCAACCCGGGTCAATTCGACGTGATCGTCACGGGCAATCTGTTTGGTGACATCCTGTCTGATCAGGCCAGCATGTGTGCGGGCTCAATTGGCATGCTGCCCAGTGCCTCACTCGATAGCAATCAAAAGGGGCTTTATGAGCCCATTCACGGGTCCGCACCCGATTTAGCGGGACAAGGCAAGGCCAACCCGCTGGCAACAATATTGTCAGCGGCGATGATGCTGCGTTATTCCTTGGGCAACCCACTGGCAGCCGACCGTATCGATGCTGCCGTTGCAAAAGCACTGGCAGGCGGCGCGCGTTCGCCTGATCTGGGCGGCACAATGAACACCGCCCAAATGGGCGATGCGGTACGTGCTGCATTGACCTAAGCTCCCCTACATCCGAAAAGCATCCTTATGAAACGCACCACTGGCCAGAATCGCGATATCACCTCCACTTGGCGGCCCGCCACACAGGCTGTGCGCGGGGGGACTTGGCGTTCTGAACACGGAGAAACCAGTGAAGCTTTGTTCCTGACATCCGGTTTTACCTATGACGACGCGGAAACTGTAGCAGCGCGGTTTGCGGGTGAGGCTGATGGGATGACATACTCCCGGTTGCAAAATCCGACGGTACAAATGCTGGAAAACCGTATAGCCATTTTGGAAGGGGCCGAAGCCTGTCGCGCGCAAGCCACGGGCATGGCGGCGATGACAACTGCCTTGCTCTGTCAGCTTGAAACAGGGGATCATGTTGTTGCAGCACGGGCGGCCTTCGGATCATGCCGCTGGTTGACCGATCATCTGCTGCCCAAATGGGGCATTACCACAACAACTATCGACAGCCGCAACAATGAAGAGTGGAAAGCGGCGATCCAACCCAACACGAAAGTTTTCTTCTTTGAAACCCCCGCCAATCCGACCATGGATATTGTTGACCTTGCCTATGTCTGCGGTTTAGCCCGCGAACACGGCATAACAACGGTTGTGGACAACGCGTTTGCATCTTCTGCCCTACAACGACCGATGGATTTCGGGGCCGATGTTGTCGCTTATTCCGCAACCAAAATTATGGACGGCCAGGGCCGTGTGATGGCCGGTGCAGTGTGCAGCTCCAATGCTTTTATGGACGAAAAACTTCTGCCGTTTCAGCGCAATACGGGGCCGAACCTTGCGCCCTTCAATGCGTGGGTTGTGCTAAAGGGCCTTGAAACACTTGATTTGCGGATCAAGCGCCAATCGGAAAATGCGCTGGCCGTCGGGAAATTCATGGATGATCGTGTGCCAATCATGCTGCATCCCGGCCTTCCTAGCCATCCCCAACATAACTTGGCCCTGCGCCAGATGTCGGCGTGCGGATCAATCTTTTCGTTCATCCTGGGCGGCGGACGCAAACAGGCGCACGCCATGCTCAACGCACTGCAACTGATCGATATTTCAAACAATATTGGCGATTCGCGCAGCCTGATGTGCCACCCCGCCTCAACCACCCATCACAGCATGGGGCCAGAGGCGCGCGCCGCAATGGGCGTGGATGAAGGCATGATCCGGATCAATGTTGGTTTGGAAGACCCACAGGATGTGATTGCCGATCTTGATCAGGCCCTGCGCGCGGTGGGCTTGTGAAGGCGCTGTTCCCTTATGCCGAAGAAACACGCGGGTTCGTGGTGCGCGTCTCCGTTAATCTTATGCCTGAACAATCAGAACCTCAAAAAGGCCGGTGGTTCTGGGCTTATCATGTCCGCATCGAGAATGTTGGCGACATGGCCGCGCAATTGATCACGCGGCATTGGGAAATAACGGATGCACGCGGGACTGCCCATTTTGTTGACGGCGAAGGCGTGGTCGGCGACCAGCCTGTGCTGAAACCCGGCGGTTCCTATGATTATGTATCTGGATGCCCGCTGACAACATCAACGGGCATGATGGTGGGCAGTTTTCAAATGATCGGTGAAGACGGATCGCGTTTCGACATTGCGATCCCGCGGTTCGCATTAAAAGAAGCTGTGACGGCGCAGTGAAACGCACCCACCTTCCCCTAAACGGCATGCGCGTATTCGATGCGGCAGCGCGCCATTTGAGCTTTACCCGTGCGGCGGATGAACTGGCGGTCACGCCAGCAGCCGTGGGTCAACAAATCCGAGCGCTTGAGGATATGTTGGGAGTTGTCTTGTTCCGCCGGACACCAAAAGGGCTTGAACTCACCCCAGAGGCCGAAGGCGGACTTGATGCCCTGCGTGCTGGGTTTTTACAATTTGAAGAGGCTGTGCGCGCGATGCAATCTGGCCAATCGTCAAAGTCGCTCACCATCGCCGCGCCGCGTGATTTTACCGCAAAGTGGCTGGCCCCGCGTTTGGCAAAATTTGGCAAAAGTGATCCCGAACTGCGCTTTACCCTGATTGCAACTGAGGGCGACCTTGATTTCACCGAAGCCAATCTTGATCTCGCGGTCCGGTTTGGGGAACATCCTGGAGAATATGAAGGTGTCGCCCTGTCTGCTGGGGCAATCGTTACCGTCGCAGCACCCGATGGCGGCGGTGAAACGCCTATTTCATGGCCCGGTTGCCCTTCAGAAGATGGTGGCGCGATGCTGCGGGTGGCGGACGGCGGACTGGCCATTGATGCCGCTGCAAGCGGGTTTGGCCGCGCCTGCGTTCCTTTGCTTTTGGTAGAGGCGGATATTGCCGCTGGCCGTGTGCGTGCGGTTGACAATGCTATGCCATCGCCACTTGCTTATTGGCTCATTGCGCCCTTGCCGCAGTGGCGTCAGAAAAAGGTCAAGGCTTTGGTTGAGGCGCTGACCACCGGTTTTTAGGGAATAAGGTCAACCGCTCGACTGATCAGCGCAGTAAACACCGCCTGATCAACCGCCGCCGCGCCGTTGTTCCAAGCCCCCGTCACACTATACCATGCGCCTGTTTTGGTCTGGATCAGCAGGTTCATTGCAATAACCCCCGTTTCAGATCCGCCCTTATATCCGACATACGCAAAACGAGCCGCCTGTCCCGGCGGAATACCAGGGTTAACGGCCATGATCGAACGCGCCTCAAGCCCCTTTGCTCGCCGCAGCCAATCAAGCGTTTTTGCCATATCAGCAGGAGAGGCAAACCATTCGATCTGGTCAATATAGCGCGGGCTGGTTGCCAGTTCTTCACCCCGAATGGCTTTTGTGGTCAATCGCGCGGCATTGGCCTTCAACAGAGATTGGCGCGCTGCGAATGACCCAGCCGTCCATTTTTGCCGGACGTCAGCATTGGCTTCCATTTTTAGGGCAAACATTTCCACGGTCGATAGCAAAGGCAGGGTCTGCATCGGCGCGCCGTGCCCAGTTGCGCCCACCATCGCCCCAACCTTGTCGCGGCCCAGCACGCGCAATAGCGTATCTGTCGCACTATTATCACTAATAGAAATCATCAATGTCGCCAGACTGTGCAACGTCAACGGCGCAGCAGTAGGCCATTTTTGGAGGATGCCTGACGGCGTTGAGGGAGAACCAAGAGGGATGACACTGCGCCAAGTCCGTTCCCCCGCTTGCACAGAACGCGTGGCTTCTGCCAACACCCACAGCTTAAACCCCGACCCAATTGCAAAGCGGTGATCCGTGCTAACCCCAAGCACCGGTTTTGCCTTTGGATCATCAAGCCGTGTGGCCAAAAGCCCGGCCTTTCCTGGAAGGGCGCGCAAATCATCTGACACTTTATCCGCGCTGTCGCCGCGCGCTTTAACCGCAGCGATCAACAAACCGATCACCTGTTGCGGCGGCGCTGTGTCAATCGTCATATTGATGGTAACCAGTGCCTTTTCATAGCCAATCACAATCACACCGCTGTTGGTATCAACCGGTGTGATCGATTCAACCCCTATCACCATGCCGTTTTGGGCCCTCAGTTGCGCGGCGATGGCCTCAATCTGTGTCGCAGGGATATGCGTGAGAAAAGAAGGCGCAAAGAAACTTTCGGCCTTTGTCTGCGATTGCAGAACAGCGACCAACCCTTCCGCACGGGCACGGAAGGCGGCACTATCAGCTGTCCCCTGCGCAAAAGCAGGTGCACTAGCGAAAACCAGAATCACCCAAAGAGCGAAATGGCGCGCCAGTGCACACATCATGAATTCTTTTTGAGCCAGGCAATAATTTGAGCGCGTTTCGCAGCATCGGGTTGACCCGCAAAAGACATTTTGGTGCCCACAACCAGCGCACGTGGATTGGCGATATATTTATCAAGTGCTGCTTCGTCCCAGGTCAGGCCAGAAGCCTTCAGTGCGGGCGAATAATTAAAGCCTGCCACCTGACCCGCTTTTTTGCCAACAATACCGTGTAGCGCCGGGCCAATGCCGTTCTGAGCACCAGCCTCAACCTTATGGCAGGTTGCGCATTGCGCAAAGGCCGATGGTGGGGCGTTTGGATCAACAACAGGTTCGGGTGTTGCAGCAATTTCAATACCTGCTTCATTGGGGTCAGACGCCGCGTCCGGTTTTGAACCGCAGGCGGACAGCAGCGCCAGCACCGAAATCATGATCACTTTTTTCATGCGTCAATTACCTCTTCTTTTACCCGCGCTGCATTTTCCTGAATGAAAGCGAAGCGATGTTCTGGATTTTTGCCCATTAACCGGTCAACCAAATCACGCACACCGGCGCGTTCTTCATATTCTTGCGGCAATGTCACGCGGATCATGCCGCGCGTTTTGGGATCCATCGTTGTCTCACGCAGCTGTCCGGGGTTCATTTCACCCAGCCCTTTGAACCGGCCGACTTCAACCTTTTTGCCTTTGAATTCATTGGCTTCAATCTGGGCGCGGTGCGCATCATCACGCGCATAAAGCGATTTTGCCCCCACGGTCAGGCGGTAAAGCGGGGGTTGCGCCAAAAATAAATGCCCGCGCCGGACAATGTCGGGCATTTCCTGAAAAAAGAAGGTCATTAACAGTGTCGCAATATGGGCACCATCAACATCAGCGTCAGTCATAATGACGATGCGTTCATAACGCAGATTATCGGCATTACAGTCCTTGCGCACGCCACACCCCAGCGCGAGCGTCAGATCCGCAATTTCGCTGTTTGCACGGATTTTTTCGGCCGTAGCTGAGGCCACGTTGAGGATTTTACCGCGAATCGGCAGGATCGCCTGTGTTTTGCGGTCGCGCGCTTGTTTGGCAGAGCCACCTGCGCTGTCGCCTTCAACGATGAAGAGTTCAGTCCCAGCCGGATCATCGGACGAACAATCCGTCAATTTACCTGGCAGGCGAACTTTGCGGCCAGAGGTCGCAGTTTTGCGTTTGACCTCTTTTTCAGCCTTGCGCTTTAACCGATCATCCATGCGGTCAAGCACAAACGCGAGCAACGCCTTGCCGCGTTCCATATTGTCAGCAAGATAATGATCAAAATGATCTTTCACCGCATTTTCAACCAAACGTGCGGCCTCTGGGGAGGTCAGACGGTCTTTGGTTTGGCTTTGAAACTGGGGATCGCGGATGAAGACAGACAGCATGATTTCGCTGCCGGTCATCACATCTTCGGCTTGAATCCCTTCAGCTTTTTTCTGACCCGCAAGCGCACCAAAGGACCGTATCCCTTTAACAATGGCCGCGCGCAGACCCGCTTCATGGGTGCCGCCGTCCGGTGTCGGGATCGTATTGCAATACCAGCTATAACTGCCCTCGCTCCACAGCGGCCATCCCATTGCCCATTCGACACGTCCATTGGATTGGCCATTTGCACTATCGGCAAAATCCTGATTGCCAGAGAAAAATTCCGCCGTCGCGCAATCACGTTCGCCAATCTGATCACGCAAATGGTCGGCAAGGCCGCCGGGAAACTGAAACACGGCCTCAGCCGGTGTATCATCACTGATCAGGTCAGGGGCGCATTTCCAGCGGATTTCAACGCCGGCAAACAAATAGGCTTTTGACCGTGCCAGCTTATGAAGCCGCGCCGGTTTGAAATTCATATCGGGGCCAAATATTTCCGTGTCAGGCACAAAAGACACACTTGTACCGCGCCGATTGTTGATCGGACCCAGCGCCTCCAACGGCCCCATTGTGATCCCACGCGAAAAACGCTGACGGTACAGCTCTTTGTTACGCGCAACCTCAACCACCGTATCCGACGACAAAGCATTGACCACGCTGATGCCAACCCCGTGCAACCCGCCTGACGTTGCATAGGCCTTGCCTTCAAATTTCCCGCCCGAATGCAATGTCGACATGATGACTTCAAGTGCAGATTTATCGGGAAATTTGGGATGCGGATCCACCGGAATCCCTCGGCCATTGTCCGTGATCGTCAGACGGTTTCCCGCTTCCAATGTAATTTCGATACGATTGGCATGCCCCGCCACCGCTTCATCCATCGCATTGTCGAGGACCTCTGCCGCCAAATGGTGGAAAGCGCGTTCATCAGTGCCGCCGACATACATGCCGGGGCGACGGCGGACAGGTTCCAGCCCCTCCAAAACCTCAATATCAGAGGCATCGTAATTTCCGGTCGTAGCGGTGGCAGAAGCAAACAGGTCATCAGACATAAACAAGCTGTAGTGCGGGGCGAGTCAGCCGCGCAAGACCCAATTTGCGTATCGTGTGTTTGTCGCAGTTTTGGCCCTTGATCTTAACGAACGCGCGGACCGCCAAAGGGTAAGGGCGGTGGGGCGCGACGATCACGACGCGGCAATTGCGCCTGATAAGCATGGCTGCAATGACCGACACAATAAGGGAAGCCGGGGTTTACTTTTTCACCGCAAAAATGAAAGTCGGGTTCACCTGGATGTCCAAGGGGCCATTTGCACACACGTTCACTCAGATCGAGCAAGCTCGTTTTTCCTGCGATTTCAGGGCTGGGCTTGGCGGGAACCAAGCGCCGCGCGGGTGCAGGTGTCGCTGGAGGGGCCTGATCGCCGGGACCCTGACGAATGAAGCCACCGGGTCCAATCGACCGCAATTGCGCGCCGGTTGGGGCGTGGGGATTTGTGGGTTGCGCAACAGGGGCTGGCGGGGCAACCGAGCGGGGCGCAGAATAAACTGGCGCTGCGGATTGCGGCGCTGATGATGCTGGTGCAGCTGTGGCTTGCCGTGGCTTTGCTGCAGGAACGGGTTTGCGCACGCCTGCACGGGCCGGTTCGCCGTCATTGGCCTTCACAGGTGAGGGGCGCGATTGCAGGCCCAAACGATGCGCCTTACCAATCACAGCATTGCGGCTGACTCCGCCCAATTCTTCGGCAATCTGGCTGGCAGTTAAGCCCTTTTCCCACATTCCCCTGAGGTCATTGATGCGTTCATCGGTCCAAGACATTCACAAACCCTATTCATTCATTGATCGTTGGCCTTGCGGCCATTGCGCGCAGTCGATAGGCGATTAAGCCATGAACAGCGAGTCCGAAATTTCCACGCAAAACAACACCCCAATTTTCGCCGCGCCGGGCGTGCCGGTTATCCGGTCGGTCAACTGGGGGGGCTTACGCGCACTCTATATGAAGGAAGTGCGCCGGTTTTTCAAGGTGCAGCTGCAAACCATCTGGGCCCCTGCGATCACAACCCTGTTGTATTTGGTAATTTTCACAGTTGCGTTGGGTCGCAGCGGACGGTTGGTGCTGGGGGTTCCCTTTGCTGATTTTCTTGCGCCCGGTCTGATCATCATGGGGATGATGCAAAATGCTTTTGCCAATTCCAGCTTCGCCTTGTTGGTTGGCAAAGTGCAAGGCACGATCGTCGATTATCTGATGCCGCCTTTGTCGAGCGGCGAATTGCTGATCGGGCTTACAGCGGGTGCCGTAACCCGTGCGGCGTTTGTTGGCGTGACCATCTGGGGTGCAATGGTGCTCTGGCCGGGCGTTCATGTGACCCCCAAACATTATTGGGCGGTCCTTTGGTTTGGTCTGATGGGATCAACGTTGCTTGCCCTCATCGGCGTTTTGACATCCATTTGGGCCGAAAAGTTTGACCATGCCGCCGCCGTCGGCAATTTCGTGGTTGCCCCGCTTGCCTTGCTCTCGGGCACATTTTATGCCGTTGATAACCTCGCGCCAACCTTTGCCGCGATCAGCCATGCCAATCCGTTTTTCTATGCCATATCGGGATTTCGCTATGGCTTTCTTGGCACTGCGGACAGCCCAGTCATGATCGGCGCGTTGGTGTTGCTGGCGATCAATTTGGTACTGGGCGGACTTTGCTATGTACTGCTGCGCAGCGGTTGGAAGTTAAAGGCCTGAATTTCACCCGCGTGCAAGTCGGCGTGCCAAGGCAATCCCAGCCAGATTTTGGGCGCGACCAATTTTACGGATCCGCAATCCTGCCATATCTTCACCATGCCGTTTGAAGGTAGCGCAGTGCGCTTGGAGCGCCGCACCCCGACATTTCCAAATACCGTTCGCCTGATTGATGACCAGTGCTGCATCGCCAAGTAACACAAAATCCTGCACGCCCAATCGCCTGGCGATATCAACGCCGTGGATAAGCGCAAGCCATTCAGCATCATTGTTGGTCCCCTGCCCTAGGTCATCCAGAAAATAGGAAACACCACGCGCAACAACAGCGACCTCTAATGTCCCGGGATTGGGCCGGCAGCCGCCATCAAAATAGATTTTCAACCGCGAGGCCTTCATGAATGGATGATCACCTCTACTTTAGCACCAACGCTTTTTTGGCGCTTGGACGTTTTGGACCGGACGGTGGATACCCATCGCGCTTTGTGATGTCGATGATGTTGGTGACTTCTCGAACATGATTTGGCATTGATAATGCCATAATAGTGGGTGAAGATGAGTTGATGTTCAGCCTGCCCTTAGGCAAAAAAGAAATACCACATAAAAACAAATGTGAGGGAGAGCGATATGCGCATTTCAATGAGAAGAGCGATGCTCGTCAGCAGTGCGGCTATGGCATTGGCTGCATGCAACAAGACCGGCAGCATGAATGGCAAGACTGACGCTGACATCAAAGAAACCACCTATTCGGAGCATGTTTATTGGGGTGACACCCATCTGCACACAAGCAATTCAATTGATGCCTTTGGCTTTGGTGTGAAGCTTGGGCCAGAAGAAGCGCTGCGTTTTGCGCGCGGTGAAGAAGTTACCGCAACATGGGGTTTGAAAGCCAAGCTTGAAAGACCGCTCGATTTCCTGGTGATTGCTGACCATTCCGGCGGGCTTGGGGCCTTGCAAACGCTCTTTGATGCGCCGCGCCTTTTGATTCAGGATCCAACATTACTGCGCTGGTATAACATGATGCATGAAAGCCCGGCAGGACGTCTCAAAGTCACCGGCGAATTGATTGATATGGCGGGTTCGAACACCCTGCCCGCTGCGCTGCGCGACCCCGAACGCACTCAGAAAAATACAACCAAAATCTGGACCAACCACAGCAGCATCGTTGAGCGTTATAACGAACCAGGTAAATTCAGTGCCTTCATGGGCTTTGAATACACACTGATGCCGAGCGGCGATAATATGCACCGTGTTGTGATGTTTCGCGACGGCAAGGACAAGACCGATAAGGTGTTGCCCTATGATCCAGGTCAGGGTGACACACCGGTCAGTCAGCTTTGGGATTATATGGATGCTTACGAAAAAGCGACCGGCGGCAAGGTTTTGGCGATCCCCCATAACAGCAATCTTTCAAACGGACGGATGTTTGAAATGACAGGTCCGGGTGGCACACCCATGACTGCGGAATATGCCCGCAGGCGCGCGGCACGTGAACCACTTGTCGAAGTAACGCAGATCAAAGGGGATAGCGAGGCACATCCATTCCTTTCCCCCAATGATGAATTTGCAGATTATGGAAAGGCGGGTTGGGAACTTGGCAATTTGACCATGCAGCGCGCCGCCACACCGGACATGCATGCGGGCAATTATGTGCGGGAGGCGCTGAAACGTGGCCTTGCCATCGAAGCGAAAACCGGGGTTAACCCTTACAAATTTGGCATGATCGGATCGACAGACAGCCACACCGCGCTGGCAACTGGCGATGAAAATAACTTCTTTGGCAAACATGCGGGCAATGAACCCAATGCAAATCGCGCTGGCCAACCACAGAATTTAGGAACACGACTGGGTCGTTTTGGTTGGAACTATCTTGCCGGTGGCTATGCCGCTGTCTGGGCGAAAGCCAACACCCGCAGCGCCATATTTGACGCGATGATGCGCAAGGAAACCTATGCGACAACGGGTCCGCGGATGACTGTGCGCTTCTTTGGCGGTTGGAATTTCGCAGCGGACACACTGAAGGGAGACTGGGTGAAAGCGGGTTATGCATCGGGCGTACCAATGGGCGGAGACTTGAGAGAAGCCAAAGGCGCGCCAAAGTTCCTCGTATCAGCAACCAAAGATCCAATCGGGGCAAACCTTGACCGCGTTCAGATTGTCAAAGGCTGGGTTGATGCGAACGGAAAGCTTCACGAAAAAATCTTCAACGTAGTGTGGAGTAGCCCCGCAACCCGCACACTTGCAGGGGACCGGCTGACCCCGGTTGGGGATACGGTTGATGTTGCAACCGCCAGCTATAAAAACAGTATTGGTGCGCCGCAGCTTTCGACGGTGTGGGCAGACCCCGAATTTAATGCCGGGCAAAAGGCATATTATTATGCCCGCGTGCTTGAAATTCCGACCCCGCGCTGGGTGTTGTTCGATATGCTGCGGTATAAGGCAAAGCTCCTCCCCGGGACACGGGTGAAGGATCAGGAGCGTGCCTATACCTCGCCAATCTGGTATCATCCCAAAGCATGATCAGTCGTATCGCCCCACTGCTGCGTGAACCACTGGTCCATTTTCTGAGTGCGGGCGCGTTGGTGTTTGCTGTGTTTGGCGGGGTTGTCGATCCCGCTGACCGTTCTATCACTGTTACAGAGCCGCAAATCCGCAGCCTTGCAGAACAGTGGGAAGCGACATGGCAGCGCCAACCCACGCCAGATGAAGTTGATGGCCTTATCCGCGATTATATCAAAGATGAAGTCTATTACCGTGAGGCTATCCGGCTTGGCCTCGACACTGATGACATCATTATGCGCAGGCGCATGCGGTCAAAAATGGAGTTTCTGGTCGCCGCACAGTCGGAAAATGAAGCGCCGAATGACGCTACACTTCAGGCATGGTTGGACGGGCACAAAAGCAAATATGCAACCAGCAAAATGGTGAGCTTTGATCAGGTTTTTGTTGGCGACGGCGACGCGGATCGCATCAGCGCACAATTAAAAACGGGCATGAACGCCGCGACATTAGGCGCGCCACTCTCAGTGCCACCTGCGCTGGAGGAAAGCCAAACTCAGGACATTGACCGTCAATTTGGTGAAGGATTTGCCAACCGCATCGCACGGCAACCCATCGGCCAATGGGAAGGGCCCGTTGTGTCAGGCTTTGGGGCCCATATTGTCCGTGTGCGCAAGGTCAATGCGGGTTCTGTTCCGGCTCTTTCCAAAATTCGGCAATCGGTTGAAAACGATTGGCGTGAGGCCAACCGCAAATCGCGCGAGGGCAAAGCCTATCAAGCATTACTCGACGGCTATACGATCCGGATTGCCAACCCTTAATGTTGTGGTTGCGCTGGATTTTGACGTTCACGCTGTTGGCAGGGGTAACGCCAGCAGCAGCTGATGAGCTGCGCCCGGGCTATCTCGAATTCACACAAAAGAGCGCGCGGTTGTGGCAGGTAAAACTCAAAGCGCCGCTCAAAGGCGGGATGGCGGCAAACGTTGCGCCAGTCCTGCCCGCAGAATGTACGCTGAACACACCGCGCCGGAACCTGATCGAAGGATCCTTGATTTCTATCTGGGACGCGACCTGTGCGCTTACTCTGGTCGGAAGGGAAATCGGGCTTTCAGGACTGGATATGACCATCAGCGACGCGCTCGTGCGGATCACGCCGCTTGGTCGACCGGTGCAGGCGGCTCGCCTCACCGCCGCATCACCGCGCACAATTGTCGCGGCGCGTGCGGGGACAGCGCAGGTGGCGCGTACCTATTTCGTTTTGGGCATCGAACATATCCTCACCGGCTATGACCACTTGCTTTTTGTTCTGTCACTGGTGTTATTGTTGAACGGGGGGTGGGTGATCGCGCGCACGGTCACCGCATTCACCGTCGCCCACTCGATCACACTTGTCGCCGTGACCCTTGGCCTTCTTGGTGTCAGTCAAAAACCTGTCGAGATATGCATTGCGCTGTCGATTGTCTTTCTCGCGGTTGAAATCGTTAAACGCGACCCCGTTCACCCGCGCTTGTCGGAACGCATTCCCTGGGCGATCGCATTTCTGTTCGGTTTGCTCCACGGCTTTGGTTTTGCAGGGGCACTGTCGGCGATAGGGATGCCCGAAGGCGAAGTGCCTGTTGCACTGCTGACCTTCAATCTCGGTGTCGAAGCTGGTCAATTGGCGATTGTGATAACCGCGCTTATCCTGCTTGGCCTTATAGGCCGCCTTGCACCCCGCGCCTTGGCCCTTGTCAAACACGGATCAGCTTATGGGATTGGCATCACTGCAAGTTTCTGGTTCATCACGCGCGCCCTTGATTAACCCCATCACCGTCAATCGGGAGGGGTTACGCAGCAGGAACCACGATTGGTTCCTGCATTGATCGCGGCATCCTGCGCACGGCGGTCAATTCCATCATGCTTTACGCCGCTGCGTCAATCGCCGCTTCTTCTGCCCGGCGTATTCTTTTTCCTTCCGCGCTTAAGATAAACGCTGCCCGATTACCAAAGACAAAGCGGTTGACCGCGAGCGCGACTATGACAGAGGTGACCAGCACAAAAACCATAACGTCAATATAATGCAGCCAAGGAAGGCCCCAGTGCTGATAGTATGTTTGGCCGCCAAAGGCATCGGTCGGTTTATACAGAACAAAATTATGGAAAGCGTAGCTTCCTAGACCCCAGAGCAGCCCCGCAATGGCTGCCCTTGCATCAACATTGCGAAACAGCAATCCAGCAATAAACGCCGACAGGATCGGCATTGAAAAAAGACCGTTCAATTCTTGCAACAGGTTGATGATGCTTTCAGCGTTTTGGAACACGGGCACCATTAGGATCGATGTGATCGTGAGTGTCACCGAAGCAATAGCGGCAATTCTCCAGGGCTTGGCAATCGGTGCAATGAACTTCTCATGAAAATCCATCGAATAGAGCGCAACCGAACTGTTCAATATTGCGCTGGTATGGGCGATAACCGCAGCTGCCATCATCGCGGCAAAGGCGCCCGACATCCAGCTGGGCAGCACTTGTGCCACGAGCTTTCCGTAAGCAGCATCATTGACGTCGCCGAACAATTTGAACGCGACGACCCCTGGTATCACAACAATGGCAGGGATGACCAAAACGCGCACTGCGGCGGCAGCAAAAACACCTTTTTGCGCTTCTTTCACAGTGGGCGCTGCCATTGCTTTTTGGGTGATATTTTGATTGGTAGACCAATAAAATATCTGAATGAAAATCATGCCAGTGAACAATGTGTGGAAAGGAATGGGCGAATCTATAGCACCAACCATACTGGTTCTAAATTCAGGAACACCCGTGAAAATATCAAAATTGACCGCGGACAAGGCAAGAAAAACAACAAGGAGCGCAATCGCAAGCAAACCGATGCCAGAATAGGTATCCATCACCGCAACAGCACGAAGACCGCCGGTGATTGTATAAGCGGCGGCAATGACCGCCATTGGCGCGGCGTAGACCAAGAGCGAATATTCAGTGCCGAAGAGCGACTGCAAAAACAGGCTTCCGCTATACAGCGCGGCAGGCAAATAAATGAAAATGTTGCCTGCAAGGAACATGGCCGAAATAACAGTCCGGATGCTACCGCCCTTATAGCGGCGCTCTAGAAGCTCGGTGACAGTCGTACATTTGTTACGGTAATAAATTGGGACAAAGATGAATGCCAGAATCATTAACCCGACAAAGCCGGACAATTCCCACCACGCAAGCAGCAGCATTTGGTTGCCGTTCATGCCAACAAGCTGTTCCGTGGAGAGGTTCGTAAGCGTGATGGACCCTGCAACAAACAGCCAGCTGAGCCCGCCACCTGCAAGAAACACTTCTTTCGAGCTGCCGTCGCGGCCAGCGCCCTTACCGTGCACCTTCAAATAGGTCATAAGCGCAATCAAGCCTGTGAGCCCGAAAAATATCGCTATTTGTAAAGCGGAACCACCATCCTGAAACATCAAATACTCCCCAATTCATCCCTAATTTTGGTTATTGGCAATTAAGCGCCGGGATTTAACATTAAAAGTTACTTTCCTTTTCGCAAATAACAAGCAATGAATTCGAACATAGAAAAATAGGACGTGGGGATACTATGCGAAAAGCTATCAGCGAGCGGCAGAGCGCTATTTTGACACTCGTTAAAAATCAGGGCTTTGTTGCGACTGAACAGCTTGTCGATCATTTCAATGTAACCCCGCAAACTATCCGCCGTGATATCAACATTTTGTGCCAACACAGCCTGTTACAGCGGTTTCACGGCGGTGCCGGGCAACCGACGAGTGTCGAAAATGATTCCTATCAAAACCGTCTGCGCACTTTTGTTGATGCCAAGCATGATATTGCCACACACGTTGCGGCGCATATCCCAAACGGAAGTTCAATTTTTCTTCATAATGGCACCACAACTGAAATGGTCGCGCAAGCATTGACCAACCATAAAAACCTTAAGATCGTTACAAATAACCTAAATGTAGCAATGATTTTTTCAAAAAATCAGGATTTTGATGTCATGATTGCTGGTGGCCAATTACGTAAAAGAGACAACGGAATTATTGGCCCGGCAACAACTGAATTTATTAAGCAATTTCGATTAGATTTTGGGATTATTGGCGTCAGTGGTATTGATCATGACGGATCATTACTTGATTTTGATTATCAAGAAACAAAAAATGCAGAAGCCATTATTGCAAATTCGCATGAAACAATATTGGTCGCCGATCATAGCAAGTTCGGACTCCGCGCGATGACGCGTTTTGGCCACCTTTCGCAAATTGACTGGCTTTATACTGATGAAAATCCGCCCGAAGGTTTTCTAAGCATTATCGCAGCAAGCGGCGTCGACATAAAAATTTGCTCGAATGCGACGCAATCCTAGATCAATAATTCATGCTATTTTTCCATTGCGAACCTTCGATGTTCGCTTTAGAACCTTTTGGGTATGATTGATATTTGTGAGTAGGGACGCGTAAAAATAGCGGCCTGATTGTAGCGTAAGAATTAAAAACAAAATTTAGTGGAGGATAAAATGCGCATTAAAACAAAATTATTTACGGGCGTGGTGTTTGGGCTGTCCCTGACAACAGCTGCATTTGCACAAGACGCTGCAAAGCCTGACGCGTCAGCCGCCGAGGGCGAAGAAATTATCGTAACAGGTATTCGGGGAAGTTTGAGCAATTCTGCTGCTATTAAGCGCAATTCAAACACGATCGTTGATGCCATCAGCACCGAAGATCTCGGGAAATTCCCAGATTCCAACGTTGCTGAATCATTACAGCGCATTCCGGGCGTTGCGATTGATCGCAGCAATGGTGAAGGTCGCTTTGTAACTGTGCGCGGTTTTGGTCCTGCGTTTAACACAGTGCTGGTCAATGGCCGCACTTTTGCAAGCGACAATCAAGGGCGTGAGTTTAGTTTCGATCTTCTGGCAGCTGAGTTGATCAGCGGCGCTGAAGTCTTCAAAAGTTCGCAAGCGCAATTGCAGGACGGCGGCATTGGCGCCACGTTGAATGTTAAAACACCGCGCCCCCTCGAATTGGGCGGCTTCAAGGCTGTGTTCTCAGGCAAAGGACTTTATGAGCGCAACAGCGGCAACATCACCCCGCAGGTTTTTGGCCTGATCAGTGATACTTTTGCTGACGGAACCATCGGAATCTTGGCGGCTATCTCCTATCAGAAGCGCGATTCCCAGGTTCGCTTCACGCAGAACCGCGGTTATCTGCCAGGATCAACGGTTGGTCCAACGGGTGCGCCATTGTTCACAAACGTGTACGCACCGCGCAACCAAGACGCAGGCCAAGATACGCAATCACGCGAACGGATTGGTTTCAACGCAACAGCGCAGTTCAAACCTGTCGATCAGCTGACGCTGACCGTCGACGGACTGTATAATAAATTTGACGTCAATTCCCGCGTGGAATCACTCGGCAGTTGGTTTGAACCGTCAAGCTACACGGCTGCGACAATTGACAGCAACCGCACAGTCACATCCTTGACGACAAACGGTGTTGGCGATCTTATCCAGACATCCAATAACCGTTTTGTGAAAACCCGCGCGCTAGGTGGTAATTTGGCATGGGAGGTTAACAGCAACCTCACCGTCAAACTCGACGCCTCTTGGTCAAAAGCAACTGATGATGCTGGCGGCAAAAATTATTTCACAGTCATCGGCATTCCCAGCCGATATACGTTCCAACAAGCAACGGGGAATGGCTTTCCATCAACAATAAACTATACGGGCAATCTGACAAATCCAGCACTTGGCCGCACGCACATTGCCCTGCGGAATGGCAATGATGAAGCGGAACGGATATTCGAATATAAATTGGATACCGAATGGAGATCAGATGGCGGCGTTTTGGATGCTGTCCGCTTCGGCCTTGTCAATACCAACCGCAACAAAAGCAGCCAGACGATTGCCACGAGCGGCAATACACTGTGCCTCTACTGCGGTTACAACGAAACATCCTCAGCGGCTCTTTTAAGCCCGTTGGTTTTGGGGCGTTTTCTTGGCAGTAACGGGTCCGTTCCGACGACATTCCAGCGTTATGATGCCAATGCCTATTTCGCATTTTTGGAAAGCCCCGCCCAGGCCGCAGCACGTGACTTAGCCCGCGGCCTGACACCCGGAACCACAGCAGCCTTGCTGGCGGCAACCAATGGCTATGCAGCTGCTGTGCAGCCAAATTCGTTCGCGATTAAAGAAAAAGTCTATGCGGGTTATCTCGACACTGACTTTAAAGGTGAGCTGGGATCGATGCCGTGGGTTGTCAACATTGGCGCTCGCTACATGCACACTGAACTTGAGGCACAGGGTCAGCAGTTGAACTTGACTGACTTGTTGCCCGTGCTCGGTGATCCGACCATCTACCAAGGTGTGTTTGCGAATGGCGGCGTTGCTCAAGTGACCACCAAGAAATCAAACTATGATTATTTCTTGCCGAGCCTGAACATCAAAATCAACTTGACGGATGATATTGTCGCACGCTTCTCTGCGTCGAAAACAGTCACGCGTCCACAAGTACGTGATTTGGCACCGCGCACAAACTTCGACGTTTTGCGTCCAGCAGGACTAGACGCCAGTGGTGGTAACCCAGATCTGAAACCGTATACGTCAAACAATTTTGATCTGTCATTTGAATGGTATCCCACACGGACAACAACTGTGTCGGCAGCGATTTATTACAAACACATCAAAGATTTCATTGTGCAAACACGCGCAAATGAAAACTTCACTATCGCCAATGCTGGTAATTTACCGATCGGACGGGGCATAACCGGTCCCAATACCGCAACGTTTAGTGTGCGTCGTCCACGAAATGCAGAGAGTGCGAATGTACGCGGGCTTGAACTCAATCTTGTTCACACATTTGATTATTTGCCTTCCCCACTGGATGGCTTTGGAACAACACTCAACGCTACTTTTGTAAGCAGCAACGCAACATTTGATACGGGGACAACCAACACAGCCTTCGCTGTTGAAGGCCTTGGTAACAGTTACAATGCTTCGATCTTCTATGAAAAGAGCGGCTTTTCTGGCCGTGTGGCATGGAACCGGCGCGGTCGTTTCCTTGAAGCGGTGGTCACACCGGGTCAGGGTGGAGACCCTGTTTTCCGGCGTGCCTTCAGCCAGATTGATATGCGCGCAAGCTATGACGTGTTCAAATATGCTCAAATCTTTGTTGAAGGCACCAATGTTTTCAACGCACGCAACATAACGACAGGGCGTTTTGACAATCAGGTTCTGGATTATGTTGATACCGGTGCACGTTATGCAGCCGGTGTACGCATTACCTTCTAAACTGATCTTTATTGATCTTTTTGCCCTTCTTTGGACATGGTCCAGAGAAGGGCATTTTTTTGGGCAACGAAAATGCTGTTTCAACGTATGAGGTTGGGGATCACATGATGAAAATGAGATATTTTATGGCAATAGCGCTCGGCCTTCTTTCCGGAACCGCCTTGTCACAGCCCACGGCAACCCAACCTTATGCAATCCCGCCGATGGATGCGCCATTACTCGCCGCATTGGGCGTGGATAAAATCGGGACAATGCGCGGCGAAGTTATGTCACCGAACACCGTCACGTTGACCAACAAGGGCGTAATCCGCGCGCCGCGCACCATAAAGTACCGTATATGGTATCCTGCTAGAACGACGCCGGAGGCCATCAAAGCGCGGTTCACGCATATCCTTCCAAAACCCAACGGACAGGGAGCGCCTTTCACGATCCCGAGCATCGCATTTGACAATGCGGCTGTTGCGGATGGCGACCGTCATCCCTTGGTGATTGTTTCGCACGGCTATAATGGCTGGGACAGCTTCATGACCTGGCTGACTGAGAATTTGGCAACCAAGGGCTATATTGTTGTTGCCATTGACCACGGTGATCAGCGCGCAGTTGCTGGGCCCGATCTTGCTCTGTCATTCGGAAATGTTCTGATTAACCGCGCCGCAGACCAACGCGCGGTGATCCATCATTTCACAACACGCGCGGCAGATCGCAAAGACCAGCTGGGCAAACGCATTGATACGAATAAGATTGGCCTCATTGGTTACTCCATGGGGAGTTTTGGCGTTCTCGCGACGGCGGGTATGGATTATGATGCTGACAGTGCTGTGTTCAAACAATTGCCTGCTGAAGCCAAAGCCGCAATTTTCGAGAGCCAAGAAAAAGGCAGGGCCCTGACCGCGCGTGTCAAAGCCGTTGTCGCGCTGGCCCCATTTGGCGGACGACCAGAAAGCCGTGTATGGGCCGCTGATACAGTCGCGAATTTCACGAAACCAACATTGGTTATCGGTGGTAGTGATGATGATATTGTTGACGCAAAGCACGGCGTGTCATGGATATTTGAGACGATGGCATCGAATGAACGGCATTTCCTGTCCTTCCTCAATGCGCGTCACAATGTAGGTGGAAACCCGCCGCCGCCAGAAGCAGATGATGACTTCTCGGCTCGTGAGTATTTTGCAGAGCCCGTGTGGCGGGCCGAACGCATCAATGCGATTAATCAGCACTTCATCACAGCGTTTCTCGATCTCAATCTAAAAGGGGACACGACAAAAGCTGCATTCCTAAATGTCTCACCGCAGAGTGCGGGAGAGGGCGTATGGCCACTCGCTCCGTTTGAAAATATTGGCGGCAGAACAGCTTCTGATAAAGAAACAGGGTTTTGGCGCGGCTTTCAAAGGCGCTGGGCGCTGGGCCTGGAAATGCGACACGGCAGTCCTGGCGGGGCCCGATAGCATTCGTTGCTAAAGGGTCTCCATCTCGGTGATAAAATGGATCAATTTTTGAGTCGACTGCATGTTATGCAGCTGCTGAATGCGATTTATCTGCGCCATCGCGTTGATGACAATATGGATTTTGTCCAGAAACTCGCGCCGTTGTAAATCAAGGATTACGGGATCGTCTAACGCTTTCACCTTGGTCGGGTGGATAGAATATAGGCCATCGATACTCTCTTCATCACCATTTTCAAAAACCAAGGTGACCGAAAGTGGCCGGATCAAATCTAATGAAACAAGAAACGCGACGAAGACATTCGCGGCTTTGAGATCGCCGCGACGATAGTCGAGCATCGCACGGATACGCGCCAATTCCGGTGTATCGCTGCCATCCTCTGAAAAAAGCGCGGCTCCAGTATCGGTGGAGATAAGGTTGCTTTCCTCATCAATACACAGCAGTTGGTCTGGCCCAGCATCATAAAAAGGTGCTGCTAAGACAGTCAGAGGCAGATAGGTGGCTTGCCACCCCCCATTGACTGCAAAAAGACTTGTGCCAGGTTTTAACCCAAATAGCGCAATCAGCCTGAAGTGCCCGCTGTCGATGTCTTTCATAAACAGCAAAGGATAGTCAGTGGCAGCAACCCCGATTTCACTCAAACCAATTTGGGCGTGATTAAGATGGCGCGCGGAGGCAATATCGAGCCCAGGCATGAGCCGAACATCGCGGTGCCGTGATGAACTGAGTCGTGAAAGCGTGGTGGTATTTTTCAAACTGACTGCAACCCATATTGACGAATTTTATTCAAAAGCTCGCGGTGCATCGGCATTTCTGCAACTGATTTCTGCCGTGATTGCGCGACGGCAGCAAAACAGCGTTTCGCCAATTGTTCGTCATACCCTGAATTTAATGGGTCTGCATAATGGGATTCAAATCCCATCCCGTGCAAAACATATTGATAACTGGGCCATGAAAAAATTTCCTTCTGATACGGGAAATCTTGGCCACTTGGCGGATGATATCGCCAAAGTTCAAGGCGCTCTTTTAGGCCATCGGGAATAGAATTTGGATCCTGATTATCCCGCCAAAACGCTGTATCATTCCGTTTGGTCAGAACATAGTGAAGTTTCAGAAACTCAATAATACGCTCCCAATGATGGGTGAAGGCAGCGTTGAACTGCTTTGAAAGCGTATCCATCGCGCACCGGTTTTCAGGGAGCCGGTCTGCAATAAAATCAACCGCTGTTTCTATCAGCATCAATGCTGATGCCTCTAACGGCTCTAAAAATCCATTGGATAGGCCGACAGCAACACAGTTTTTTACCCAGAATGTCTGGCGGTGGCCGCCACGAATTTTGATCCGGCGTGTTACGCCGTCCTTACCGACAGGTCCAAGATAGCGGCGCAACGTCGCCTCCGCTTCATCATGGCTGGTATGATTGCTGGAATAGACGTAGCCCGTACCACGCCGTGTTGGCAGGCCAATGTCCCATATCCACCCTGCATCTTGTGCCGTGGATATAGTATGGGTCGCGATGGGAGCGTCCTCTCGCTCATAAGGCACCTGCAATGCCAAAGCATGATCGGCAAATAATATGTCATTGCAGTCGATAAAGGGAACACCGTAAACGCCCTCGATCATCAAAGCTGCGAACCCAGAGCAATCGACGAACAGATCACCCTCGATGCAACCATTGCTTTTGGTGTTGACCCCTGAAATATCACCACCTTCAGATTGATTGATTGTCGTGACATCGTCGATGATATGATGCACACCTAATTTTTTTACGCTAAAATCACGTAATAACGTGGCAAATTTGACTGCATCTAAATGATAAGCATAATTTGCCAATCCACCATATTCTGGGCTGGTAATCGATTTCGGCGCGCGGCCCGCGTCGCATAGCGCCGCCTGAAAATCGACTGCATTGGCAAAATCAAGCCCGCCCTGCTCTTCTGTCCGCACCCAATGGCTCGACAGGTTGATTTGGGTTGCGGCATGGGGTGGATTGAGCGGGTGGTAATATCCATCCTGCGCGGTGCCATTGGTCCATCCGACAAACTTTGCACCTTGCTTAAAAGCACCATCACAGTGACGGATGAATTCGGTTTCCGATATACCAATTTTTTTAAGCGTATTGCGCATCGTCGGCCATGTGCCCTCACCAACACCGATGGTTCCAATGGTCGCAGACTCTATCAAAGTGACCCGCACACTTTCTGGATGAGCCGTGCAATTTCTAGCAGCGATCCGTGCCGCTGCAATCCAACCCGCACTGCCACCGCCGACGATCACAATATTCTTAACGCGCTTGTCCATTGCACTCTCCTGATGCAGAAACACTATACAGCGCGGTGCTGTTTACTCCATCTTTTTCAACTGTGTAAGTAAGGTTTTGTTGATCCTATTCCAGCAAGATTTCAAATATTTCTCCAACCGTTTAAAGGCTTTGGATATGCCCCAACAGGCTGCGCTGGAACGGCGAATTTATGCCAGAAAAGCAAAGCAGTCAGGGAAGCATGACAAAAAGTCAAAGGCGGTACGCATAGTGTTCACTCCTGCAGCAATCTGATGGTAAACGCGGGGCGTGGCCCGAACGCGGTGGCGTTGCGAAGCGAAGGGTTCGCCCCCATTACCGCGCACAGAAGCTCTGGCAAAACCGTCAAAGCACGCCGTGTACCGCCAATGGCCGAAAAGCAATTTGCCTTCTGGCAAAGACGCTTCAATCTCTCCGATCAGCAACGCACCATCTCCGCCGCCCAATTTGATCGCAGTTCGTTTTGGTCGCACGGGATTGTTCGGAACACCGTCCAGAATGGCAGCCCTCAGAACCCAACCTTTTGTGGGTGCATGTGCGAGTCGGGCACCGAGCGATGTGGAGGGAAAGATTGACAGTCCATTCAACCCGCTTTGGCTGATGTCAGTGCCGATGCCGTGTGCGCTCCCGACATCTTAACGTCATGCGGCTTGTTTCCATAAGCCCAGCTTCTGCTGAGTCGCGCGGTCAGAGTAGCTGAAGAGTATCAGATTAGACGCTGCATCGATCCGCCGCCTTGCCCAACTTGGAACGACGACGACATCGCGGGGACCAATGGGGAAAGCCTGATCGTTAATGTGAATGATCCCGGTGCCTTCGACGCCTACAAAAATCAGCCCATCGGTCGATTGCTGTCCCTCACCCACGAACCCACTCGGCAGTAATTGGCAGAATGCTGATATGGTGTTCATTACTGGGCCGCCGTCCACTGGATTGGTAAACTCCATCAGCATGCCGTCGTGCGCATCAACGTCGGAATTCTGTGCCGATTGGAACAACGCCGCGCGCCACTGTTCAAACGGATAATGAAAAAGTGGGGCGGCGACGGTCGATTCACCACCGCCCCGCACTGGCTTCAGGTTCGCGCCGTAACGCATCTGGCAATCACCCACCGAGAGGCGCGTTGAGTGTTGCACGCCGTCCGTCAGTGTTTCGGCAAAGGATGCATCGAGTGCTGTTACCAGCGGAATATCCAGTCCGTCCAGCCAGATCATCGGAGCATCACTGTCATTTCCGTGATCATGCCAGCGCCCATTTGGCGTCAGCACCAGATCGAATGGGCGCATGATCGCGCGTTCGCCGTCAACCGCAGTATAAGCACCTTCACCTTCTATAACGAAGCGCAGCGCAGACTGGCTATGGCGGTGGCACGGGGCAATTTCACCGGGCAGGATCAGTTGCAATCCGGCATACAGAGTGCGCGTGATGCTGGCTTTGCCGGGTAATGCTGGATTCTCCAGAATCAGCACACGCCGAACGGCTTCCTCTGCAGAAATAAGCTCACCTGCCTTCATAAGGATCGGACGGATGGCGTTATAAATCCAACCAAAAGGCACAATTGGTGAGCGTGGCTCAGATGTAACCAGCGCATCGAGCACAGTCCACAACGGCGCAAGCGCATGCGGCTTAAGGCTGTCATAATAATCGGCCCGCGCCGCGTCCAGATTGGTCTGTGTCATATCGGATAGATCAGAGAATTTGGGATGAGTTCGGTGTCGAACACGCATAATTTGCGTGCAATTTTTATTGAACCGCCTTCATTGACCAACCCATCAATATATCGGCCCACGCTTAAAATATCGGATGGCTGATCGCTGTGCGTTCGTACAACCAGATAGTTAGACTCAACCGACCACCCGTTTCCTTCCTCGCGAATGCGCTGGCCGCCGATTATATGGCGCTGGTAATATGGAGCGTGATATAATGTTGATGTGACCCCATGAATGCGGTCTTGCAACATCCCTTTGCTTTCGAGCCGGATCGTCGCAAGCGGCAATCCAGCCTCATAATTCTCGCGCGGCTGAACAGTGTAACGGCAATCTTCTGCAAATAAGCCTAGCCAATCGTCATAGCGTTGCTCGTCAAGAGCTGCGGCGTAATCCGCATACACATCAGCGATGGCAAAGCGTGTAGAAGCGTCGATCATAGCTCCATGACCTCGCGGTAATATTTGTACATGCCGCGCACCAGGCATTCGGTGACCATATGCTCAGTATTGCCGGTGCCGGTGCCATCCAGTTCGGAGATGGTTTCGCTCCAAAGATCGGTGGAAAGCCCTTGCTGTGCGAATTCGATCACTTCACCGTCGTCGGCGGAAACAAATCCGGCAGGTCCAAATAAATTGGCCTGTCGCAATCTCCGTTCGGTCATTTCCTCGTCGTCGTCTCCAAACCCGAAATGGGTCCACACAAAATCAAATGCACTCGGACCGCGCGGAATGATATGGCGGGTCGACAATGAATTAACCTGCTGCTGTACGATGACTGACGGAAAGAGCGTCGTCATCACGACCGTCGGCCCATTCCACCAAGCTTCGGGGGCGACATCCAAGAGACGCGGGTCGTTTAGTTGCATGCCTTTTTTGAAACTTGTTACGCCCGATGTAACCTCGCTGTCGTCGCCCTCGTTGCGTGCCGAAACCATACAGGCATGGCGGCCGGTATCATCCATTACCATCCGGCTGGTCTGATCGGCGCGCCAAAGTCCAAAGGTGACAAACCAAGTGTGGAGCAACCCGGGATGATACCCGTCCTTGATATTCTCCATCATCAGTTTCCAGTTGCCCGGAATACGTTGCCGGGAATAACCAAGGATTTTGATTTTCTTGCCGTCGAATACCCGGTCATAATAACCCAGTACCGTTTTCCCGACATAGTCTTCAAATGGTTCTACATTGTGGTCGAAGCTCGCAAAAATGACACCATTACGGATATGAACTTTCAACTGGTTAAGTCCGTGGTCCGCCATTTGGAAATCATCTGGCATACCGCCATTGCCCTTGACGCCGTTTTTGAATGGGACACCGAGCAACTTTCCATCCAGCGCATAATTCCATTGGTGATAGGGGCAAACCAGCGATGTCGCCTTGCCAAATTTCTTTCGGCAAAACCGCACGCCGCGGTGCGCGCAATGGTTCTCGACAACATGGATTTCGCCGTGGCGGTCGCGAGTCACGATAACAGACCGCTCGCCGATAAAGGTGGTTTTGAAGCTTTTTGGTTCCGGCAGTTCGGCTTCTAATCCAACGTAATTCCAGTGCTTGCCGTAGAACAGCCGTTCCAGTTCGCGCGCATAGATGCCTGGATCGGAATAGAGCGCATAGGGCACGCGGCTGGTTTTGTTGTTCTGCCATGCAAATCCGGCTTGGGGGGAAGTGGTCATATTCAATGTTCCATGGTCTTCATATCTTCGGTGAGCGATGCCCGAATCCTGGTAAAAAAATGTCGACTTAATAAGTAAAACGTTTAATGCAATAATTTCCACCAAATACGAATGATGTCAATGGCGAATCCTTAGCGTGAGAATTCCGAGGCTCATGCCAAGCCGCTCGATATCGTTCACCTTGCCGTGCCATGGAGGCTAAAATGACTCTCGTTTTTCCAGCTACGCCCATCACAACAGTTGAGATTAAGGACGAAGACGCATATTTTCCCGTGCGTCGCGTTTACTGTGTCGGCCGCAACTATCTCGCACACGCACGTGAGATGGGAGCGGACGAGCGGGAAGCCCCGTTTTTCTTCACCAAATTCACCGACACTGTCGTGCCGTCCGGCACGGTTTTGGCCTATCCGCCCCGCACAGCAGACTTTCATTACGAAGGCGAGCTGGTCATTGCGATTGGCACACCGGCGTCTAAAGTGAGCGTTGGCGATGCGTTGCAGACGGTATTCGGTTATGCTTGCGGGCTAGATATGACACGCCGCGATTTGCAGTTGATCGCACGCGACAAGGGACGCCCGTGGGACATGGGCAAGAATTTCAGTCAAGCCGCCGTCATGGGACCGATTATGCGGCGGGATGCGGTCGGCGACTTGGCAGGCAAGATGCTGACGCTAAAAGTAAACGGCGTCGTTGCCCAGGAAACCGACCTGGAATTGCTGATATGGTCTTGCGCTGAAATCATATCGGAATTGAGCCATTATGATGATCTGGCACCAGGTGACCTGATTTACACAGGCACGCCTGCGGGTGTTGGGGCGGTTAAACCCGGCGACCGGATAGACCTCAGTATTGACGGATTAACGAGTATATACGCGTTGGTGGCGTGATGGCCGATTATATTCTGTATGATTTTCCGCGTTCGTCCGCATCATACCGCGTACGCATAGCGCTAGCACTGAAAGGCATCGACTATCAAACGCACGCCATCGATCTTAGGGCAGGCGAACAGCGCGCACCGGATTATTGTGCGGTGGCACCAGCGGGGCTTGTGCCGGCCTTGATGCTGCCTGACAAAACGATATTAACCCAATCATTAGCCATTATGCGGTTTTTAGACACTGTGGCAGAGCCGCGCCTGTTTCCATGCGATCCCTTGGCGGATGCGCGGGTATCTGCGCTCTCCTTAGCCATTGCCTGTGACATCCACCCACTCAACAACCTTCGTGTGTTGGGTTATTTGCAAAATGAATTGGCCGTTTCGGACAACGCCAGAACCGATTGGTATGCGCATTGGGTGCAGACGGGATTTGCAGCCCTCGAACCCGAAATTACCAAATATGGTGGTTTATATTGTTATGGGAATACTCTCACAGCTGCTGACGTCTGTCTGGTTCCCCAGATGGCGAATGCGCGCCGTTTCAATGTTGATGTGAGCGCATTCAAGCTATTGTGCGAGATAAATGATCGGCTTTGCACCATCCCGGAGTTTGTTGCAGCGGCACCCATGTTGTAACGCTGCGTGGCAGCAAGGCGCGTACCATCAACCTGTGCCTGCCACTTTTCGTGCACTTGTTTGGCATCGCCCTCTTTCTGACTGACCACAAACGACCTTGACTAAAGCTTAAAAAATAGTGAAACGTTTCACTGTGTTCGGCCACATGATCGATTTTTGAACAAATAAGGTGAAAGAATGCGCAGTGTTTTACCGCAGCGGCAACATGGGCCGCAGCAGCAGTTAGAGCCAATGTTAAGTCTAAAGGATCAATGATGCGGATTCAAAGCCTCATTGATGGGCAGTGGGTTGGCGGCGGTCAGCTGCTGCCAAACAACAATCCGTCCGACCTTTCCGACATTGTCGGCGAATACGCGCCGCTGGATCAGGCCTGCGTTGCTCAAGCGATAAGCGCTGCAAAGGCGGCCGCGCCTTCGTGGGGACTGTCAACGATACAGCAGCGTCATGATATTCTGAAGGCGGCAGGCGACGCTCTGCTCGCGCGATGCCAAGAAATCGGTGCGGTGCTCGCTCGGGAAGAGGGAAAAACGCTTGCGGAAGCCATCGGCGAAACCCGGCGCGCGGCGCAGATTTTCCATTTTTTCTCTGGGGAATGCCTGCGCAGCGGCGGAGAATATCTGCCAAGCGTGCGCGCAGACGTGACCGTCAGCATCTCACGCGAACCGGTGGGAGTTGTCGGCATTATCACCCCGTGGAATTTTCCGATTGCCATTCCGGCATGGAAGATCGCGCCCGCCCTCGCATGGGGCAACACGGTTATTTTCAAACCGGCGGAACTTGTCCCAGCATCGGCCTGGTTGCTGGTGTCGATATTGCAAGAGGCCGGATTGCCAGACGGCGTCCTCAACATGGTCATTGGTCGCGGCTCAGTCGCAGGGCAAGCAATGCTGCAATCAGCTGACATCGACGCATATAGTTTCACCGGTTCTACGCATACGGGGGCCATTGTTGCCGCAGCCGGTGCCCATAATCTCAGTCGTGTCCAGCTTGAAATGGGCGGTAAAAACGCTCTTGTCGTGCTCGATGACGCCGATCTGCCGCTTGCAGTTGACTGTGCAATCAACGGGGCATTTTTCTCGACGGGACAACGGTGTACGGCATCAAGCAGACTTATTGTGACCGAGGATATCCACGACCGCTTTATCGAAGCGATGACCACGAAAATGGCAACATTGAGGGTTGGGAATGCCCTTGATCCGCAAACCGATATCGGGCCGGTGGTCGACCAAAGGCAGCTGGACCAAGACGTCGACTACATTGAAATCGCCCAAAAAGAAGGCGGAAAGCTGGTTTGTGGCGGGCAAATAGTGCGCCAGGCAACTGAAGGTCATTACCTTACTCCCGCATTGTTTACAGAGACGAATGGCGCAATGCGCATCAACCGTGAAGAAGTGTTCGGCCCGGTCGCCAGCGTGATCCGTGTCAAGAATTATGAAGAAGCGCTCGAAGTGACCAACGACAGCGACTTTGGCCTGACCGCAGGCATTTGCACGACGAGCCTGAAATACGCGGCACATTTCAAGCAACACGCGCAGGTCGGGATGACGATGGTCAACCTTCCTACTGCCGGGGTTGACTATCATGTCCCGTTTGGCGGCAAGAAGGGCTCGAGTCTGGGTCCGCGCGAGCAGGGGAGCCATGCGCGCGAATTCTACACCAGCACTAAAACGTCTTATGAATTTTCGGGAAAGCTACAATGATGCGACTTGTGCAGATTATTGACGACCAAGGACACCGCCGCGTAGCCAAGGTTGATGGGATGACCCTCGTTTTATTATCCGGCGTCGCATCGATACGCGACTTAGCATCGACAGCGATAGCCAACGTCACGACAATTGAAGCACTGGTTTGCGATCTTCTATCAACCGAAATGCTTGATTACGACTCGGTTCAAGATAGCGGACGGCTGCTTCTGCCCATCGACCATGATGATCCTTACCGGCTGTTTATTACCGGAACAGGCCTCACCCATATTGGCAGCGCGACATTACGAAGTAACATGCACGGCGAAGATCCCGCGCAGGGAATGACCGATAGCGCCAAACTGTTTCGGGCTGGCCTTGAAAATGGCAAGCCGCCTGCCGGTGTGATCGGGGTGGAACCTGAATGGTTTTTCAAGGGGACCGGGCTCGATGCGCTACGCAGCGGCGAGCCACTCATCGCCCCCTTTCACGGAACAACAATCGGTGAAGAGGCAGAGCTTGCCGGCGTTTACATCATTGCGCCCGACGGCACACCAAACCGAATCGGTTTCATATTGGCCAATGACGTTTCCGACCATGCATTTGAGCAACGCAATTATATGTATATCGCACCCTCGAAATTGCGTCCTTGCCCCATCGGCCCGGAACTTTTCATTGGCGTCTTACCCGATAGTGTTACTGGAACCGTGCGCGTAAAAAGGGGTGGCGCAACGATTTGGGAAAGCTCGTTTGCCAGTGGCGAGGCGAATATGTCGCATAGCATTGCCAACCTTGAATATCATCATTTCAAGGGTGCTAGCGCACGGCGGCCCGGCGATGTACATTTGCACTTATTCGGCTGCGATGCATCGAGCGGAGCCGCTGGCGTTACTATTAAAGACGGCGATATTTTTGAAATCGATGCGCCCGTGATGGGACGTCCATTGCGGAACGAGGTACACTTCGAGGCGCCGAAATCGGTTGCGGTGAAGTGTCTCTGACACGGCGAAAGATGAAAGCTGGCTGGTTGCTGGCTTTTGTTCTTTTGGGTGCCTGTGACGGTCGACGAGATCAAATCCGCTATTCCACCGCTCAACAAGATGATGAACGCGTTGCCGCAATGTATGCCATGCGCGCGATCGGCGTTGAGCTCGTCACGATGTTCGAAAACAAAAATCTGAAGCCTTCGCGCATTCGCGCGCTTACGAAGCAGTTGAAAAAGCAGGCAGACGCCTTGCCCCGGCACTTCGCTTTTGCGCCCGACCCAAAGCGCCGACCAGGCCCCGCCACCAAAGTATCTATTTGGACAGCACCCGTCGATTTTCAGAGGGCAATGACCCTATTCCAGCGCAAATCGAGGAATTTGTCCGTAACCGTTGACGCTACACCGAATAGTGAACTGGAGAGCATATGGCCAGTTCTCGTCGATACCGGGGATTCTTGTACGGCCTGCCACAAGCAATTTCGGCTTGGAGGAGACCCCTCGCACGCATGAAGAAACTGTTCGGTTAGATGGGCCGAGTTGACGTCAAGATTTTTTGAGATAAATTAGTAAAACGTTTTACTCAAACAAAGGTGAGCTAATGTCAAAATGGAAAAACGGAAAGCGGTTAATGCTGTCGCTGCTTGGCGCGGCAATGCTGGCTGCGCCAACCGCTTCATACGCGGATGAAACCGCGCACAAGATGCTTGATAAAGCGGCTGTCAAAACAGGCCCTGGCGGCGCGGCGCGCGAAGTCATGGAAGAAGCGTTGCATCAGTTCTGGGCTTTTTTCAAAGGCGGCGACGCTGACCAGAGCGGATATATTGACGAAAAGGAATTTTTTGCTCATCCCGTTTATGAAGGTGCAAAATGGAATAAGGAGCAGATTACGTTCGTATTCTGGATGGTCGACGATGACAAAGATAATAAAGTATCGTTGCAGGAATGGTTCAACAACGAGCTTGGCCAATTTCAGCTTGGTGACAAGAATCATGACGGGATCATCGATCAAAAAGAATATGATGCTCTTCTCGAAATACAGCAGAAGCTTTTTCGGGATATGAAGTTTCCTAATGATTAAGGGTGATGCCCTTGGCGTAAGTCGACTACGACTGCTGCTGGCTATACCGGCGGGCCTCGTCTTGGCAGCAGCATCGCCGGCACCGTCGTTCGAAGTAACCGACAGTGCTGGCGTTGTGCACCGATCATCGGACTACCGCGGCAAGGTGATCATCCTGGAATGGATGAACCCGTATTGCGATGCCAACGGCAAATATTACAACAGTAAAAAGCTCCCTAGATTGCAAGCGAAGTGGAATGATGAAAAGACGGCTTGGCTGATGATCAATTCGTATAAGCCTGACCAAGAAGGCTATGTCAGTGCGAACGTCGCCCGCTATCTTCTGATGTCAACCGGAGCCAAGGTAGATGGTTTCGTTTCAGATTCGTCCGGGGATCTCGCCAAAGCCTATGATATCGACCAAGTTCCTTCAGCAGTTATCATCGACGCCGATGGTAATTTGGCATATCGAGGCTCATTCGACGATTATGAAGGTGATGATCCTGCTGGGTTGCTTGAAGCGCCAAGTCATATCGATGATGTTTTGACTTCTTTGGCAACAGGCGCGGTGCCCGCAAAATCGGGCAGCAAGCCGAATGGCTGCTCGTTCAACGGGAGAGCGAAATGACAAAAACCCCAAAATTTTTCGCAATAACTGGCATGTTGGGGATATTCACTGCTGCGTCATGGGGGTCTACGGCATATCCTCAGGTCGCGCTGCCTCCATCAACTGTCGATCCCGATCTTGTCAGCGCGCGCATGGCTTTCCCCTCGCCGCCGCTTAATGTCGTTACATTCCGTTCATTTGATCGTCTGTTCGAAAACGAACCAGTATCTGCATCATCGCGACCTTGGCTTATCCCGAGTGACAAACAAAACTTCGCTTTAAAATACCAGTATGACGGCAAAAACCTTAGGCTCGACGATTTCCTGAGCCGTACCTATACCAATGCATTCATTGTCATTAAAGACGGCCACATAGTGAGCGAACACTACCGGAATGGTGGCGATGCAACATCGCGCTACGCAGTATTTTCGATTGCCAAATCTTTGGTATCAATGCTTGTTGGCATCGCCATTGATAGAGGTGAAATAGCATCAGTCGATGATCCAATCACGCGCTATGCACCTGAGTTTATGGGGACCGCATACGAAGGGGTTTCGCTGCGCGATGCTTTACAGATGCGATCTGGCGTAGACTTCAGCGAGGACGGAGCCCCATTCTTCAATTTCCTAGAAACTGTCATCGCCGGCAATCAGCAGCGATGTGCGGATTTCATCAAGTCTGCTCCGCGTGCACATGCACCCGGCACAACGTTCAATTATTCCTCCCCCGAAACATGCGTGATCGCGCGGGTTTTAGAAAAAGCTACCGGCCAGCGCTTATCGAAATATATGGAGCGTCATCTTTGGCATGCCGCCGGAATGGAGTACCCAGGATATTGGGTTTTAGACGGGAAGCCTGGAACAGGCACTGCAATCGCCAATGGCGGTTTTGGTGCATCGGCGCGTGATCTGGCGCGTGTTGGTCAACTTATGCTCGATGGCGGAGTTGCCGGCAAAAGACGCATTTTGCCGGCGGATTGGGCGGCGCGCTCCACGGCGACTGACGGTGAAACCGGCAAAAAGCGGCGTGAAGGCTATGGCTATCAATGGTGGACGTTAGGAGAGCCTGACGCGTTTGCCGGCGTCGGTTTACACGGCCAATATCTCTATGTTGTTCCTTCGCAGAAACTTGTCATTGTTAAATTTAGTTACTGGCCGACTGGTTGGGACGAAAAGCTGGAACAGGAAACAATCGCAGCCTTCAAGGCAATTGGTGATACTGGTTCTAGAGTCGGTGGACACAAAAAATAGTCTGCACTAGGTCGAATCGCCCAGCAGCAGGGAGGTCGGTAACAAGATTTCGTTAGTCTTAAATGCCCCGGTTTCAACGCGTTCGATCAAGGCTTCAGCCGCGGCAACACCAAGTTCACGCGCCGCCGATTTTATGCTGGTCAATAATGGTTTGGCATAACGGCGATACTCAAAGCCATTGAAGCCCGTGACCATGACATCCGCCGGGATTTTGAGCTGCTGGCTTTCCAGCGCTTGCATGGCTGCTATACCCATTTGATCATTTGCGCACGCGATTGCATCAGGTTTTGGATGCGTCTCCAAATATGCAGACAACGTCGCCATAACCTCGTCGAACTTTTCCGACGGCGTCTTTAGGAGTGTGAGCTGCGCGTTGCTTCCCGCCGATTTCAGGCCATCACGCATACCCGCAACGCGCGCTTCAATCGCCGGCCAAACAAGCTCTGGCATCAGGAACAGAATATGTTTGGCATTGCGCGCGAGCAAATGATCAGCGAGTTGCTGCCCACCGCCAAAATCATCCTGCCTTACTACCGCGAAATAAGACGACTTGGGAATGACCGTTTCTTCAACAAGGACGACTGGCTGATGAAGCGCCTCGATCTGAGCAGTGATTGCCTGACGCTCACTGACAGACCCTGAAAGAAACATGCAATAGGCGTCGACTTCGAGATTCTGGACGACAACAGACTTTCCAAACTCATCGCGGCGACACCCGTGGATTACTGCTGAATATCCGCGGTGGTTAAGGGTATCGGTGAAACCGGGCACCATATTAGCGGCAAATCCGTCGGTGAGGTACGCTTCGCTTTCATCGACAATGACCATCGCGATCGAATGACGCCGTGAGGTTCGAAGGCGCCGCCCGGCAGATTGGGGTCGGTATCCAAGTTTATCGATCGTCTTTTGCACACGCTTTCGTGTCTTTTCCCCGACCGACGATGTTTTACCATTGATGACGTTGGACACCGTTGCGAGCGACACATCAGCGGCGGCTGCAACGTCCTTAATT
The DNA here is from genome assembly GCA_043760405.1 of Sphingomonadales bacterium. Lineage (GTDB taxonomy): Bacteria > Pseudomonadota > Alphaproteobacteria > Sphingomonadales > Sphingomonadaceae > Aquisediminimonas. Next base: position 51,085 of record JAYUPB010000090.1, read on the forward strand.
GTGGGACGAGACAAGGTTTCTTTGGAAGGGGAGGATTTGGGATTTTGCATAACGTTTTATTTAACTCAGACCCTAGATTAAGACACAGTGATTGCGGCTGATACCACGAAAATTTCCTTGTGCGCAAACTATCCCATAGGTAGAGATTTCCTATGCAAAGTGAGCCCCTAAATGCCACGGCGATAGCCGATTTTGATCATCTTATGATCGCTACCTTTGACCATGATGCGGCCATCAAAGCATATACCGAACTTGGTTTTAAAGTCAGGCCGGTTCGGCAACTCGCGCCGATGGGCGGCGGCAGCGCAGGCGGTGACGGGGGCAGCGCCGCTGTGTTGTTGCGGGCAAGGACGGCAGGATGTGCGAATTATCTTGAGCTTGCCAAAGCTGATCGGACCACAGCGATGCCCATGATGCAAGACATCCTGTGTCAAGCGGAAGGTCCAGCGATGCTTGTGCACGCCACGCCCGATCCTGACAGGCTCGCTACAGAATGGATTGCACTTGGCGTCGATATGCAGCGTGTCCGGCTAAGCCTGACACCGTTCGGCGACGGCCCGCCAGTCGACCTAGAAGTGTTCCTGGTTCCAAAGGGTCAAGCGCCATTTCCTTTCAACGCATGCTGGTATTCCAGCCCCTATGATTTTGAGCGCGAGGCGTGGCGCGATCACCCCAATGGCGCCCTCCACTGGACCGGCTTTTCCTTTCCAGTCGATGACAATTCTTTTAACGCATCAGTAAAACGTTTTATGCAATTGTACGGCATCATTCCGTCGGCTGCTAACGACGATATTGCTGCTTTCCAGTTAGGCGAAACGACGCTGACTTTGTGGAAGAACAATGCGTTCCAACGGAAATATGGTGCCGGCGCGGATGGCGGGCTGGTTCATATAGCGGTTCAGTCGATCCCTCATTTGACCACCTATTTTGCGGAGCGTCGGATAGAATTTGTGGTGCTGGATTCGATGATCAAAGTCGATGGGCGCTATGCAAACGGGACGCACCTGCTGTTTGAACAGGTCGAAGACTAACAACGCGAGGGAAATATCTATGTGGGTAGCAGAATCGCGGATCGCACAATCGACCAAAGCGCGTATTTATTATGAAATCTATGGCTGCGGCCCGTGCGTCATGATGATCCCAGGGGCGTTTGAAACCCATGTCTGTTTCTACAAAAACATTCCTGCATTTGTGCAGGCTGGATATACAGTTATTGCCACAAACTTGCGTGGGCATTTTCAGTCGCCCTGCAAGACGGGTGATCTTGGCTTTCGGTATCACCCTGATGATATCGGGGCCGTACTGGATCAGGAGGGGATAAAACAGACGGCCTTAATCGGATGGTCGATGGGGGGTTTTGGCGCTACCCGCTTTGCAACGCAGAATACTGATCGCGTGTCGGCGCTGGTCCTTATGGGGTCGACCGCTGGTGTCTGGTCAGAAGAGAATTATGCCAACAATGGCAAGGCAATCGACTCCGTGATGGCAGACATCGGCAAAGGCGGTCCGTGGCCGTTCGATATGGGCCAAGACGATGCGACCGATAAATTTTTGCGGCGACAACTGCAAATGCTGCATAGCGATGATGGGTTTCTGCCTGGGCCGGTTGCGCTGCTGCCGATGATGATGGACAAAGATATTTGGCTCACGCCAGAGCAGCTCGCCGAATTTAACACGCCGACGCTGCTCGTCGGGGGTGATACTGATAATTTTCTGCCTGCCGGTTTCCAGCGGCATTTGCTCCAGATCCTGCCGGGTGCTGAATTGAGCGCGTTTCAGAATGCTGGCCATAATCCGCATTGGGAAGACCCAGCGCGTTTCAACACGACAACAATCGAATGGTTGAAATCAAAAGGTTGGTGAAAGTTGGTCTTGAGCCACAACGCTGACACGGCGTGCAGGCCAGACAATGATGAAACCGACAAATGCGCTTGCTGCCAATACCAGCGGCAGAGATGTTGCTATTCCCGCAGTGCCGGGAAAAACATTATCATTCAATAGACCAACCAGCAGCGGCCCAACACCAAGCCCGATAACATTTGCGCTAACGAGGCTGAGCGCTGCAATGCGTGCTCGAAACTCCGAAGGCGTAAGCAGCTGAATGGCGATGGGCACTGACGCGAGCATTGCGGTGAAACCGAAGGCTATGCCTGCATAAGCAACCCATGTTGCGGTCAAGCCATTGTTCAAGAGCAAGCTGATGGCGAACAACAGGCAAATCGTTGCTGCGAACAAAAGGCAGAGTATGGGACCGTTGTTTCGTCCGCTTTTTACTAATCTGTCGCAGGCTATTCCGCCAAGGATCGGACCAAGCGAGCCAAATAGCAGCATGATCAGACCGAATTTCCCACCAATTTCAGACGGTGATAATCCGTGGACCCGGCCAAGACTGGCCGGCCCCCACGAAACAAACGCATATCCGACGATGCACAAGATTCCGTAGCCGCCGAGCAGAGGTCCATAGATAGCGCGGTTCGATTTGATAAAGGCGAAAGCACTGACGCCACTTTGCGCTTCGTTTTCGGCTTGCTGCCGACCGGTCCGCTTTGGTTCGCTCACGGTCACCATTATCAGTATTGCCAATATCAGCCCTGGCAATCCTACCGCAACAAAGGTCGCCTGCCACGGCTTTAAATTCCAGCCAATATCAAGGCCGCCCTGCGAAACAAAATAGCTATACAGCTTGCCGCCGATCAGCAGTGCGAGGCCAGTTCCGATGACGCCAGCAGCCGTGAATATGCCGATAGCGCGGCCGAGTTTCGCTTTGGAAAAACGGTCCGAAAGCAAGGAATAAGCCGCCGGATTGAGTGCCGCTTCCCCGACAGCGACGCCCGTTCGGGCAAAGAATAGCGTGGCGTAACTGCTCGCCAGGCCACAACCAATAGTCATGATGCTCCAAAGGCCAATGCCCGCAGAAACGATGTTACGGCGATTGCTTTGGTCAGCGAGCCAGCCAATTGGGACACCTGTTAGCGCGTAAAAAATGGCAAATGTCGCACCTTGCAACAGCGCGATGCCTGTATCGGTGAGTCCCAGGTCTGCCTTGATCGGTTCAACCAAAAGGCTGATGACAGTCCGGTCGAGCATGGAAAGAATAAAGGCAAGTGACAACAGTGTGAGCAGATACCATGCGCGCTTATCATCCTGTCTGGCCTCGTCGGGCAGAGCCTCAGCGACTGACATTAGCATTTACCTCAGGGAAGGCATCGGTCATGCTTTTGAAGTCATCTTGTTTTTTCAGCCATGCATAATCATCGTTTACGCCGACACCAACGACCACCAAAATAACGTCACGAGACGGCACAATCCTTAAAATCACCCCGCCCCAGCCGGTGTGACCAAAAGCATCAATTGGTATGCCAGAAGCGGGGGGAGCCAGTATAATTTTGGGCAGCAAGTCCATAACGAATGTAAACATCCCGTAATATTCGCCGGCGGCATTTGCTGGGTATTCAGGAGGCAATGGCTTGATCAGCGACGCGTTGCTGGGTGTGCGCATTTCATTCACCCATCCGGCAGGGAGTATTTGTTTGCCGTCCCAGGTACCGTCGCGCAAAAGGAGGTAGCCAAATCGAGCAATATCGCACGGGCTCCATCTAACGCCGGATGATCCATACCATGTGCCCTTTTGATCAAATTCCAGCTCTATGGTGTTCGCACCGATCGGGGTGCTGATCTCGTCGCGGACCCAATTGGCAACTTTGCTCCGGCTCCCGCCCACTTTTTGCAAAGCAAGCGCACCAATCAGCGAAGGTGTTCCATCCGAATACTGCCATAAAGTGCCGGGAGCATGTCTCAGCGGCTGCTTGGCAGTGTAGTGAGCCAAGTCCTTATACCCTTCGCCAAAAGCTAAGCCGATGAGCGAGGCGTCTCCTTCTTCCTCCCACCCAAGTCCGGTTGCCATATTGAGCGTATCGCGCAGGGTGATCTTCGATCGCGGGTCATTTTGTGGCCACTGCATAATGCCAAGGGGATTGTCCAATGCGGCTTTGCCATCTCTGACTAGAACGCCAGACATTGCGGCGCCCATCATTTTTGCGACAGACATTGAAAATACCGTGCGGTCACAGGTGTAACCATTGGTATAGCGTTCAGCAACGACGCGTCCTTTATGGATAACAAGCATCGCGTTTGTTTTACCCATCAACGGGTCTTTTGAGTTCATCGCTTCATCAAGCATAGCGTTAAGGCCATTGGCATCTGTACCCGCGTCAAGCTTGCTCCTCTCCCACTCAGTTGTCGGCCAGGCCAGGCCATCAGGCTGCATAGGCAAATCGCTATAAACAAATTTACGCGGCGATTTGTTTTGCTGTGCGTTTGGCTGAGCGGAAATAATCTGCACGGTTCCAACGGTGAAAGCTGTAATGGCGACTAATAAAGTAGCTTTGAACCTGTTCATGCTTGCAGACCCCTGTGAAGTTAGTCTAGTTAAACGATTAACGTGTTATGAGGGAGTTTTGGATTGTGCGCAAGATTGGAAAATGGACCTTCCGCATTATTGGTGTAATATGCCTGATCGCTATTATTCCAGTGACGATTAAAGTGCGCGAATATGGCTATGTCACGACGCGTCTCACCGCTCGTGTCGTATGTCCCATGGTCTACATCGACGGCCGGGACACAAGCTTTGCGTTGAATCATCTGAACATGATTGGCATTGTTCCGTTTGATCCGCGTAGTATTGTTACCGTAAAACTTGATCCCAAAAAACGTGAAACTATTGTAACAGCCTACGGGATGTTTGAGGCTCGCTCCATCCACTATCCCGGCGAAGGCTGTGTAATGCAATGATTCCGACCCGCAAATCATTTGATGAGAATTGAGCCCAGATATGCGCATTTCAAAAGTTGAAGTCATCCGGATTGGCGAACCGGAATGGGACACTCCGGACTGGTGGGCGACATGCAACCTCGACGGGCTGTTCGAAACTGGAGCGCGTTTTCGCAAAGACCCGATTGGGCTGTTCAACAAGCCAATTGGCGGTGTTGGCGACCCGACCTTTGCAATCATTGTGCGCATTTTCACCGACGATGGCGTTGATGGTTTCGGCGTCGTGGCATTGGGTTCGGAAGCGGTAGCACAAGTCGTCGAAAACCGACTTGCGCCGCTAATTATTGGCCGTGACCCGTTCGATGTCGAGCTGATCTGGGAACTGATGTACCGATCAACACTCAACATAGGCCGCAAAGGCCTCACGCTTGAGGCGATCAGCGGCGTTGATATCGCGCTTTGGGACCTTATGGGAAAAGCCGTTGGAAAGCCTGCCTTTGCGCTGATGGGCGGGCGCACACGCGAAAAGATTCGCGGTTATGCCAGTGCAGGTTATGCAATGGAAGACCTCGACCAGATCGCAGAAATGGCGCGCGGATATCGCGCTCAGGGCTTTACCGCGATGAAGATGCGCTTCGGCTGGGGGCCAGCGGACGGTCGCGCCGGGATGCGCCGGAATATCGAAATGGTCGCACAACTGCGTGATGCCATCGGTGATGATATGGATTTGATGGCCGACGCCTATATGGGCTGGACGACGCAATATGCCATTGAGATGCTTGAAAAACTGAAGCCATTTGAACTTGCTTGGGTCGAAGAACCAATCTCCGCTGATGACTATGATGGCTATGCCCGGATTCGCGCATCGACCAACATCGCAATCGCGGGCGGAGAGCATGAATTCACCCGTCACGGTTTCAAGGAACTCATTACGCGCGGTTGTGTTGATATCGTTCAGCTCGACGTGAATCGTTGTGGCGGCCTAACCGAAGCGCGCAAAATTGTAGCATTGGCACAGGCGTTCAATCTACCTGTCGTGCCGCACGCACCGGAAACGCCGAATATTCACCTTGTTATGGCGCACCACAATATGCCGATGCTGGAGGTGTTTCCAAATCACGGTCGCGACGGCGACACCTTCACCGGCGAGCTTGTGGTGGGCGATCCAGTCTGCACCGACGGCTATCTTGAGATGAGCGACGCGCCAGGCCTTGGCGTGCAATTGAACTGGGATGTAATCGAAAAGTATCGCGTCCTATAGAAAACCGGACTATTTTGCGGCAAGGTCAGCGAACAGCTTTTCCTCGATTTTTTCGAGGCGTGCAGCCTCGTCTATGCTGAGCACGCCGTCGTGATTGCTGTCGCCCAACTGAAACTGACCAAGCTCGTTATTGAACCATTCTTGCAAAGAGATGCGGTTATCTTTGTCGTCGTCAATCATCCAGAATATGAAGGTTTTGGTCCGCAGATCGAAATCCGTCTCGGCATAGCCGGGATGCTGAAAAAATTCGGCGTTGGACCAATGCCCGTCCTTGTTCGCGTCGCCCTGCGCAAAGAATTTCCAGTTGTCTAAGAGAGCGACCTCTATGGTGCCAGGTTCGGCCGCCGACAATAACGTCGGCGGCCACATGAGCGCGAGCGTAATCGCACCACACAGTTTTAAGCATTTATTTTTCACCGGTCGACTTTCAAAATACCCGCCACAAAGGCTGGTTTCAGAATTTATACCCTAAGGTTAGACCAAATTGACGTGCTTGCCCGGGTGTCCCGAAGAAGAAATCACTGCCCAGTGTATTGGCGTAGGTAATGTACCGTTTGTTGGCCACGTTATTGACAAAAGCTTGCACGCTGTAGCGGCCATCGTCGTAGCCGATTGACGTATTAAAAACGTCGTAGCCCGAGAGGATTCCAAATGCGTTCAGAGCATCATTTTGTTCATAAAATGTTCCGGCTGACTGCCATTCTCCCGATAGCGCTACATTGGCGATAGGTTCCCACGCTATCGAGGCAGAGGCCGAGTATTTCGGAATGATGGGGACACGGTTGCCCGTTTTATCACCTTCCGCATCCACGAAGTTCCGGTAACGAATGTCGTTATAGCCGATCCCGCCGGTTATGGTGAGCGAAGGAGCGATCCGGGCGTTCAGTTCTACCTCAAAACCCTTTGCACGGACTTTGTTGGCATTGGACACAAACCCGGAAATGGGCGTGTCGCGGATCAATTCCTGATAGTCTGATATGTCCGTGAGATAGGCCGCTATATTAAGCGTTACACGACGATCAAACAACTGGGTCTTGGCCCCAATTTCATAATTCCAGCTTCGTTCCGCTGAAAATGTTGTGATGAGCGGATCTGGATTATCCAGACTTGGTCCGCCAGGCAGCCACGCTCGTGCAATTGACGCATAAAGCAAAATGTCCTCAGCTGGCTTGTAATCCGCTTCTGCTCGGTAAGAGAAGAAGCTGTCCTTGTATCGGCCAAGCAATGGCGCATCTTTGACTACCGGGTCGGCAAAACCATCTAAAATATCGACGGATACGCTATTCTCTTTGACGCTCTCATATCTGCCCCCAAAAGTGACTGAGAATTGATCGGAAACCTTGTAAGTTCCTTGAGCGAAAGCGGAAATGTTTTTCGCTTTTGTCGTATCTTCGGACAGGAATGGCACGAATGTGCCATCTGCCAAGCCAATATTGACCCGAGAATCCTCATTACGCTCAAAATAGAAAAGTCCGGCGGTCCACAAAAATGGGCCGTCACTTTTCGACGCAAGTCGCAATTCTTGTGTGAATGCCGATTGGTCGACTATAGATTGACCAAGCGTTACCCCTCCGAAAAAGGGAAGAAACGGGTCAGGAGTCTGATCAGGATCGAACGCAGGATTTTGCGTGAATTTACGGTATGCGCTGACCGAAATGAGATCCACCGCACCGAGGTCGAACGACATTTTGAATGAGGCTTCGTCTGCATCGGACGTTGAAAATCCAGCCGTGTCAGCCGCAACCCCAAAGCGCCCGACGTTTACGCCAAACGTTGCGTTATACAGCTCACGCTCGAGCGGAATATACGCCACCCCGAAGTCAGCCTCGGAGTGGTGCTTCGAATAAATAAGGTCGAATTCGGATGTCTCACTGGGCGTAAAAATCAAACGAACGCGGCCGGAAATACGCTTACTTTGGTCAATATTACGATCAATTATTGGATCGAAGATGAACCCATCTTTTTGCTCAAATTGCACGCCAAAACCAACTGACAGTTTGTCAGTAATGATAGGACCCGATGCAGATAGCGAAGCACGATATTCACCGTCGTTGGTCAAGCCAAGAGATACGCGGCCTTCCGTGTCGTTGCCCGGTTTTTTAGTTTTTATGACGATCAGCCCGCCTTCTGCATTTAGGCCGTAAAGCGACGTTTGCGGTCCGCGCAATACTTCCACTTGGTCTACATCGAAGATGCCGGAGCCGTTGACGGAAAGTTGCGTTGTAATCGGAACATCGTCGATGATCATGCCAACACGGGGCGTGCTGGTCGCATTGTTATTGCCAATACCGCGGATTGCCAGAATAGTTGTGTTCGAACCTGACCCGCTACCAAGTGCAACCAGACTCGGGGCGATGGCGTTAAGATCCCGGACTGACGTGACCTGCGCGCTTTCGAGCTGTGCGCCAGAGAGTACAGCGACTGACGCAGGCACATCTTGCAGACGCTCATCGCGCCTCCGCGCTGTAACGACTATTTCTCCGGTGCTCACTTCTTCGTCCTCGGCCTCCTGAGCAAGCGCGGGATTAATACCCACGCACAGCGCCGCAAGTGATGCCGTCATGATTAAAGCCTTGGTGGTGTTCCTGAAAGTCTGTGTCATAATTCCGCTCCTCCCTTTCCTCATTTATTGTGCCCAAACCTTGCTCTGACAAAACGAGCGGACGTTAAACAAAATGCGTTGCGCCAGAATGATAAAACGTTTAACCAAAATATGGAGGGATAAATTATGGATGTCAACTGTGTTACTGAATCGCCTGCTTCGAACAGCGAAGCGGCTCCGCATGACATTATTGCACGACGCAGTCGACCCAAAGAAATCTGGATCATCTGCCATCGCTGGATTGGCATTATCGCAGGCTTGCCGATTGCGTTGATCGGGCTGTCAGGATCGCTCATTCTTCTCGCGCCATTGCTTCTGGCGTTACAACATGGTGATCTGCTGGAACGGTCGGGAAAAACCGTCAGGCAGCCAACATCACCTTCCGAATGGATCGCTGCAGTGCGCGCGGCGAATACGGACAAACTCGAAATTATCGCGGTTTCGGCACCCAACAGCAGCCCGGTTGCCGCAGATACTGCCTTGATTATCGGTCATACGCATGAAGGGCCCGATGGCCACCATCACCGGGTCTTTTCAGTCAACCCTGACACCGGACGATTGCTGGGATATTATGACTTCGAAACGGCTTACGCCTATATTCCAGTAGCGATCCACACATCGCTTATGATACCAATAATTGGTCTCGATGTCGTTGCAGTGATCGGTTTCATCCTTCTTTTCTCATCCGCTACGGGCATCTATCTATGGTGGCCCCGGCCGAAAACCTGGAAAACGGCCTTTCGTTTCAAAATGAGCGCGCGGGGACTTGCTCGCTGGTTTAGTCTGCATAATTTTATCGGCCTTTACAGCGCCATCGCGATATTCATACTGTCGGCAACGGGTGTCTGGATACTGAAACCCGAATGGGTCGAACCTGCGATTAAGGTGGCGACCCCGCTGCGCGGTGCGCCATCGGCGTCCTTGATAGCCAGCAAAGACGCGTGCGCAACATCCACGACAGCCGAAACGGCGCTTAATTTGGCAATCACCCATTTACCCAATAGTAAATTAGCCTACCTTGTTAGTCCTGAAGAAGATCGCAAATTTTTTGAGATTAACTTTAGCAATACCGACAGTTGGAATGTCCGGGATGGTGATACGACCGTCTATGTCGACCCCAACTGCGCAAAGGTAGTCGATACCATAAACGGTGACTCCTTATCGGCAGGCGAGGCTGCAAAGCGCGCCACGGTGCCGATGCACAATGGCCTGATGTTCGGAACGACAGGTCAGGTATTCGTCTTTCTTGCAGGACTGGCACTTCCCATCCTTTATGTGTCCGGCCTCATTTTGTGGTGGCGTCGGCGCAAACAGCGCCGGGCGTCCTAATGTCTGGCCACCCTTCGGTGCTGTTAGTGCCATCTATCCGCAATTTGCTGCTGGTCACTGTGCTAGCGACCCTTCTGGCTGGTTGTTCGAAGACAGATGTTAAAGATGAAGGTGCATCACGAGAGGCGGAATATGCTAAGCTGTACGATATTGAACCGATGGAGATATCATCTTTTGACGGCGTCCGCTTAAAGGGCGTATTGATCCGCGAGCACAAGCTTAAGGCGAAACTACCCACTGTGCTCATCCGCACACCCTATTCAATCTGGGATGATGAAATTGCCGAGTCCGAGGCTTTTGTTAAAGGCTTTTTGAACGCTGGTTATGCCGTCGTTATCCAGAATGAACGCGGAAGGTTCGGGTCTGGTGGGCGATATACAAAGACGATACCCAATGCGCGCGAAGACGGCATAGCAACATTGGATTGGATCGCGCGCCAGCCCTGGTCTACGGGCCGAGTAGGCACTTTCGGCTGCTCGTCATCAGCCGAAAACCAGCTCGATCTGGCACTTGCCAGGCATCCCGCCCATGTCGCCATGATACCACGCTCTGCGGCCGTTGCGATGACGGAGGCGAAGGCGACCAATGTCCGCGAGCCTGGCCAGACGCGGCGCGGCGGTGTTTTCTGGCTTGGAGGATGGGCGTCCTGGTTTTATTATTATGGGCAACTGGATCAGGGCGCTTCCGATCCGGTTGGCGATCCAACGCCTGACCAAGACCTCTCCGATAACTGGCCTGATACGTCCAAAGGCTTTCCACAGATTGAACTCATGAAACGCCTCGGTGTCCAACCGACCGAGTTTGAGGACTATGTTACCCGTCCGATCCAGTCGGAATCGTGGTCGGACTCGCGCATATCAGATCGCGACGACATCAAAATTCCAACATTGTGGATGTCGTCATGGTTTGATTACACCCCTCAGCTGGAAATTGGCGTGTTCGAGGCGAACCGCGCGCGGGCTGAGGCCCGCCAGACGGGCGATCATAAAATGATCGTTTCATCGGGGCTGCATTGCCAGCAAAGTCTGGAAAACGAAAAGTCACTGGTTGGCGAGCGCGCTGTCGGCGATGCCAGACTGAATTATGCCCAGCGCGCAGTGGATTGGTTTGACGCGTTTGTGAAAGAAGACGCAGCGGCACTAGCAAAGGTTCGCGCAGCGCCAGCTATCGTTTACTATGACAATGGCGCACAACGGTGGCTGAGCGGAAAAAGTTGGCCGGTATCAGGTGCCAATCTACGGCTCTGTCTAGATGCTCGCAACAACAGCCTTGGTATTTCAGCAACCAGCAACGCCTGTGAAGTGCAATCGGGCACAGCCTCTTACTTGCACGACCCACTACGTCCGGTCCCAACCTTGGGGGGTGGGGGCTATCCCGAGGATTTAGGAACCAAATATCCCATAGGTGCAGTCAATCAGCAACCGCTTGCCAAGCGATCAGACGTCAAAACCTTCTTGTCGACGCCGCTGAAGCAAGATGTTGGGACATATGGAAATGTCGCCCTAACACTCTGGGCTTCCTCCAACGCTCCGGATTTTGATGTGTTCGCAAAGCTCGTCGAAGTTTTGCCGGATGGCGAGACATTCAACGTCGCTGATACAGCACTGCGCGCCCGCTATCGCAAAGGATATGACACCGGAGTCTGGATGAGGGTCGGCGTGCCCGAAGAGCTTAAATTGCCAACGATGGTGATCGGCCACACATTCCGTAAAGGCAGCCGGATAGGAATACAGATCGCTTCATCAAACTGGCCACAATTTTCCATCAATGGCAGCACCAAGAAGCTGCCCGAGTTGGAGAGCAAACCCCAGCTTGCCGAAATCACGCTGTGGACGGGGGGGCGGTTTCCAGCCGTGATAGCCCTGCCCACCAAACCCAGTGACACGCTAAAGTAAACAGAGTTTACCAAGTGTTTGCTTGGCCACACAAATCCAAAATCGGAGAATTTTAACGTGCTTAGAAATAGCAAAATTATCTTGTCATGTGCGGTCACGGGGAATGCCCCCTTTAACCGTAAACATCCAAATTTTCCCGTGACGCCCGCGCAAATTGCTGCGGCTTGCGTCGAAGCGGCGGATGCTGGCGCTGTTATCGCTCATATTCACGTCAGGGACCCTGAAACAGGTGGCGGCAGCCGTGATCCAAAGCTGTTCAAGGAAGTGACTGACCGGCTGCGCGATAGTGGCCGCGATATACTGATAAATCTGACCGGCGGCCTTGGTGCGTTCTACAAGCCCGATCCAGCGAATGACGGTTGCGCGATGGCAGGCAGCGACGTCGCGTCAGTTGACGAACGTATGGAGCATCTGGAGCTTTGTCGTCCAGATATTGCATCGTTAGACATCAACACCAGCAACCAGACTGAAGGGGGCGAAGAGTTTATCTACATGAATTCCACGCAAACCCTTCGCGCGATGGCGGCGCGGTATCAGGCGCTGGGAATCAAACCCGAACTAGAGGTGTTCGGGGCAGGTGATATCGAATTTGGTAAGGCGATGGTTGCAGAAGGCATCATCGATGGGCCGCCGATGTTCCAGTTCGTCCTTGGGGTCAATTGGTGCATGAAAGCTGAGACGCTCGGTATGTATTATATGAAGCAGTTGCTGCCAACAAACGCCGTATGGGGTGCGCTTGGCATCGGGCGGGAGGAAATGCCCGTCGTCGCGCAAACTGCAATTCTTGGCGGCAATATCCGTGTTGGTCTTGAAGATAATCTTTACCTTGAAAAGGGCGTTTTTGCAACCAACGGCCAATTGGTGGAGCGCGCACGCTCAATCGTGGAACAACTGGGTTATGAATGCGCCAGCGTCGCTGAGGCCCGTCAAATTCTGAAGATAGTCGGATGATGGATAAACCACAATCCGAACCCGTCTTCATGTTCGACGGGGCTATTGTTGGATATAGCGCGATCATTGCCGCAGGTGCGTCAGTTCCCCCGGGCAAGCAAGTTCCGCCCAACACATTGTGGCTTGGTAGCCCCGGGAAAGTGGCGTGCCCGGCACGGGACGAGGAGCGGGACTATATCACTTACGCTGCCAGCCACTACCGGTCTCGTGTGAAGCAATATACGCGTAATGGCGCAGGTTTCACGGCAGACCGCAATGACACGTAAAAATCCCGCACGGGTCGGATTGATCGGCTTGGGCGAAGTCGGCCAAATCCACCTTGAAGCTTATTCTGAATCATCTTGTGTCGAGATTGTTGCCGTTGCCGAGATTT
>JAYUPB010000091.1:0-27301 GCA_043760405.1 Sphingomonadales bacterium
GAAACCGCAAGGCGGGTGGCGTCGCTTGCTCAGTCGTTAAAAGATATGGGATTGTCTGCGGGTGACCGCGTCATGCTCGTGTCTGAAAATCGCTCTGAATGGTGCATCGCTGATCTGGGCATTATGGCCGCGGGCTGTGTGACAGTGCCGACATATACCAGCAACACCGAACGCGATCATCAGCATATCATTGAAGATTCTGGCGCAAGTGCTGTGATTGTATCGACACCAAAACTGGCCCAGGCGATCATGCCCGCCGCAATTCGCGCCACCCGCGCGACCCATATGATCGGCATTGAAGATATGCGGGTTGGGCAGGCGGGGGCCGTTCAATTTCATGAATGGTCAAAATTGGTTGGCCGCACGGATGTTGATGTCGCGGCTTGTGCCAAGGCGTGCGATTTCAAACGCACCGACCTTGCCTGTTTGATTTATACCAGTGGGACAGGCGGCAGCCCGCGCGGCGTCATGCAGCATCACGGGGCAATCCTGTGCAATGTCGCAGGCTGTATTGATATTTTGTCGAATGATTTCGGTTGGGGGGATGAAGTGTTCTTGTCGTTCCTGCCGCTCAGCCACGCCTATGAACATTCAGGTGGACAATTTCTGCCTATCGGTTTGGGCGGACAGATTTATTATGCAGAGGGGCTCGAAAAACTCGGGTCGAATATGGAAGAGGTGCATCCAACAATCATGGTTGTGGTGCCGCGCCTGTTTGAAGTGCTGCGCGCGCGAATGCTCAAAACCGTTGAGAAGCAGGGTAAGCTTGCGCAGGGTCTTTTGAAGCGGGCGCTTAGCCTTGGGGCCAAGAATTTGTCGGGCGGTGTTCCACTTTGGGATAAGCCGATGAACATGTTCATCAGCAAAACGCTGCGACCCAAAATTCAAGCGCGGTTTGGCGGGCGGATTAAGGCGCTGGTTTCTGGTGGCGCGCCGCTCAATCCAGACATTGGTGTCTTCTTTCATGCGCTTGGTCTGACATTGTTGCAGGGCTATGGCCAAACCGAATCCGCGCCGGTTATTTCCTGTAATCGGCCCAAGGCAGGCATGAAAATGGATACGGTCGGCCCGCCGATGAAGGGTGTCGAAGTCCGCATCGCCGATGACGGCGAAATCCTTGTGCGCGGTGAACTCGTGATGCACGGTTATTGGCGCAATGAAGAAGAAACGGCACGCGTGCTTCAGGACGGCTGGCTCCATACCGGCGATATTGGGCATCTCGACAACAAGGGCCGGATTGTCATCACGGATCGCAAAAAGGACATCATCGTCAATGACAAGGGCGATAATGTCGCCCCGCAAAAGGTTGAAGGGATGCTGACCTTGCAGCCTGAAATCATTCAGGCGATGGTTTCAGGCGACAAGCGGCCCCATATTGTCGGGCTGATTGTCCCCGACCCAGAATGGGCGATTGGATGGGCGCGTGACAATGATATTCCCTACGATTTGAAGGCACTCTGTGATCTTCCTGCTTTCAAATCAGCCGTGATGGCGGCTGTTGACCGCGTCAACAAACAGCTGTCCGTTACGGAAAAAGTGCGCAAAATCACGCTCACCGCAGATGGCTTTTCCATCGATAATGAACAAATGACACCGAGCCTGAAAATTCGTCGCCACATCATTCGGGACATGTATGGCGACCGGATCGATGCGCTTTACGGCGGGTGATTATCCGCCGCGGTAGGGCACAAAGTCACCAAAGGAACAGTGTCCGGTTTCAAACCCAGCTGACAGGTCCGCGCTGCTGGCGATGTCCCCCCGGCAAAGATCACCGCCACCAAAACTGCGGATGATCAAAGCGCGGCCATTGCCAATGTCTTTGCAACTGCCGCGCGTTTCGTTGACATAGCTAAGCTTTTTTGAAACGCGGAACACCAATGTGTTTTCGCCAAAACTTTCAGGGCCGCTCGCGTCGCGGCTGCGGATGCAGCTTTGCGGTTTTCCGGCAGTTTTACCCGCAAGCGCGGTTTCGAGTTTTGCTTTTTCGTTCGCCTGATATTTTAGTGTGGCGGCAGAAGGCGGTCCGCTGACGCAGCCTGCCAGTATGGCAATAAGAGGAAGCATGAGAAGAGTGCGCATAAAATCGATCCTTCAAAAAACCCCTGCGCAATCCTTATAGCATTATTACCCGCGAAATCCATCCTTAGCCGCGCGCCGTTCAGCAAGCTGTTCAGCATTGACTGCGCGCATGAAAGGATTGGTGGCGCGTTCCAATCCTATGGTGGTCGGTACGGTTGCTTCCCCAATCGCCCGCGCCGCATCGACGCGCTCCATGCGGTCGATCAATGCCTGATTGTCGGGTTCTGCAACCAAAGCATAGCGGCCATTGCTCTGCGTATATTCGTGCGCGCAATAAACGATTGTCGCGTCAGGCAGCATCGCGAGGCGCGCCATGTTGGCAAACATTTGTTCCGCTGTGCCTTCAAACAAGCGGCCACATCCCATCGCGAACAGTGTGTCTCCAACAAAAACAATGCCTTCATGCGCGAAATGAAAGGCGATATGTCCTGCGGTATGGGCGGGGACGTCGATCACTTCAGCCTTGGTTGTGCCAAATGCCACGCTGCCGCCGCCCCGAACCTGCACGTCGAGCGTCGGGATGCGTTCAAATTCTGCCGCTGGGCCTGTGATAATGCACCCCGTTGCGGCCTTGATCTCCGCATTGCCGCCGGTGTGATCTGGATGCCAGTGCGTGTTCCAAATATGGGTGATTTTCCATCCCAGTTCGTCTGCTTTGTCAAGAACGGGCGCGGCGACCGCAGGGTCAACCACCATCACTTCCCCCGACGTGCTTTCGCGGACAAGCCAGATGTAATTGTCCGACAAAACGGGGATGCGGATGACCTCTAACGACATGTTACCAATGCCCCGTATTCGGCATCGACGCCCAGGGTTCTTGCGGCGGCAGACTGCCATCCTGTAACAGTTCAACCGAAATATTATCGGGGGTGCGCACGAACGCCATATGGCCATCACGTGGCGGGCGGTTGATCGTGACACCTGCGTCCATCAGCCGCTGGCATGTATCGTAAATATTATCGACACGGTAGGCGAGGTGGCCGAAATTGCGACCTTCGCTGTAGTCTGCTTCATCCCAATTGTGGGTGAGTTCGACCTGAGCGTCCGTGTCGCCCGGCGCTGCGAGAAAAATCAGGCTGAACCGGCCCGCTTCATTGTCATACTGGCTCAACTTCTCAAGCCCGAGAAGTTCAAAGAAAGCGACGGTCGCGGCGGGATCCGACACGCGGATCATGGTGTGGAGATATTTCATGGCTGACAAGTAGCATGGATTAAGGGGCAGGTGCAGCCTTGAATTGTTCCAATGCTTTGGTCGCCGATTTTCCCGCAACACTCTCAGGAGCCAGTTTGACGGCGGCTTCCCATGCGGTTTTTGCAGCGTCTGCTGATCCGCTTACCATCGCAATGTTACCCGCTTCTAGCGCAACAGAGGCATCATCGGGTGCGCGGTTTAGGGCTTCTGCAATATCAGCCTGCGCACGCGTCAGATCACCGGCGCGCCGTGCCAATGTTGCAGAGAGCAGCCAGCCAAGAGGATCAGCGGGGGCAAGCTTGATTGCTTCATCAATATCCTTGCGTGCGGCGGTGACGTCTTTGAGTGCGACCAGTGCGCGCGCGCGGTCCAGATGGACTTCGCCAGCCTCCAACCCTGTTAAGATCCCGCGCGCAAGGGCCGCATCAAATGCAGTGCGTGCCTTTGCGGCGTCGGTTCCCGCAAGCGCCGCATTGCCTGTTTGAACCCATAAATTCGTGGCGCGGCCGTCGCGCTGTTTTTCCGCCTCTTGCGCCGCCTGTTCAAATGCGGTTGCGGCTGCCGCCCAACGGCCAAGTGCTGCATAAGCCAACCCAAGACAGTGTCGCGCGGGCACACCGCCGCCTTCAATCCGCCACGCCCCAGCGGCGTCAATCGCCTTTGCGGGATCCGTGTCGATCAGGGTGATGCAGGCATCAAACCTCTGTTCGGATGCCGTCAGCGGGGCAGGGGTGGCCGCGGCTGCAATCAGCAACAGCATCATAATGCTTTCAACAGAGGGTCGAGGGTTGAAATCAAAACGGCAATATCCTGTTCGCGTGACAATCGATGATCACCATCTTTGATGATATGGACCTGCACATCAGATGAACGCAGTCTGTCAGCGAGCTGGATTGCAATGTGCCACGGGACATCGGGATCAGATTGGCCGTGTATCAAGCGCACGGGGCAATCGATGGGAATTTCACCACCCAAAACGCCATGTTCCATGCCCGATTGCCAGAAAGCTTTGGTGGTGATCATTGGTTCGGGGCCATATTCCGACGGGCGGGACAAGGCGCCTTGCGATAGGATCACATCCTTTTCTTCTGTTGTGAATCCCCATTCCGTAAAGTCAGGGGCTGCGGCAATGCCGATCAATCCCATGACTTTCTCTGGAATGGTCAGCGCGATCATGAGCATTAGCCACCCCCCCATCGACGATCCGACCAGGATAATTGGCCCCTGAATGACGGTGTTGATGATGAGCAGCGCATCATCGCGCCAGCGGTCCAAAGTGCCGGATTCAAACGCGCCTTCGCTCTCTCCGCATCCAGAATAATCCAGTCGCAGAAAAGCGTGGTTTTGCGCAATGGCCCAGCGTTCCAAAGCCTGTGCCTTGCTGCCCAGCATATCCGAAGCATAGCCCGGCAAAAAAACGATGGTTGGGGAGTGTCCCGCCACAGGGCGAAAGGCAATTTTGATGCCGTCATGCCGTGTCACCCACAGGGGCGGTTTTAAATGATCCATTCTATGGTGCGGGCGTCGCGCGATGCGCCGCGGCTTGCAACAATACGCGCATGTAATCTGTTGATGGTTGTGCTGCCGGTTGTTTTGCAAAAACGGGGGATGAATGCATGGACCATTGCCCCTAATCCTCCCAAGATCATAATGAAGCCAAAGCGTGATGCAACACCGAAATGTTGGCCATAGGTTTCGCCGACTTCGGCAGGATGATCGAGGAAAAATTTACGAAACATTGGGAACTCCGTCATGAACCACCGCACTAACTTGGTTCAGAACATAAATCCATCATCCTTGGCGACATTGGGATCATCATGGCATGAATCGAGTATCGCACTCCACTGGTCTGGGGTGATCGCGGCTTTGTAAGTGGTTCCTTTTACCACAGAGTTACGGAATGATTTTTCACGCGCATCTGACAATGGGTGGCTCGACAAATATCCAAGTGCAGCCGACGCCCTGCCCAGTTTTTTTTCATCCTCGCCGATGCGTTCAAAAAAGCCCGCCGTATCAATCGGCGATATTTTCGCCTGCTTCATCAGCCCTATCGAATGCGCGTCCGCTTTTGATTCGGCGTCACGCGAATATGTGGCGGAGATCATGGCGTTTACATAGCCGGTGGCGTCGCTGTTAAACCCGCCCATCAAAACGCTAAGGCCGGTTTGACGCAGCAAAGCCTGCATCACATCACGGTTGCGGACATGCCCCATTTCATGCCCCAAAACCCCCGCCAATTCGTCGGGTGATTTTGATTCCTGCAAAAGCCCACGGAAAATAACAATTTTCCCACCGGGCAGCGCAACGGCGTTGACCATACTGATATTGGCAATTTGTATTTCAATGGGAGGGCCACTGGCATCAAGCCGGTTTGACAGGGCATTGAGTGCCGCACGGCTGCCCGGCCCGTTACAAAACCGCCCTCCAAAATCCCCCACCATCGCATCGCCGAGGTTCTTCTCCCAACTTTGGGGGACAAAGGGGGCGACCCAGTCTGGTGCTTTGACACCGATAAACAATGCCACTGCTGACACAGCAGCAAATGCACCCGCCGCAGGGAGTAACCCAAACCGGTCGATCACATGACCGTATTTGGCGGGCGGTGTAATCAATTTTGCAATTGTATCCGGCACGGGGTGTGCAAAACCAATTTGCCAACCGCGCCGATTTTTAAGGCCGTAGACGAGATCGCCGTTCTTGACGCCGCGTGGCAACAGGTCAGCCCAGCGATGGATTACCCCCACACCAGCATCCGTCCGCAGTTGAAACCCCTGATCAACGGGGACGAGTTCGGTGTCATAGCGGACACCGCTGGCCCCGTCATAATGCCAAACGACGATGGTCATAACGGTCAGATTGCCCCCATATCAAACGCGTCCAACAGGCCTTCACCCTGTTTGAGTTCGCGGGTGTTGGATTGGGTCAGGCTGGCGAGGTTAATTTCACCGCCTGCTTCCAAATGTCTGACAAAAAATCCCCAATTGCGATAGCGGACCAGTGGCCCCACCAGTCCGAAGGGGACCGCAAAAGCAACGCCGAAAATAGCCAGGGACAGCAAGTCACTTGGCAGGGGGCTTTGTCCTGACTCAAGGGTTGAAAAGGTGGACAGCAGACCAAATGCGCCCAGAGGGATCAAGGCAACTGTGCCCGCCGCGATCCAAAGACCGACATTGCCGAGGAACAGCTTGACCCAGTCCTTGGTCCGCGCGGTGAATTCAAATTCCAATGTCGAAAGCCGCATTGTGTTAATGACTTCGCGCAAATAAGCTGCGTAAAAAACCAATGCTGCCAAAGGCCATAGGACGTAAAAAGCCAGCACTCCGAAGACGATCAGGGCGATCATTGCGGCGGGGGGATTGTCAGGATCCGACACACCAGACACCGTCGCGATACCAATCGGTACAAGGATGATCAAAAGCAGAATGATAATGGCAAAGGGCGCGACATAGGCAATAAGGTAGCGCGGCATCAGCTTACCCCATTCGGGTGCCGAATGGAATTTGTGCGGACCAAAACTCATGGATTCCCAACGCTGTTTCCAGAGGCTGACCATCGACCAAGGGAGCAACAAAGCAGCGCAGAGATAGGCCACGACATTTTTCCACAGCCATGACCAGCCGTAATGCCAACCTGCATCATCGCTGCCGCCGTGGATGCCGTGCCAATAGGTCCGGCTCAGCCGGTAACGCAGTCCACGAAAGGTGGCGACGCCGGCCAGAAAGAGCAGGAAAATATAGATGCCAGCAATCAATACCCCTGCAATTTCGCCGTATCCTTGTAGTGCCAATCCTTGCAAGATGAGGTTAAGGACGAGGAAGGGCAGGCCAAATAACAGCAAGGCAATCAGAAAGCCGAAGAAAAGTTCTAACCCGGTGCCGGTCCATTCAAAAGTGTCGTCAATGAAGCGGGTTTTGCTCCATAAATATTGGCGTTCGCGCACTGTGCCCCAAAACCGGTAAAACCCCAGTGTAACAATGGTCAAAAACAAATTGGACAGGGCAATGGGAAGAAGTTCTCTCCAATCACCGTCAAAAGACAGCGCCGTTTGATCCTGATTCCCAATACCCATTCAACATACCCCAGTTTGATTGAGATGCTGGGTTTCATTATTGATCAAAAACGTCAACCCTAGATCGTGGTTTATGCGGCTTTCCTGTGCGACGGCGCATGGGGCGGTTCAATTTCAGGCGGTTCTGGAGGGTCAAGCTGGCCTTCCCATTTTGCAACGACCGCCGTCGCCACTGCATTGCCGACAACATTGGTGCCAGAACGGCCCATATCAAGGAATTGATCTATTGCGAGGATCATGACCAGCCCCGCCTCAGGAATGCCAAACTGCGCCATCACAGCTGAAATAACAACAAGGCTTGCGCGTGGCACGGCGGCCATACCTTTTGAAGTAATCATGAGCGTAAGCAGCATCGCGATCTGCTGTCCCCAGCTCAATTCAATCCCGTAAACCTGCGCAATAAACAGCGTCGCGAAGGTCATATACATCATCGAACCGTCAAGGTTGAACGAATAGCCCAGTGGAAGCACGAAGCTTGCAATTTTGGGCGGCACCCCGAAACGGTCCAGCGCCTCCAAAGTCCGAGGGTAAGCGGCTTCGGATGAAGCGGTCGAAAATGCGAGCAATATGGGTTCGCGAATATAACGGATCAAAGTGCCTGCACGTTTGCCAATCACCAAAAACGCTGCCAGCCCAAGCACCAGCCACAGCACCAACAGTCCGAAATAGAAACTGCCGATAAACCAGATAAAGGTACTGAGGATGCCGAGGCCGTTGATCGCAATGACCTTTGCCATGGCGGCAAAGACAGCAAAGGGCGACATGCGCATCACATAGTCGGTGACTTGCAGCATGATGTGCACCAACGCATCAATGCCCTTGGTAATTGGATCGGCCTTTTCGCCAATAGCCGTCATCGCAACCCCGAAAAAGAGGGAGAAGATTACGATTTGGAGGATGGTATTATTCGCCATCCCTTCGATAATCGATTTGGGAAACATCTCCGCGACGATGGTGAAGATGTCGCTTGCTGGCTTGGTGATGCCCGCGGTCGCATCCGGCGGTGGCAGAGTAAGGCCAGCGCCGACACCGGGTTGGAGGATATTGACCAGCACCATACCCAGCACCAGCGACACCACGGTCGCGCCCATAAACCAGCTGATTGTTTTCAGCCCAACACGCCCCAGAGATGCCGTATCCCCCATATGGACGATGCCAGACACCAGTGTAGCAAAGACCAATGGCGCGATGATCATTTTGATCAGCCGCAGGAAAATGGAGGTTACAAGACCAAACCATTTGCCAATTTCTTCCAATAAAAGCGGATCTGCGATGGTGCCGTGCAGGACGGCGCCAACGATAATGCCAAGTGCGAGGCCGATCATAATATAGAGTGTCAGCCGTTTGGCCATAATATGCTCCCGCTTTATTTTGCATCTATGGACGCGATTGCGACCTATCCGTCAAGGCGTTGCATTATATCCTGCGCAAAAAGGCTGAGTGTATCGTCGCGCGCCCCCATGATGATGATCCGGTCGCCGAGCTTGGCAAGTGCAACCAGCCGATCGGCGCAAGTGGTCCGTTCAGCCAGATATTCAGCGTTGCCGCCCGCGGCGGTGATGGCTTTGACAATGCTGTCACTGCCAACACTGCGATCCACAGTGCCCCCAAAATAAACAGGATCGGGCATCAGTAAAACATCATCTTCCCCCATGTCACGGATAAAGGTCTGGGCGAGTTCATCGCCCATTTGTTTGAGCGGGCCGTAGCCGTGGGGCTGGAAAAAAATCAGCAATCGGCCAGGAAACGCGTGAAGCGTCGCCAAGCTTGCGGCGATCTTATCGGGGTTGTGACCGAAATCATCAATGATGGTGACGCCGTTTGCAGTGCCAACGACTTCCAATCTCCGGCGCAGGCCAGTGAAGCCAGCAATCGCTGCTGCGGCTTGATGAAGATCAATGCCCGCCGCATGCGCAGCGGCCAAGGCGGCGAGCGCGTTTGAAGCATTGTGGCGGCCGGGTACTTGTAAAGAGACGGGTACTGCGTTGACAGAAAAACTGATGCCGTCGGCGCGTTCGACAATATCTACGGCGGCGAAATTTGCGCTTCTATTGTGCAAGGAATAGGTGAGGATCCGTTCTGTCGGATGGGTTTTGGCCATTGCGGCGACTTCATCATTATCAAGATTGAGGACTGCAATCCGGGCCTTGCTCATAAAATCTGCAAACAGCGCGCGCAGCTCATCCATGGATTTATGATCCAAAGCGATATTGTTAAGAACCGCTATGTCAGGATGGTACAGCGCGATGGAGCCGTCGCTTTCATCGACTTCGCTGACAAACGCCTTCCCGTGCCCAACACGCGCGCTGGCAAAGGGGGCGTCGGCGGTGATAAAGTTTTTCATCACCGCGCCGTTCATGATTGTCGGGTCTTGCTTTAGCGTGTGAAAAATCCAGCCGATCATCCCTGTAACAGTTGATTTCCCGCTGGTGCCGCCGACCGCTATGCCCTGTGCGCTGGCATTGAGCAGCACAGCGAGCAGGTCTGCGCGGCGCATCCGGTGCGCCCCGATACGCTTTGCAGCGACAATATCGGGCACGGTTTCTTCAACCGCGGTTGACGCCACGACAATCTGATCAGCGCTCACAATGCCGCTGCCGTCCTGGGGAAAAAGGCCAATGCCCTGACGCCGGAGGGCATCAAATTTAGGCGCGGTTCGCCCTTGGTCGAGGGACCGGTCAGACCCCGATACGCTGTGGCCTTGCCCAGCAACAATCAGGGCAAGCGGCATCATGCCCGATCCGCCAATGCCGCAGAAGAAATAAGAGTTTGGAGGCGCTGTCATGCAGCAGCGGGTAACCGCAATCGCGCAAGGAGGCCACCCATATCCTCGCTTTCTTCAAGCATCACTGTGCCGCCGTAAATCTCTGCAACATCACGCACGATCGCGAGGCCAAGTCCGGTTCCGGGCTTGCTGGTATCGAGGCGCGCGCCGCGGTTGAACAATTTATCGCGGTCCTCTGCACTGATCCCAGTGCCGTCATCCTCAATCTGAAATTCGACGAAATCGCCGTCTTTCGCAATCGTCACAAACACGCTGCCGCCGCCGTATTTCGCGGCATTTTCAATCAAATTGCCCAGCATTTCATCCAGATCCTGACGCTCGACATGCGCCGACAGATTTTTGTCCCCCGTTATGTCAAACCTGACACGGGGATATAGCCGTGAAACGGCGCGTTCTACTGATTCAAGCGATGACCAGGCCTCTGCACGGCTATGCGCACTGCCCCGACGTCCCACGGCACGCGCACGGGCAAGGTGGTGATCAACCTGACGCCGCATCGTCGCGGCCTCGCGTATGACGGTGTCGTCCAGATCACTCGCCTTTGCGGTCGCCGCATTCATAATCACCGTCAGGGGGGTTTTAAGAGCATGAGCAAGATTACCCGCATGTTCCCGCGCTTCTTCTGCCTGACGTTCATTATGGTCGAGCAGCCCGTTGAGTTCTTCAACCAAGGGGGCCACTTCGCTTGGCAAGTCGGTGGATGCCACGCGCTGTGATTTGCCGGTGCGCATATCGGCAATCGATTGGCGCAATTGGCGCATTGGCCACAAACCATAAAGCGTCTGCAATGCGGCCATGGCAATTAAACCAAGTGCCAATAGGGCAAAACTGCGCACCAAAGTTTTTCGAAGAGTGGCAATTTGCAAATCGAGTTCTTCGCGTGACTGCGCCACCTGAAATCGCCATTTGGTTGATGATGTTGGCAAAACAATATCACGTTCAACCACGCGAATCTGTTCATCAGTAAATTCGCGACTGTCATAAAGATGCGCTTTGGCGTCGCCGTGACTCAGTTGCACTTTGAGCGTGCGGTCCCATAAGGATCGCGACGGAAAGGGCTCAAACCCTTTGCCGCTGATCTGCCAATATAGCCCTGAATAGGGTTCCAGAAACCGTTGATCGCCCATCGGGCGGTTAAGACGGACTTCGCCGTCCGGACCAATTTCAGCCGACGCGATCATCTGGGTCATCACATATTCCAGACCGCCATCGAAATTGTCGGTGATCGCATTGATGAGAACGCGGTCCAGCGCAAAACCGCCGCCGACAAGCAGGACCGAAATCCATGCTGCGGCGATCATGATCATCCGTCGGCTGAGCGAGCCGCTGCTGCGGCGCGCTTCGGTATGCGTCATATCAGCCTGTCGGTTCTTCAAGGCTGTAACCAAGGCCGCGAATGGTGGTGATCACGTCGGGACCCAATTTTTTGCGAATGCGGGTGACGAACACTTCAATCGTGTTGGAATCGCGATCAAAATCCTGATCATAAATATGTTCGATCAATTCGGTGCGCGACACCACTTTGCCCTTATGATGGAGCAAATAGGAGAGAAGTTTATATTCCTGTGCCGTCATTTTGACGGGTTCACCAGCAAGGGTGACGCGGCCTGAACGGGTGTCGAGACGGACATCGCCAGCGATCAATTCAGACGACGCATTGCCAGATGCACGCCGAATAAGCGCGCGGAGACGTGCAATCAGTTCCTGTGTTTGAAACGGTTTGGCAAGATAATCATCCGCACCAGCATCAAGCCCCGCAACCTTGTCAGACCAGCTATCGCGCGCTGTTAAAACCAGAACAGGGGTAACTTTCCCCTCTTTGCGCCAGCGGTCAAGCACGGTCAGGCCGTCAATTTCAGGCAAGCCAAGATCAAGAATGATCGCATCATAATTTTCGGTCGAGCCCATGTAATGGCCATCCTCACCGTCGGTTGCGAGATCGACAGCATAACCATTTTGTTCAAGTGTATTTTTTAACTGATTGCCCAGTGTTGGCTCATCTTCGACGATCAAAACCCGCATGAAATTCCCCTTAATTTTGGGTGTGATACGTCTAATTTCCGGCTTGGGCAATAATAGCCCCAGACCGTCCATCAACATCAATCCAAATAACCGATGAAGCACGCACAAATTTGAGGCGATACCGCAACGACCCTGCATCAAATTCAGCACCGATATAATCCGCGCCGCGCCGCTTCATCGCAGGGACAACGTTGGTTTCAATCTGACGCAAGGATTGGATTGTGCCTTTCCGCAATTCTTCGCGCACACCGCTTTGTTCATCACGACGTCCCTGCTGCGCAAGTGCAGTGTCAGCACCCCCGCTGAGGAGAATCGCCATCAATGCAGCGGAAAAACAGGAATTGCGTAACACCATGGGTTGTGGGCATAGGCATGCTCCATTGAATAGGCCATGAATGGTTTGCTCATTTTTTGTTAGTCTTTTTGAAGTTTTTATCATGGCAGCACCGGTTTTAAGTTATGAAGGCCTTGGCCTTGTTCAAGGATCAGGGTGGCTGTTCCGTGATCTCAATATGTATATCGGGCCGCGTGACCGCTTGGCGTTGATTGGCCGCAACGGCGCGGGAAAGACCACTTTATTCAAATTGCTTGCTGGTCAAATTGACTGTGACGAAGGGCGTCGGATGATCGTTCCCGGCACTCAAGTTGTGCTGTTGGAACAGGAACCAGACTTACGGGGCTTTGCAACATTGCTGGATTATACTGTCAGCGGTGACAATGGCCCTGCGCTTTATGAGGTCGAATCAATCGCGGATCAAATTGGGATTGATTTGTCGCGGGAGGCCGCAACCGCGAGTGGTGGTGAACGTCGCCGGGCAGCAATCGTCCGTGCGCTCGCGATCAATCCAGATGTTTTGTTGATGGATGAACCGACCAACCATCTTGATCTTGCGGCAATAACATGGCTGGAGGACTGGCTGAGCCGGTTCAATGGCGCATTTGTTGCGATCAGCCATGATCGGACGTTCCTTACAAGGTTGACGCGGTCAACACTGTGGCTTGACCGGGGCACAGTACGCCGCGCAGATGTTGGTTTTGGCGGGTTTGACGCGTGGCAGGAAAAGGTTTTTGCCGATGAAGCACGCAACGCGGAACGGCTTGATGCGCGGTTAAAACTGGAACAGCATTGGTTGGAACGCGGTGTGACCGCGCGGCGGAAACGAAATCAAGGGCGCTTGGCAAAGCTTGGCGAAATGCGCGCGCAGCGTGCCGCGATGATGGGGCCAATGGGCACTGCAAAGCTTGGTATTGCGAGCGATGATGTGCGGTCAAAATCGGTGATTCAGGCCGAAAAGGTAACAAAACGCTTCGGCGACCGCGCGATTATCAAGGATTTTTCGGTACGGGTGCAACGCGGTGACCGGATCGGGATTGTCGGTGCTAACGGTGCGGGCAAAACGACATTGTTAAAACTGCTGACTGGAGAAATTGCCCCAGACGAGGGCAAGATAACGCTTGCGAAGACCCTCAACGGGATCATTATTGACCAGCAAAGAGCGCTGCTTTCGCCTGAAAAACGCGTGCGCGATGTTCTTGCTGATGGTGGCGATTGGATTGAAGTGCGCGGGACTAAAAAGCACATCCAGGGATATTTGAAGGAATTCCTGTTCGATCCGAATATGACCGACGCGCGGATCGGGACGCTTTCTGGAGGCGAACAATCACGATTGTTATTGGCGCGTGAATTTGCACGGCCATCGAACTTGCTCGTGCTGGATGAACCAACCAACGATCTTGATCTTGAAACGTTAGATCTGTTGCAAGAGGTTATCTCTGATTATGATGGCACTGTCCTGATCGTCAGCCATGACCGTGATTTTCTTGATCGCACAGTAACGCTGACGCTGGGGTTGGACGGGTCGGGAAAGGTCGATGTTGTCGCCGGCGGCTATGCAGAATGGGAACGTCAACGCATGCCCATATATGGGAACGCCAAGAAAATGACTGCCAAGGCCGATGCCATTGGAACAACACAGGTTAAGACCAAACTTAGCTATAGAGACCAGCGTGACTATGATCTCTTGCCAAAGCGGATTGAAGAGATTGACGCCGCAATCGCCCGAGATGAGGCTTTATTGGCGGACGGCGCGCTCTATGCCCGCGATCATGCAAAGTTTGTCGCATTGACCAAGGCGATTGAGGATGCGCGCGCCGAAAAAGATAAAGCTGAAGAACGGTGGTTGACCCTGGCCGAGCAAGTCGAGGCTTTGGGCGTTTCATAAAAAAGTGGTCCGGCAAAACACGCGCCGGACCACCATTTTGCAACCCTTGGGAGGTCATTGCAAAATAGAGATCATACGGGAGGGATTAATCTCTATTAATTTAGTAGAATATAAAACATGAATAGGATCAAGCCCTCAGCGCCGGACTGTGTGTCTGATGCGCTAAAGCACTTTCCCCGCCCGTCCTGCGATTTCAATGGCATAATGCCAAGCGATACGACCAGAGCGTGCGCCGCGCTGTGCCGCCCATAAAAGCGCATCTGCGGGGTCAAAGGGGATCCCAATATGTGCGGCATATCCAGCAACCATCGCCAGATATTGATTTTGATCACAAACGTGGAATCCAAGGCTCAATCCAAACCGATCGGCGAGCGCGAGTTGATCGTCGACCACATCCCGCGGGTTGATCGCGCTCGCTTGTTCTTCGCTACTTCGCGGTAGGATATGACGACGGTTTGATGTAACATAAAGCCGGACGTGCGCAGGGCGCGCCGCGACACCGCCATCAAGGACAGAGCGCAAATGACGCGCGGCATCGCCATTCCCTTCAAAACCAAGGTCATCGAAAAAGACGATCATTGGTCGGTCGTCCTTTGCCAGCAAGGCGAACAAATTTGGCAAGCTGGCCAAATCTTCACCGGATGCTTCGACGAGGCGGAGTGAAAGATTTTCTTTAACAAGGGCTGCGACAGTCGATTTCACCAGCGCTGATTTTCCAGCGCCTCTTGCCCCCCACAGCAATATATCATGGGCACTGTATCCCGAAGCCAAACGCCGCCCATTTTCAAGCATGGCGGTCTTTTGTGCATCGATCCCGCGCAATAAAGCAAGGTCCAAAGGTTTGAAATCGGGCACGCTCTGCATTGCCTTACCATTCCAACGGTAAGCTGGCGCGGTTCCCAGAAGCGTTGTTTCGACAGGGGGTGCCAAGCGTTCCAAGGCAAGCGCAATGCGTTCAAAAATATGTTGTGTATCGGTCATAGGCTGAACGCTATGCGCGGTTTAGGCCTGCAATCATAGAGCAGAGAGTAAGGCCGTCGCCGCTTTTTGTTCTTGAAAATCAGGGGCCAACAGCACCCGTTGTATTGCCATATGTGCTTCGGCTTTGCGGCCCATTTTGGCATAGGCCTGTGCGAGTTGATACCGCAGGCCAGCATGGTTTGGTGCAATCGCACATGCTTTTTCAAGCAACGCTGTCCCCGTTTTTTGATCATGTTCTGTTTTGAATAATATCCATCCGAATGTCCCAACAATGGCTGGGTTATTGGGAGCAAGAGTGTAGGCGGTTTTTGCATAAGCAAGCGCGCGTTTTTCGTCTTGTGTGTTCAAATATGACCAAGCGAGGTTGTTGAGGATGAGCGCGTCGCGGTTCCCCACTCTTTCTCTGACGGTTTCCAAAGTGGTAACGGCGTTCGTCCATTGTTTGGATGCCATAAAATAATCGGCGGCCAGTATTTTCGCTGAAACGCTGCGCGGATTTTGGCGTGTATAGAGATTCAGCACACGCAAAGCGCTGGGAGAATCGCCTGATTTTTGCAGCGCGCTGATCAGACGCAGCGCCGTGTTTTCAGAAAATTTTATGCTCGCCGCCTTTTGATATGCCGTTGCAGCATCAGCATGACGCCCCAGTAAAGCATAGCTGTCACCCACCAATACGGAAGCATCCGGCGCCCCGGGATTCTGGGTCTGAAGCCGCAATGCCAGGGCAAGCGCCTCCTCAGTGCGGCCTGATGCGGCAAGCCCGGTGATATAGGGGATTGCTGTCGCGGCGTTGCCGGGCCGATTGGCGTTGTCCACTGCAAGCCTGTCGAGCGATCTGCGCGGCGCAAAGGGTGAAGGCTCTGCCCGCGCAGGATAGGCCGCGCGGTCCAAATAGCGCGCCGCTTCGTTGCGATCTCCGGCTGCTTCATAGGCTCTGCCAACGATAGACAGGGTATAACTGTCAGCATCCCCGCGCACCGCAATGGGAAGCAGTGTTTCCAGCGTCGCGTTCAAATCTCCGGTGCGTGACAGTGCAGCACCCAATAAACGGCGCACTTTGATATTTTCCGGTTGCAGCGCGAGCAGGGATTTTAAGCGACTTATGGCTTGTTCGTCTGCACCTGATTGAATTTCAAGAATTGCCCGGACCAGCATAACGGCTGGCACTGTTTCGCGTTGATCACCAATTTTATAAAGCAAGGCACGGGCAAGATCAGGATTATTTGCGCGCGCCGCAAGCACCGCTTGCAGATAAAAGGCCTGCGGATTTTTGGGATCAAGCGCTAAAATTTTTCGGGTTACAGCGATCATATCGCGGTTGCGGCCTGCATCCCCCAATGTAGCCGCAAGCTTTGACATCGCATTGATGTTATTGGGATCGATCAAAAGCGCGCGCTCAAACCAAGGGATTGCGGCAATCAATCCATATTGTAACCGCAAAAGTTCCCCTGTGAGGATTAAACCGTCCACATTGCGGGGGTCATATTGCATGGCCAGCGATGCGGCCTCAATTGCGCCGGCTTGATTTCCTGTTTGCATCCGAAAGCGGCCAATATCAGACCAGAGGATTGAGGCGCGCGGGGTCAGGGCAATCGCCGTGTCAAAAGCCTGATTTGCGGCCACAAAATCGCCGGTTTCGTAAAATGTTCGGGCGCGGATGCGCGCAGCATAGGCCCGAAACGCGGATGGTATGACCGTTGGGTCAGTCGCAGCAAAGGCATCGTCAAACCGGCCCTGCAACAGTGCTGCATGACCGATAAGATGCCCGATGCGGGCACGCGGCATGCCCTGAGCCAAAGCGCGATCAAGTTCCGCCTGTGCGCCAGAACCGTCATTCAGAACTAAAAATATGCGCCCCTGAATGGCATGTGCAAGGGCATTGGCGGGGTCCGCCTGGATAGCGTTGAGCGTTTCGACGCGAGCAGTGCGGACATCCCCTGCTTTAAAACTGCGCAGTCCACGCATTAAAAAGTCGCGTGATTTTGCAGATTCATTGGCAAACGCCGGATTTGTCAGTCCAGTGAGAATTGCACAAAGGAGCAAAGCAAAACGGCGTTTCATCTCACGTTTGCATACCGTATTGTTTCAACAGGTCATAGAGGGTTGGCCGACTGATTCCGAGCAATTTGGCGGCATTGGATATGTTGCCATCCGTGCGGGAAATAGCGCGGCGAATTGCCTTGCGGTCAGCAAATTCTCTCACCGACTTCAAATTGATGATGTCCGCGCCGTCTGTTTCCTTGTCGGTGTCGGGCAAATCAAGGTCACGGGCTGTGATAAGTTTTCCTTCCGCCATGATGACCGCCCTTTTCATGCGGTTTTCCAGTTCACGGACATTGCCCGGCCATGGCCATTCATCAATCGCCGTCAATGCGTCTGGTGCCAGCCCCTTAATGGCTGGATTCATTGTCGTCGCATATCGTGTGACAAAATGTCGCGCCAGCAAGCCCGCATCGCCAGCACGTTCGGCAAGGGTCGGAATGGGCACAACGATTTCGGCAAGGCGATAATATAAGTCTTCACGAAAGCGCCCGTCCGCAACCATAGCATTCAGGTTTTGATGGGTGGCACACACGATCCGCGTGTTGACTGCAATTGTTTTGCGCCCGCCAATACGTTCAATCACACGTTCCTGAATGAAGCGTAGTAATTTAACTTGCAAGGGCAGGGGAATGTCGCCGACTTCGTCGAGAAAAAGCGTCCCCCCATCCGCAAGCTCAATCTTACCCTCTGTGGTTTTAACAGCCCCCGTGAATGCGCCCTTTTCATGTCCAAAAAGTTCGGCTTCCAAGAGATTTTCAGGAATGGCGGCACAGTTGATGGCAATGAATGCACCCTTTGCCCGTGGGCTAGAATCATGGACGCCGCGCGCAAGAAGTTCCTTCCCGGTCCCACTCGCACCCAGCAGCATCACTGTTACATCAGCATTGGCGACACGTTCGATGGTGCGTGCGACTTTGAGCATTTCCGGGGCTGCCGTAATCATGCTCCCCAGCACTGTAATATTGGAAGGTGCGGCATTGGCGAGGCGGCTGTTGTCAGCCTCAATCGACTGCAAGTGGAAGGCCCGCCGCACAATCATGCCCAGTTCGTCAATATCGACAGGCTTTTGATAGAAATCATACGCGCCGCACGCTATCGCGCGCATTGCACTTTCCCGCGCGCCGTGTCCTGACGCAACAATGACTTTTGCATCGGGTTTGAGCGTCAAAATTTCCTGGAGCGTCGCAAACCCTTCACTTGTGCCATCGGGGTCTGGCGGCAGACCAAGGTCAAGCGTGATGACGGTTGGTTCCTCCTGACGCAAAATATCAATGGCAGTGTTGCGATCTCCAGCAACGAACACCTCATAATCATCATAAGCCCAGCGCAACTGTCGTTGCAGGCCTTCATCATCCTCGATCACAAGCAGTTTGTGTTTTACACTGTTTGTCATGCTTTTAACGCCTGTTCTTCAAATTCGGTAAATGCGGGGCCGCGTGCAGAAGGGAGGAGGATGCGAAATGTTGATCCACGGCCTTCTTGGCTGCTGACTTCGACACGTCCGCCCATCGCTGTGATCAGGGCACGTGCTTCAAAAGCGCCAATGCCGAAGCCGTCCTGTTTGGTTGATGCAAAGGGTTTAAACAGCATATGGCTTATAAAATGGCTGGACATGCCGTGCCCGCTATCCTGCACTTCGATGATAGCATCGTCACGAATACGCCGGACATGAATAATTACAGGGTCAGAAGGGGTGCTGGCATCAATCGCATTTTGAACAAGATGCGCCAATGCCTGTTCCAAGCGCGCACTGTCTGCGATGATAAATTGGTTCGCATCACCGCTCACCACAATGGGGTGGCCGACACGCTTGGCTGCGGCAATGCGTTCGATGAGTGGACCCGCTAAAATCA
This sequence comes from Sphingomonadales bacterium, assembly GCA_043760405.1. Lineage (GTDB taxonomy): Bacteria > Pseudomonadota > Alphaproteobacteria > Sphingomonadales > Sphingomonadaceae > Aquisediminimonas. Next base: position 19,247 of record JAYUPB010000091.1, read on the forward strand.
CTTGAGGGTCTTCTGATTTGACTTTGTTATGTTGAGAAAGTCGCGCCAACATATCATTCATCCGCGCCGTGGAATTTTTAAGCGTCGCGATCATGTCGACCTGAAACGCAGGATTGCCAACATGGCGTTCAGCATTGCGCGTCATCAGACTAAGCTGGCTAACCAGATTTTTAATGTCATGCATGATGAAGGCGAACCTGCGATTAAATTCATCAAATTGCTGCGCATGGGCCAATGCCTCTTGTCCGCGTGCTTCGGCTAGGTAGCTCGCAACTTGACGGCTAACGACCCGCAGCAAATCAAAATCTTCCCAATCAAGGGTACGGTCAATTTTGGGGCGTTGCAACACGACAACGCCTGCCAATCTGTCAAAATGGACCAGAGGCACGATCACCCACGCTGTTGTGTCGACCAATATCCATTCAGGCACAAATTTTGCGTCGATCGCCGCAGTGTTATTGCTGTCGCGTACGGCATCAAGTTCAACAATGCGACCGCTCGCCTGAAAATACGCACAAGAATCCTCACTTGCGGCTGTTGCCGGAGCCGCCATGTCATCCCAATTCCACTGGGTCTGTCCAATCAAATTTCGTGCCTGATCAGGTATCAAAAGCAAGCCGCCTGGCGATTCCGTAATATCTGCAATGGCTTTTACGATACGCATATCAAGGGGGATCGCCTCTTCGCCGGGTCGACCAATTGTATCGGTAAAGCGCAGCCATTCGGCGCGATAGTCATAGCGGTGCTTGAAAAGATGTTTGGCAATTTTGACATTAAACCAGGCGCGAAAGCGTTCCGATGGCAACAGTATGAGCGTGGCAATCGAAGTGCCGAAAACAAAGACGATCTGTGCTGCGTGAGCATGTTTCCCGGCCACAGTCTCAATTGCAGCCGTTAATAACACCATGACAATCAGATAGACGCCAATCGCAACGAGGCTGAGTGTTTGAAATGTAGCGGAACGAGAAAGGCGCATGGCCACACCCGCGCCGTGGCGCATCGACAGTCCAAAAACAGGAGCAAGGAACACCAATTCCAATCCGCGCAAGGCGAGCAAATCTTGCGGGGTTGAGGATGATAGATAGGATATTGTGTAAAGGTTGAGGTCATAAATCCACATCACTGCCAGCGCGATCATCGGCAGACGGATGGATTCTCGCGCACCGCTTGTCGCAGAGATATAAAGATTATGCACGATCACCAGCGCACCAATCGAAACAATGATGCCAAGGTACAACGTGGCAAAAAATGCGGCGTTAAGAAGGCGCGGAGACCCTGAATAGACGAGGGGGGCCAGTCCAACGAGTGCCGCCATAACAATGACCATGCACACGACGCCGTAAAGGGATGCAAGTGATTTTGACCATTGATCACCTGCGCCTTGTCGCCATAAAATGAACATATAGCCGACCCAACTTAGATTTCGTACACCTTCTCCCAGTTTTGCCAGAACCGAAGTTGGCCCTGCTACAGCGAGGGCGAGCGCCCAAATTGCAGTTGCGGCACAGGCAACAGCCATCATCCATTTTGAACGTTCGGTGATGGCTTGCTGTCCGATCCAAACGGTCAAAGCGCCAAATAATATGGCGGCGACCGCATGGCTCCAAAGGCTGATCTGAACCAGCATCACCGCGCGCCATCAGGCCAAAGAACAACGCGAATAGTCTGCAATAGGATTAAAATATCAAGAAACGGGGTGTAGTTTTTGGCGTAATAAAGATCATATTCCAACTTTGCGCGCGCATCTTGAAGGCTTGCCCCGTAAGGGTAATTAACCTGCGCCCACCCTGTAATGCCCGGCTTTACCATATGACGTTCGGCATAATAGACGAGCTTCTTTTCCAGATCTGCAACAAATTCCGGGCGCTCCGGGCGGGGCCCGACAAAGCTCATATCGCCTTTGAGGACGCTCCAAATTTGGGGCAATTCATCGATGCGCAGTTTACGAATCCATTGGCCAATGCGTGTGATACGCGGATCATTTTCCTGTGCCCACACGGCCTTTCCTTCAGGCTCGGCATCGGTCCGCATCGACCGTAATTTGATCAGCTCAAAATCGCTGCCGTAAAGGCCAACTCGGCGCTGTTTGAAAAAGGCAGGGCCCTTGCTGTCCAATTTTACCGCGACTGCACCCAATACAATGAACGGAAAGGTAAGGGTTAGCAGCAGCAGGCTTGCTGCAATGTCAAAGATGCGTTTTGCAATGGAGGATAAGCGACGCCCAGATGAAAACCCATCGGAGTAAATGAGCCAAGACGGATTAACGCTCCGCAGATCAATACGTCCGGTTTCTCGTTCCAGAAAAGTTGACACTTCATTGACGTGAACCCCAGTCGTCCGCAGTCTGATAAGGTCCGCAAGAGGAAGGGCATTACGCCGTTCTTCAATGGCAACGACGACTTCGCTGGCGTTGAGGCGCGTGACATGATCGCTTAGGTTCGGAATATGTGTGCGATTGATGGCTGACGGAATAACTGAGGCTATGTCGTTCATATCAACATGACCAACCACAATGAAACCCGCGCCCTGTTCATCAGCAAGTTTGGTAATTCTTAGTGCGCGTTGTCCCGCACCAAGAATGAGCAAACGGCGCTTGAAAGCTTCGCCGCCAAGTAAACGGCCTAACAAAACACGCACGGTCATCAAAAACAAGAATGCAAGTGCCATAGCGTAAAGCGAATTTGACCGCCATAACGTCATGCCGGGCAGGGTGAAGAAGAGTATGGAAATGAAGATGACACCCAGCGATATGGCAACCAGCAACCGTGCCACTGCAAATCGGAGAGATGCCAGTGCTTCGGCCCCATATGCACCAACCGCGATCATGGCTGTTTGTAATGCGAGCGCAAACGTCAATAATTGCGGTATGCGGTTGGTCACACTATTGACCTGCATATTGATCTGATGCGCGCGCAAGACCCAGCCAATCTCAGCGGCACTGATCAACATGACAAAGTCGATCAGGCCCAGAAAGAGAACCGCATAGGGAATATAATGTTTGAACACTCTAAACACGGTATCGGTGGCGCCCTTTTGAATCTGTGTGTTAAAATTATCGACACTTAGCTATGTCGGAATTTTTAACACTAATGTCTTAAAATATGAGTAACAAGCGGCTTATTAAAGCAAGTCTAAGCGCCATCAAAAATGGCATAAGGAATGAGTGATCACATGCGAAACTTGCCCAAAATTCTGCCAGTTATCCTCTCTGGCGGTGGGGGGACCCGGCTTTGGCCGCTGTCGACGCCGGATCAGCCGAAACAATTTTTGGCGCTCACTGGCGCTCAGACGATGTTTCAAATGACCGTGGCGCGCGTCACCAATGCAGATCGTTTTATGGCGCCTATCATTGTCGCAAATGCAGCTCATGCCGACATGGTTCACCAACAGCTGACCGATGTCGGCGTTGTGCCAGGGGCAATTATCCTTGAGCCTAGCGCGCGCAATACAGCGCCGGCAATCGCGTTGGCCGCACTGAGGGCAGGGGCAGGGGATACGCCCTTGCTCATTATGCCAAGTGATCATGTTATCGGGGATGAAACGGCGTTTGGCCGCGCGATTGATGCTGCTTCTGCTGCTGTCGCCGATGGCTGGCTTGTCACATTTGGTATCACGCCAACGGGACCAGAAACGGGCTATGGCTATATCAAAATGGGGGAAAAATTAGGGGCTGAGCTTCAGCGCGTGTCCCAATTTGTTGAAAAACCAAATGCTGTGAATGCTGCGCGTATGATTGCTGACGGGGACCATGTTTGGAATGGAGGAATTTTCCTTTTTCGCGCGGACGCCTATCTGGCGGCACTCAAAGAATTTGCGCCTGATATCCTTAAGGCTGCGACTTCTGCGATGGCCGAGGCGCACATCAGTGGCAGCCAGATTGTTCCGGACGCATCCTGCTTTGCGGCATCTCCCGCGCAATCAATAGATTATGCCGTTATGGAAAAATCGGACCGCGTCGCGGTCGCACCCGTGGCAATGGGGTGGTCAGATGTTGGCAGTTGGGATGCATTATACGATCTTGGTGCAAAGGATGCAGATGGCAATGTTAGCAGTGGTCATGCCGTCATGCTCAACAGCTCCAACATGCTTATCCGCAGTGACGGGATCCGCGTCTCCGTTTCTGGCGTCACTGATTTGATTGTTATTGCAAACGGCAGTGAAGTCATGATCCTTCCGCGCGGACAGTCTCAAAATGTAAAAGATGTTTTGGTCGCACATGCCATCCGTTAGTGTGATAAGATCGAGCCAATCGATCACAGCCAATCAAAAAATTGATTCAACAAACATTCGCGCGTGCGCTATAAAAAGCCGATTAATAGTAATTTAAATCATAAATGGAGACATCGCATGGGACTCGCAGGCACCAAAACCGAAGAAAATCTCAAGGCCGCTTTTGCCGGTGAGAGTCAAGCCAATCGCCGTTATCTCTATTTCGCGCAGAAAGCCGATATTGAAGGCTATAACGATGTCGCTGCTGTATTCCGGTCGACCGCTGAAGGCGAAACGGGGCATGCGCATGGGCACCTTGAATATCTTGAAGAGGTTGGCGATCCAGCCACGGGTGAACCGATTGGTGACACCGCTTCTAACCTGAAATCTGCGATTGCAGGCGAAACCCATGAATATACCGATATGTATCCCGGTATGGTCAAGGACGCGCGCGAAGAAGGTTTCGACGAAATTGCTGACTGGTTTGAAACGCTTGCAAAGGCTGAAAAAAGCCATGCTGGTAAATTCCAGAAAACATTGGAATCGATGGACGCTTAACCCTCTCCTCCCCCTAACCCCGAGAGGGTCGTGTGTGGCCGGAACCAATTCCTCCCTTTTGGTTTCGGCTATATTCATGATCTTAATTCACGGAAATTATAAATGAGCGAAGGCAGTCTACAAGCGCCAACCCGTCACCCTATTGCGTGGCAGGATGATGACTTTTACGATGCGGTGGACCTCGACAACGAATTGCGTCGTGTTTTCGACATCTGTCATGGCTGCAGACGTTGCTTCAATCTGTGCGACAGCTTTCCAAAACTTTTCGACCTGATCGACGAGAGCCCAGATGAAGATGTCGAACATCTGGCATCTGTTGATTTCAAGCCGATCACGGACGCCTGCACACTGTGTGACATGTGCTTCATGACCAAATGTCCCTATGTCCCGCCGCATGATTTCAATCTTGATTTCCCACATTTGATGCTGCGCGCACGGGCGATTGAGCATAAAAATGGCGACACCAGTTTTGCAGACTCCCAGCTTGCGCAAACCGACCGCAACGGTGCGCTAGGCAGTTTTGGTGCTAGTATTGCGAACTGGGCAACCAAAGAAGGCGGCGTCGCGCGCGGCGTGATGCAGGCGACGCTGGGCATTGATAAAAGTGCATTCCTACCGACCTTTGCCAACCTGCCATTCACCCAAGCAGCGCGGATACCTGCGCCCAATGCCGATGCGCCCGCGTTCGGGCGCAAGGTTGTGCTGTATGCGACCTGTTACGGCGAATTTAACGATCAAACCCCTGGGGAAGCCGCGATCAAGCTGTTGACGCATAACGGTGTGACCGTGCGGGTCGAACATCCCCAATGCTGCGGTATGCCAAAGTTTGAAAATGGCGATCTGAAGGCGGTCGCGGGCTCTGCTGAAGCGGTTGCAGCTTTTTTCGGGCCGCTGATTGATGACGGTTATGATGTCGTGCCACTCACTACCAGCTGTGCGCTCATGCTCAAATCCGAATGGCCTTTGCTGTTGCCAGGAAATGAGGCGGTTGCAAAACTGGCGGGTGCGACGTTCGATCTGTCCGAAATCGTTGTCGACATTTCCAAAAAACAGGGGCTTGTCCCCATCGATGCCATGCCGTCTGCCATTGCAGTCCATTTTGCCTGCCATGCCCGTGCACAAAATATGGGGGCAAAGGCGGTTGAGATGCTGCGCCTGATTCCCGAAGCCAAACCGCAAGTGGTGGAGCGATGTTCGGGGCACGGGGGAAAATGGGGTATCTTCAAGGAAAATTTCGACACCGCAATCAAAGTTGGTAAACCTGCCGCACGCCTGATTGAAAAACAAAAGCCTGACTATGTTGTCAGCGAATGTCCGCTTGCCGGTCCGCATTTGAAACAAGTGCTGGCGGCCGTCGGATCAGCCACCATCCCCGAACGCATTGGCCATCCAATTGAAGTGATGGTCAAGGCTTACGGATTATAGGAACCCCCATGCCCCGCGAAACACATGACATTACCGCTACTGACATATTGCCGCTCCCGATTTGGGGCACACAGCGCAAGGCGCACCGCAAATCCTTGTCAGAGGTAAAGAAAAACCGGCGGGTCGCCATCGGTCCGCATGCCACACTCTATTTCGAAAATTGGGATACGATGTGGTATCAGGTGCAAGAAATGCTGTGGATCGAAAAGGGCGGCGATGCCCAACTGCCTGATGAACTTGCGGCGTATAATCCAATGATCCCGAACGGCACCGAACTGTCTGCGACACTGATGTTTGAAATTCCCGATGAAAACAAACGCCGCATTGTCCTTGCCCAATTGGGCGGAGTTGAGGAGCGCGTCACGATCAGCATCGGCGGTGAACGCATATCCGCCGTGTCAGAGGCGGACCAAGACCGCACTACTGCAGACGGGAAAACCAGTGCCGTCCATTTTCTCCACTTCCCCTTCACCGCCACCCAAATTGCGGCGTTTCGGTATTCATCAAACGAACTGATGATCCGGATCGATCACCCCAATTACGGCCACGCAGCAATTGTGAATGATGGGGTGCGCGCTGAACTGTCGGGGGATTTCGGATAGGGGCTGCGGCTATGCTTCCGGACTGGGCTGATGATTAAGGCTGCGGTGCTGATGGTAAGGCTGTCGCCTTTGCTTGCTGCTCGACCGAATATTTTGAGAAATCGCCCAATGAGATTGCCCAGATTTTCGCCACTTCAGCAAAATTCAGCTTATTCAATCCGCCAACGGTGGTAATGTCATATGACAGCCTGAGTTCTTTATCCGCCGTTACGGCCGCCGCTAAAAAACGGTGGTCTGAGATAAAGCCATTCGCATATTCGGCTGTGTAAATTAAATCGGGTGAAAACGACGATCTGAAGTGCAGAGCATCACAATTCTCGTTCTTTTCACAGCCGTAGAAAGCTACCGCAAAGTTGTAACCATTTGCGGCACTTGATATCAAAGGTTCGCCGTAATTATTCTTAGCCAATTTTGCGCGAAACCCAGCGTCTTGAAGCGCAGTTACAACCGAAGTGGGGTTCGAAGCGCAAACCATATCTTTTGGACACGCAGTGGCATCTTCGGCATTAGCACCCGTCGAATAAGCTGCCAACGCTACCAACGTCATGAGAAGATGATTTCGCATATATGTTCCTTTACGCCGCTATTCAGCCCACGCGCCGAATGTGCAACATCGGTGGTGTGCTAGCACGTGATGCCACAGACCAGTGAACGCACTCTGCGGTTATTCAGCGCGGCGCAGAGAAGGGGCATTATTTTGTCTCAGGACAGCGACGAAAAACGGTTGGTGTGGTCTTGCCGCCGCGATCCGCGCGCAAATATTTGCCGTCGTTTGATAGTTCGAGAAAAACAGTCTCCTTAGTCCCGACATCGCTCGTATCCGATACCAGATCAATCATCACCGCCGCGTCGTCCGAATAGGTCATCACACGGCGAAGCTGCATTGCGCCAAATGACGTTGCGCCGATCTGGACTTGCATACCGTAATCCCTCGTCACCCCGCAGGCATCGCGAGGTCTGGCCCACAGCCCATGATATGCCTCTGGAATGCGCAGCATGTCGGTGTCGAATAAAGCGCCCCTAATCGAAGGGTCGGCATAGGTTGCTGCGCATCCCGAAAGCGAGAGACTAAAAAGTAAGAGGAGGTTTAGTCGTCGGTTGCTCACGTCAATTCCTAAACGCGACCTGTTGATGGGAATTATTTTTTCGAAATCGCAGCTTCGTCGACGATTTTGAACCCCGGTCGTTTAACATCGATCAGGTCGACAACGGCGCATTTAATGCCATTTTGCTTACAACTCGCACGAACCGTCTGATTAGC
>JAYUPB010000092.1:0-8991 GCA_043760405.1 Sphingomonadales bacterium
TCACGATACGACCGCCAAGTGCGACTTCGAGCTTTGCTGTCTGACGGGTTTCGCGCAACAGAGAGACTTCGTTAATGGCGTTGATCGACACACGTTCACCGTCGATGGTTTCCGCTTCCATACGGAGCGGCACCACGCTGAAATGCTTTGCGCGCTGTAATCGGCGTTCTAGCCCTTTGATCCGCCATTCATTCATCAAAAAGCCAACCGTACCGAGGTTCATTCCGAATACGGGCAAAATGCGGCGCCGCCCGAGCATGCCGTGAAGGGTTTGTAGCATGAAACCATCCCCGCCCAAGGCAACGACCATATCTGCATCTTTCAGATCAACCCAGTCATGGGAATCACGCAATATCTTTGCTGCATCATGGGCGGCATCCGTTGGGGATACTGTGAGCGCGCGTTTAACCTCCACACTCATCCTCCTGTCACATTCATGTGGCGTTTGGTCGCGGCAACATCCAAATTGAAATGATGGCGTTCGGGTTTGGCCCCGATGGCCACATCTAAGTCCCGATCAAGTGCCAATGGATCATCCCCTCTTAGCGCGCTGCGCAAATCAACATAGTCCTCATGCCCCAAACACATATAAAGTTGCCCGGATGCGGAAACGCGCACACGGTTACAGCTGCTGCAAAAATTATTGGTGAGCGGTGAGATAAGCCCCAGCCGCGTGTCCGTGCCTGCAACCGTCCAATAGCGGGCGGGGCCGCCAGTTTTATGGGTGCTGGGTATGAGTGTGAAGGCGTCTTCTATCCACGTGCGCGCTTCTGTCAGCGGCAGGAAACGGTCTTGGCGGTCCTCATCAATCTGACCAAGTGGCATGGTTTCGATGAGGGAAAGATCAAATCCTTCTTCACCGCACCACGCCAACATGGGCACAATTTCTTCGGCGTTCAGTCCCTTAAGCGCCACCATATTGATCTTGATCGCAAATCCACGCGCTTTGGCTACTGCAATCCCGTCCAAAACCCGCGGCAGATCGCCCTGACGTGTGACATATCTAAAAATATCAGGAATGCGGCTATCAAGGCTGACATTGATGCGGCGAATCCCTGCTTCCCAAAGACCGTCAGCATGTTCGGCAAGCCGTGTTGCATTGGTTGTGATTGTCAATTCATCAAGGCCATTGCCCAAAAGCTGCCCAATTTGTTGTGCGACCTGCACTGCGCCGCGCCGTGCAAGCGGTTCGCCGCCCGTCAATCGAATGCGTGTCACACCTCGTGCGACAAAATGGCGGGCGAGTTCTACGATTTCTTCTAGGCTCAAAATTTCGGCGCGCGGCAGGAAAATCATGTCTTCCGCCATGCAATACCGGCAGCGCATATCGCACCTGTCCGTCAAAGAAAGCCGGACATAGCTAATTTTTCTGCCAAATTGGTCAGTCAGCATGTTGCCGGATGCAGTATTACAACCCATGATGTGCTTGCTAAGCCCCTCTGGCGCAGCGGGCAAGGGGCAGCTAACGAAGCGATACGGTGAATATTATAGAAGAGACCACATCCCTGTCTGGCGCAACGTCCTTGCTGCTGCTTTCTGTGCACCACCGTGATGTTTTGGCGGCACTGTTGGCAACTACCGGGTGGCGTGTGTCTGCTGCGCGCCGGATTGACGGGATCGACCAACGATTTGTCGACAGCAATGCGTTATTGGCAATCGTTGATTTCCGTGCGGCCAATGAAGAGGGCCTGGAGGCGGTGCGTCGCTTGGCTGATCCTGTGGCAACAAATGGTGCCGCGATGTTGGTGATTATTGACAAGGAGGATGGCTCCACAATCGATGCCGCTGTGACGGCAGGGGCCACCCATTTGCTGATGGCCCCCTTCACAGAGGTAGAATTTTTTGCATCTCTGCGCTTGGCGTATCATTATGCGGCTCAGCTTGCCGGAAGTTGGAGCACCCAACGAAAGACAACGGCCAACGAAGGTGCAGAAGTCCGCGATCTTTTGACCGGCCTTCATGACGCGCGCGCGGCACGGTCATGGGTTTCCAATCGTCTCAATATTCCCGCACTTCCAGGGCTTGATACTTATATCTGCCTCGTTTCTGTGACGCGCCTCGACATGATCAATTCTGCCTTTGGAGTCGATACAGGTGACAGCGTGCTGCGCGCGCTTGCACAGAGGATAGGCCCGTTGGTATCAGAGCTATCTGCAGAAACACTTGTCGCACGCATTGCTGGAACCGAATTTGCCGTCTGCATCGCAGGGGATGTTTCTGCGCAACGCATCACGATGCTTGCTCAATCTCTCGCCGAAGCGATTGAACGCCCGTTCTCGGCAAATGGAGACATTGTGCGGTTGGGTTGCCGAATCGGTGTGGTACAGCGAGAGCCGAGTGATCATGATCCTGCACAGCTTTTCCGCCGCGCCAGCGCCGCACTTGCAGAGGCAAAGGCGCTTGAAACAGGCCGCATAAAAATTGTGACTGGTAATAATGCCATCGAATCTGACCGTTCGGTTTCATTGCATGCCGATTTACGCAGTGCGCTTATGAACGGGGAAATCGACATCCTGTTTCAACCGCAAGTATCGGTTCCGGGCCGCAACATCGTTGGGGTTGAGGCATTGGCGCGTTGGCGGCATCCGGTGCACGGCTTGCTTGGTGCAGCAACATTATTTTCGGTTGCGCATCAATCTGATTATGAGATTGAACTGTCTGAACACGTTCAAAAACGTGCGGCAGATATAGCCGCGATGTGGCCTGACTCACTCTCAAAACTTCGGCTTTCCATCAATGTTACTGCTGCTGATATTGCGCGACCTGCCTTTGTCGATAATTTTTTGATGATGATCGATGAAAGCGGTTTTCCGCGTGATCGGCTGACTGTTGAGATTACTGAAACAGGCCTGATGGAAGACCTTGGTGCTGCATCTTCAATCCTCGCGGCGCTGCGCGCTGCGGGGTGCCGTGTGGCGATTGATGATTTTGGCACGGGCTATTCCAGCCTCGCTTATCTCAAATCCTTACCGCTTGATTATTTGAAAATCGATAAGGGCCTGTCCGATGATATTGCGGGATCAACCCGTGACAGCATTGTTGTGCGCGGCGTTATCGATATGGCGCGGTCGCTTGGTCTTTCTGTCATTGCTGAGGGCGTTGAGACAGAAGAACAACTGACCCTTTTGGCGCGCGAAGGGTGCAATTATTACCAAGGTTTCCTTTGCGCAGAACCTTTGGATGTTGCGGCTTTAACAGACCTTGTGCTGGCATATTAACGCATAAAGCCAATAACAATGACTTATGGTGTCTTCGGTTTTGTCATCCAAATATCAATTGCCTTCGCAACCTCTTCAGGCTGTTCTTCCATGGGAAGATGCCCTGCTTTTTCGATGATGATAAATGACGATCCTTTTATGGCTTTTGCAAAGGCTGTGCCGTGAGCCACTGGAATGACACGGTCTTTCTTGCCCCAAATGAGCAATACGGGCATTTTGAGTGACCCTATTTCGTTCCACTTGTCCGGTTCGCGGTCAACGAGAGAGCGATCTCCCGCAGCTTTCCGGTTTCCAGGATAGCGCAGCAACTCCCAATATCGTTTCACAACAGTATCAGTCACCTGTCCGCTGTCCGCCACAGTCTGCACGAGAGAGGATCGGATAATCGCTTCAGGTGTCACATGAGGCATCACAAGCCTTCCGAGCCAACTCTGCGAAAGGCGCGCCCCCAGATAGGGCTTCATTGGTTGGACGTTCTGCGCGCCGGATGCATCGAGCAGCGCTATGGCATTGACGCGGTCAGGCACATCCAGTGCTGCGCGCCAGACAATCCATCCTCCCATGCTATTGCCGACCCAGGTTGCGTTTTTGATTCCGGCAGAATCGAGGACTTGGGTTGCGACCTTCGTCATTGCAGATGCGCTGTAATCACCCGATTTACTGGGACCAGTCAGGCCATGCCCGGGCATATCAAAAGAGATAAGACGGTAGCGATCATCAAGCGCATCAACCATTTTTTCCCATGTATGGAGTGATCCATTCCCGCCGTGGACAAGCAGTAACACTGGAGCATTGCGTGGTCCCTGATCACGGTAATGGATACGCGCGTCGCCCGTATCAAGAAACTGTGAGTCTGGGCTGCTATATTTGGCCATCATGGCCTGCGGGTCAGTGTCCGGTGTTCGAAATGCAAAGACGGTGACTGCCAAAATCAACCCAATAACAACGATGCCTCGGAAGGCCCATTTCAAAATTCTTCTTACAAGTGGCAAATGACCATCCTTTGCTTAACCCGTTGTCTGTCGGTGACGACTGATTTCAGAATAATTTTTAATCTTATGTAGGCTTTGCCTAAAATGCCAATGGGCTAATATGACCTAGATCGTAATTGGTGGTAATTTTTCTTGATGCGGCGCCCCTAAGCCAAAATTTTGGCCAGCCCGCGCGACAATTGCAGCGCGCCGTTCAGCCGTGCTTTGGGATCATTCCACGCCCGCGTTACCGCCAGCCGCATATCGGGACGCAGTTTCGCCACCCCGTTTAATCGGTCAACATAGGCGAGCAGTCCGGGTACATTGGGGAAGTGATCATTCCAGAAACTGACCAAAGCACCGCGCGGGCCAAGGTCAATTTTGGCGACATGGGCATTGCGCGCGTTGAGTTTGATCTGGATCAGCGTGAGAAGGTTTTCTGTTGCCTCTGGCAAGGGACCAAAGCGGTCGATCAGTTCAGCAGCAAACGCCTCAATATCCTGCACAGCTTCAAGCTCATTCACGCGGCGGTATAGCCCCATGCGCAAATCAAGGTCGGGGACATAGGTGTCCGGGATCATCACGGGTGCATCGGTGGTGATTTGCGGTGACAAATCAGTGGTGCGTGCTTCACGGATGCCGCCCGCTTTGGCTTCCATAATCGCGTCTTCGAGCATCGATTGATAAAGCTCAAAGCCGACTTCTCGAATATGTCCAGATTGTTCGTCGCCAAGCAGATTGCCCGCGCCGCGAATATCGAGATCATGGCTGGCAAGTTGAAACCCTGCGCCCAAACTGTCGAGGTCAGAGAGAACCTTAAGCCGCTTTTCCGCGCCGTCAGTCATCAACCGTCCCGGCGCTGTTGTCATATAGGCATAGGCGCGCGTTTTGGCGCGACCAACGCGTCCCCTCAGCTGATACAGTTGTGCCAGTCCAAAGCGGTCTGCGCGGTGGATAACAAGGGTGTTAGCGCTCGGAATATCAAGCCCGCTTTCGACAATGGTTGTGGACAACAGGACGTCATAGCGTTTGTCATAAAAGGCCGACATGCGGTCCTCAACATCACCGGGAGCCATTTGGCCGTGGGCAATGACATATTTAATTTCGGGAACGTCTTCACGCAGGAATTTCTCAATATCGGGCAGGTCAGCAATACGCGGCGTGACGAAAAAGGCCTGACCGCCTCGGTAATGTTCGCGCAGTAAGGCCTCGCGGATTACGACCTTATCCCAAGGCATCACGTAGGTGCGCACCGCGAGCCGATCAACCGGCGGGGTTTGAATGACCGAAAGTTCACGTAAGCCCGACATCGCCATTTGCAGTGTGCGGGGGATGGGTGTTGCTGTGAGCGTCAACATGTGGACGTCGGTCTTGAGAGATTTCAGTCGTTCCTTATGTACCACTCCGAACCGTTGTTCTTCATCGACAATAACGAGGCCAAGGCGCTTAAATGCTACACTTTTCGCCAACACAGCGTGGGTGCCAATAACGATATCGATGGTGCCGTCTTCAATGCCTTCACGCGTTGCCTTTGCTTCGGCTGAGGGCACCAGCCGAGACAAGCGACCGATGCGGATCGGAAAGCCTTTGAAGCGTTCAACAAAATTGCTGAAATGCTGGCGTGCGAGTAAGGTTGTGGGGCCCACCAAGGCCACCTGCATCCCCGCCATGGCGGCAATGAAGGCTGCGCGCAGGGCAACCTCAGTTTTGCCAAATCCGACATCGCCAACGACCAAGCGGTCCATCGGTGTTCCCGCCGCCAAATCCGCAATGACGTCATGGATGGCACGGTCTTGGTCCTCTGTTTCCTGATAGGGAAAACGGTTGACGAATTCAGCATAAGCGCCGCTGTCCGGTTCCGCTCTGTCTGCTGGCTTGAGCGCGCGCAAAGCGGCGGTTGCGATTAATTCACCCGCAATTTCGCGGATGCGTTCCTTCATCTTTGACTTTCGCCGTTGCCACGCCTCACCGCCCAAGCGGTCAAGCGTGACGCCGTCACTTTCCGAGCCGTAGCGTGAGAGCACATCGATATTTTCAACCGGCACATATAATTTGTCACCGCCAGCATAAGACAGCGCCACGCAGTCATGTGGGGCTTTCGCCACTGGAATCTGCGTCAAACCTTCATAGCGTCCAATGCCGTGTTCGCTGTGGACGACAAAATCACCAGGCGACAACGTGGCCAGTTCGCTGAGGAATGCGTCGGCGCTCTTCTTGCGCTTTGCGCGGCGCACAAGCCGGTCACCGAGCATATCCTGTTCGGTCAATAGAGCGACTGTCGGGGTCGTAAATCCGTGATCGAGTGGCAGAACGGTGAGTGCTGTGTGCCCCTCTGCTGCAAGGCCCAGCGCTTCTTGCCAACTTTCCGCCAACGTCAGGCGCTTGACGGCATGATCGTTAAGCAAACCCATAAGGCGGTCGCGTGATCCGCCCGAATAGCAAGCGAGGATCAGTCCTTTTTTGGCATGTGCCAACCCCGCAGCATGCCCCGCAAGCGCATCATAAATATTATCATTGTTGGTGCGTTCAGGGGTGAAATCGCGCGGCGCTTCGATACCGAAATCAAGGACAGTGGCCGATTCCGGTTCACGGAACGGGGTGGCAAGATGAATTGGCCTTGTTGTAATCAATCCGTCCCAATCTGCCGCAGACAGATAAAGTGTTTCGGGCTTTAGCGGGCGGTAGCTTCCCGGATCAGCGGACTGTGCGCCAACCCGGTTCGCGTGGTAATCAGTGATCGCATCGAAGCGCGCTTGGCCAGCACCCGTGGTTCCGGCATCGCGGACAATGACAATATCATCCCCCAGATGATCGAATACTGTCGCAAGCTTTTCTTCGATCAGCGGCAACCAATGGTCCATGCCGGACAGGCGGCGACCTTCAGATACCGCCTGATACAGGGGATCGCCAGTTGCGGTCGCGCCGAAGAGTTCACGGTAACGGCTGCGGAAACGTTTGATCCCTTCTTCATCGAGCAAGGCTTCGGACGCAGGGAGAAGGGTGAAGCCGTCAAGCCGCCCAATCGTGCGCTGATCGGCGGGATCGAAACTGCGGACTGTTTCAATCTCGTCACCGAAGAAATCTAGGCGAAGCGCATGCGGTTGCCCTGAAGGGAACAAATCAACCAAACCTCCGCGGACGGCATATTCGCCGGCATCGGCCACAGTATCAGTGCGGACATAGCCATTGGCTTGCAGCATCGCTGATAACTGATCACGGTCAATCCTTGCGCCAGGTTTGAGGGTCGCGGTCAATTGGCGAATGCGAAACGGCGTCAAGGTGCGCTGTGTCGCAGCATTGATCGTGGTGATGAACAGTTGCGGCTTGTCCACAGACTGTTGAAGAGCGGCCAAGGCAGCAAGCCGTTCCGACGTCGAACGCAAAGACGGCGATGCGCGGTCATAAGGCAGGCAATCCCACGCGGGAAACGTCAGGACGTCAATTTCAGGCGCGAAATAGGTTGCGGTATCCGCCATTGCACGCATGGCGGATTCGTCTGCGGCGATGAACACAGCGCGCTTGGCCACAGCGCGCGCGAGGTCAGTCATTAACCACGGCAGGAACCCCGCCGGGGCGCTGGCAAGTGTTAGTGGTTTTTTGGCAGAGAGTATCCGGTTAATCATTGGGCAGGCGTAATAAAATCAAGCTTCATCAATGCGTCCATCATCGGTCCTTGCCACTGCAACGGCACGGGTTGCGCGCGCATCGCCCATGCCATGATATCAACATCCTGTTCTTCCAGCAGCGCTTCATACCACCTGATGTCCGCATCATTCCAATCGGCAGCGTGCGCAGCACAAAAGCCGCCAAGCATGATGTCAGCTTCTCTGGTGCCCCGGTGCGATGCACGAAAGCTAAGGCGTTTGAGGCGGGTGTCGTGATCCATATCAATCCAACGGCAATTGGCCCGCCCCACATTTTGATCTGTGTGGCCGACTGGTTTAAGCTATGCCCCGATACCATGAGACCCGATATACTCAACCCGCTGTTTGCAGAAGTTGAAGCGCTAAAAGGCGTGGGTGCAGCGCTATCCAAGCCGTTGGGCCGGCTGGGTCTGTCGCGAATCGTCGATGTGCTGTTTCATCTGCCGACGGGATTTGTTGATCGCCACCGCGTCGACGCTCTTGAAATGAAGGATGTCGGACGCGTCATATCAATTTTATTGACGCCTGTGGATTATAAGCAGGGCTTTTCTGGGCGGGGGCCACTGCGCATCCACGCGACAGATGCGGGTGGTGATTATGTAAGCCTGACTTATTTTGGTGGTGGGGCGAGTTATGCGAAAAAACAATTGCCGCTGGGCGTCCCTAAATTAATTTCTGGGAAATTGGAAAGTTATGGCCAAGACCTGCAAATTGTTCACCCTGATTATATTCTCGCGCCCGAAGACGCAGCGACATTGCCCATCCGTGAGGCAATTTATGCGCTGTCTGATGGATTGACGAGCAGACGGCTTGGTCAAATGGCTGAGCAATCCATCGCACGAGCGCCAGAGCTTTCAGAATGGATCGAGCCATCTCTGGTATCGAAACGTGGTTGGCCAGCATGGCGCGATGCAATTGTTCGCGCGCACTGTGATGCGTCTGACACTTCGGCGCGTGAACGGCTTGCCTATGATGAGGTGTTTGCCAATCAACTTGCTCTGATGTTGGTGCGGGCATCGTCACGGCGCCGCAAAGGTGTGCCGCTGGTGGGCGATGGGCGGCTGCGTGATATGCTCAAATTACCCTATGTTTTGACTGGCGCGCAACAGCGCACGATGAGAGAGATAGAAGGGGATATGGTGCAATCCACCCCGATGA
>JAYUPB010000093.1:0-27102 GCA_043760405.1 Sphingomonadales bacterium
CGTCCCCAGCAGCGGTTCCGCTGGCCCAGGCCCATTGGAAATTATACCCGCCCAGCCAGCCGGTCACGTCCACGGCTTCACCGATGACAAACAGTCCCGGCATATGCTTGGCCTCCAGCGTTTTTTGGTTGAGGCCCGCTGTGTCGACGCCGCCGATGGTCACTTCGGCCTTGGCAAAGCCTTCTGTTCCATTGGGGGTGAAATGCCAGTCGTTGAGGCGACGGCCCGCTTCGCTCAGGTGTCGGTCCGGCGTATCGGCAAGGTTGCCAGCAGTTTCCAAGCGTACTGAAAGTGCCTCTGCCAACCGCGCGGGGAGTGGACCCGTCAGGATTGAACGCAAGGTGGCACGCGGCGTTGCGCGTTTTGCCGCGAGGAGCAAGGCGCCGCCGTCCTCACCGGGGAAAAAATCGATGCCGATGCTTTCGCCCCCGCGCCAATAGCTGGAGATTTGGAGAATTGCAGGGCCAGACAGGCCGCGGTGGGTGAACAGGCTTGCTTCTGCGAACATTGTTTTTCCGCAGCGGACGATGGTGGGTGCTGCGACGCCTGAAAGATCGCGGAACAACACGTCATCGCCGCCCAGTGTCAGGGGGACCAAAGCAGGACGCGGCTCGACGACTTTCAACCCGAACTGTCGCGCAAGGTCATAGGCAAATCCGGTCGCCCCCATTTTGGGAATGCTGGGCCCGCCACATGCGATAACGAACGCGGGTGCGCTGTAGGTTTGTCCGCCAAGGCGCACGTCGAAGATACCGTCACGGTGGGCGACCTCGTTGATCCCAAAACCAAGTTTGAGTGTTACCGTTTCAGGGCATTCGGCCAGCAGCATATCGACAATCTGACGCGCAGAACCATCACAGAAGAGCTGCCCCAGCGTTTTTTCGTGCCATGCTATGCCGTGAGCATTGACCAGATCAATGAAGTCCTGCGGGCTATAACGCCCCAAAGCGGACTTTGCGAAATGGGGGTTTTTTGAAATGAACCGGTCTGCGCGCGCGCCGATATTGGTGAAATTGCAGCGTCCACCACCCGAAATCAAGATTTTCTTGCCTGGTGCTTCTGCGTGATCGATGAGAAGAACGCGCCGCCCGCGCTGGCCCGCTTTGGCCGCACACATCAAGCCAGCGGCCCCTGCGCCGATTATGATCACATCATGGGTCATGGGAAGGGCCTATGCGTGCTGTTCGTGGCGGGTCAAGCCGCACGGCATCACATTTGCCAATAAAACGAAATGAGGGCCAGCGTTGCCGCTGACCCTCACTACACTCCAGTCCGAAATTCATCCTGTCTGCTTTCCTTGCGGTTTGCAGACGCTCTTTCTTTCTCGCTTTTGCGTTGAATGCGCGCTTCTGTCCGAAGACATCGACCTCGCACCGGTTGCTTCTCCGAAATCCCGCTCCACCTTGGCTTGCACCATAGTCGCTTGGCTCTTCCAAACACCCTACCTTGGTTTCCTAATCTGCTTTCCTTGCGGTCAGCATATCAATCTCCCTTGGCTTGTTTCCTTGGATAGATCCTCAGGTTGCCCTTCGTTTCTCACCTTGGCTACAGATGGAAAGTCTCATGTGTTGATGAGTCGCACCAGCGAAAAAAGCACCCTTTGCCCTGTGGATAACGGGGATATGGGGGATAATTTTGCTGCTTGCGTCCTTCTCGCGCTCTGGCAAGATAGAAATAGGAGGGGACTGCACTGTGATCCATATTTTATTCGTCAACGCTGCACTTTTATGTGCGACCATGTTTGCCTTGTGGCTTTACTGCGTGCGTATCCGTGATGTGTCGGTCATCGACAGTTTCTGGCCCTTTGGCATGGTCATGCTGGCCGCGAGCACGTGGGTGCTGGCGGACGGAAGCCCCGCGCGAAAGGGCCTGCTTTTGGGGCTGACGGCAATATGGGGGCTCCGTCTTTCGCTGCATCTCTTTACCCGTTGGCGAGCGCACGGGGTTGATCCGCGCTATACTGCTATCCTTGGGCGCTTGATGGACAAAAAGGGGATGAGTTTTGCGCGCGCCTCGTTTCAACAGGTTTTTGCGTTGCAAGCTGTGCTGCTGTTCGTCGTCTGCCTGCCTGCACAATTGGGACAGATTGACGCGCAGCCCGTAGCCATTGGCTGGATCGGGTGGATCGGGGCGGCAATGGCGCTGACTGGCATTGCATTTGAAACGATTGGCGACGCGCAATTGACCGCATTTCGTAATACCCCCGCGATGAAAGGAAAGGTGCTCAACACGGGGCTGTGGCGCTATACGCGTCATCCCAATTATTTCGGGGATGCATGCACATGGTGGGGTATTTGGCTGGTCGCTGCTGAAACAAGTCTTGGATTATGGAGTGTCGTCGGTCCGCTGCTGATCACATGGTTGCTGACGCGGCTCTCAGGGGTGCCTATGCTCGAATATAGGCTTAAAAAAACCAGACCGGGTTATGCAGATTATATCGCTCGGACATCAGGTTTTTTCCCGTTCCCGCCCAAGAAAGACTGATGTATTCGGTGAAGTGACTGATTTTACAGGGTGAATGGCGCGCGGCGTTGCCGCAGGTTCAGGCGCAGGGGCGCATTTTAGCGTCACGGGTTCAAACCAACCATGTGATGGAGATTAAAATGCGTAACCTCATGCTTTCCCTTGGCGCTGCGGCCATGCTGGCCCCAGCCCTTATCGTGCCAGCGGCCCCTGCTTTTGCCCATAAAAATCATCAATACCGCGAGTGGCAAGGTAAAGATGGTCGCACCTATTGCCGCAAATCAAATGGCACGGTTGGCCTTGTCGTTGGTGCTGCTGGTGGTGCGCTGATCGGACGGGCTATTGATACACGCGGCAGCCGTGCCACCGGCACCATCGTTGGTGCAGCGGCAGGGGCTTTGCTCGGCCGTGAAGTAGACCGCAAACGGCGTTGTCGCTAAACCTTGCTGCCGCTAAACCTTATTGATAGCCGGGTTCGTCCATCCACGGCGCAAAGTGCGGCATATCCGTGCTGACCTGATCAGGATAGGCGGCGGCGCGTTTTTCGAGGAAGGATTTTACCCCCTCTTTCGCGTCGCCGCTTTGCCCGCGGGACCAGATGGCCCGGCTGTCAATTTTATGTGCTTCCATCGGGTGGGCCGCGCCCAACATCCGCCACATCATCTGGCGGGTGAGTGCGATGGAAACAGGTGCACTTTCTGCGGTTAATTCTTTGGCCAGCGCGCGCGCCGCTGGCAGTAAATCTTCAGGGGCGTGGATCGAACGCACCAGCCCGCCTGCCAACGCTTCCTCCGCCCCAAAAACGCGCCCTGAATAACACCATTCGAGGGCTTGGCTGATCCCGACCAAGCGCGGCAGGAACCAGCTTGATGCCGCTTCTGGGACAATACCGCGCCGCGCAAAAACAAAGCCAAAGCGCGCGGTGGTGCTCGCCAGGCGGAAATCCATCGGCAATTGCATTGTCGCACCAATGCCGACCGCCGCGCCGTTGATCGCGCCAATCACAGGCTTTTTACAGTTGAAGATCCGCAGGGTCAGCCGCCCGCCGCTGTCGCGCACGCCGGGGTGGCTATAATCCACGCTGCCATCGGCACGCAGCGGGGATCCTTCTTCAAGTCGCTCGGGACGTTTGGTATAGTCAAAAGTATCATCACCGGCACCAAGGTCTGCGCCCGCACAAAAAGCGCGCTCCCCTGATCCCGTTACAATCACGGCGCGCACGGCATCATCCGTGTCAGCAATGTCAAAGGCGGCGACCATCTCCTTCATCATTTCGCCGGTAAAGGCATTCATGCGGTCGGGACGGTGCAGTGTGATGGTCAGGATGCCGTCAACAACCTCTGTTTTGATCGTGTTAAATTCTGGCATTATAACCTCCCCGAGATGATGGTCCACCATGACCGCTAAATGCGACAGGGCCAATAGCCTTTGTCGCGTGCAGGGCTTTAGGGACGGTGTGCTGCAAGAAAGGCACTGGCTTCTTTGGCATCGATGACTTCTGCATATTTGGCCTGAAGATCAAATAGATTGGCACCGTGGGGCGCAGGGTGACGGTCGCCGCAGGCATCAGCGACAACAAATGGCGCAAAGCCGTTTTGCAGCGCATCAAGGGCCGTCGCGCGGACGCATCCTGACGTTGAAACACCCGTAATCAAGAGTGTATCCACACCCAGCGCACGCAATGTTGTGGCAAGGGCGGTATCAAAAAAGGCTGATGCATAGTGTTTCGTGATCACCACATCTTTATTCTGCGGCGTTAGCTGCGGTGGAAATGCGCCCAAAGGTGAACCTGCATCAAACACTTTGAGCGCAGGCACTTTTTTGTAGAACAGGCCGCCATCAGAGGGCGTGTCATACACGACATTGGTGAAGATGATGGGCACGTTGCTTGCGCGCGCCCTGGCAACCAGGTTGACATTTTCTTCCAGAACATCCGGACAATCCGCAAACAATGGCGATTCCGGTGTAAAATAGGCCATGACCATATCAACGATGAGCAGTGCTGGCTTTGTGCCAAAGGCCAGATGCCCGTCAAAAGCACCTGTGTAATTACCAGCCAAATCTGATGGTATTTTTCGCATCAAATGGTGCCAGCGGCTTTCAGGGAATCCAGATCATCTTCCGTGAGGCCGAGCAGATCTCCATAAACTTCTGCATTATGCTGTCCAACGATTGAGGGTGCGGCGGACCTTATGCTGCTGGGGGTTGCTGACAGTCGCGGCACCACATTTTGCATTTTGAGCGGACCAAATCGTTCGGTTTCGACCGAAACAATCGCCTCTCGCGCCGCAAAATGGGGGTCTGTGAGCATTTCAGGCGCGCGGTAAACTTTGCCTGAAGGCACATCGTGGGCGATCATCAACGCTTCAACCGCTGCAACACTCTGTCGTCCGGTCCAATCGTTGATCATCGCGTCGAGCATGATTTGGTTGGTCCCGCGCGCAATATGTGTGTTGAAACGGGGATCGTCGGCGAGTTCTGGCTGATCCATCGCGGCGCACAGGCGTTTGAAAATCGGGTTTTGATTGCCTCCGATCATGAATTCTCCGTCGTTACAGCGATAGACGTTGGACGGCGCTATGCCCGGCAGGAAGGATCCTGATCGTTCACGGATGATCCCGGAACGATCATATTCAGGGATCACACTTTCCATCACCTGCAACACGGCTTCATAAAGTGCTGTGTCAACGACTTGCCCTTTGCCGGTTTTTGTGCGGACATGAAGGGCTGCCAAAACGCCCATGCAGCCATAGGTTGCGGTCAGCGAATCGCCGATGGATATGCCCATGCGGCTGGGCGGGCGGTCCGGTTCGCCAACAATATAACGCCACCCTCCCATGGCCTCTCCAATCCCACCAAAGCCTGGACGGTTGGAATAAGGGCCAGTCTGACCGTAACCAGACATGCGCGCGATGATCAGGCCAGGGTTCAGGGCATGGAGTGCTTCTGGCCCCAATCCCCATTTTTCCATCGTGCCGGGTTTGAAGTTTTCGATCAAAATATCCGCTGTTTCAATCAGGCGGCGCACCAACGCCTGCCCCTCTGCCACGCGGAGATTGGCTGAGACTGATTTTTTATTGCGCGCAATGACCTCCCAATTGACCTTATCATCTCCCAAACCCCAGTCGCGCATGGGGTCTCCCGCGCCGGGAGCCTCAACCTTGATCACCTCTGCGCCCATATCCCCCAGCAATTGACCGCAAAAGGGCCCGGCGAGCAGCTGACCCAATTCGATAACGCGAATGCCCGTGAGGGCGCCATTGTTTTTTGATGATGTCACTTGCTTATGCCGCCGCTTTGGCAAGACGCCAGACAGGTTGGATTGGCGCTGGCAGACCCGTGTCCTTCATGCAATTGGCGCGCAACGTTTCTAGGCTTGGGCCAAAATTAAACACACTGTCGGATGCTGGTCGGTTTGCGCGGATGGAGGCGCGAAGGGTCTCTGTCGCTGCTACGTCAACGACGCCTTCTGCTGTGGTCACGACACCATAGGATCTGGCGCCCTCTACAGTCACCAAACCTTGGGTTACTTCTTTTGCAACAAGTGCTGCATCTCTTTGGAGGGGGTCTCCCCAGCCACCGCCACCCCATGTGATGAAGTGTAATTGGTCACCCGCCATCACGTGAATATCTTCGACCTTATTACCAACGATCATCTGAGACCCATCTGCTTTTTCAATAATTTTGCGCGCACGCTGCCCCGGTTCGCCGCCATTGACGCCCCAAGGGGGAACAAACCAGCGGTCATCATGGATGGCAATCGTCCCTTCGTTCAGAAAACGGTAGGTCATATGAATACCGTTGCCGCCGCGGTGAAGCCCTGCGCCGCCGCTGTCCGGTGCGGTTTCATACCGTTCAATCATGAGTGGGAAATAGCGTTCAAGAAATTCATTGGGGACATTGGTAAAACCGGGCCACAGCGAATGGCCGTCTGGCCCGTCTCCCATTGGTCGTCCGGGGATGCCACCAAAACCAATTTGAAACAGCTGGAACCAGTCTCCCTTTTTGTCATAGCCTGAATAGAAAAGATGCGGTGACGATGAAAATCCCGCCGCGTTCAAGAATTCAGGCGTTTTTTGTCCAAGTAAGCCGCCTAGAATATCAAATATCCGCCCCAAGGCGTGCGTCCGGCCTGAAAGCGCCGCCGGGAATTTTGGTTTCAGCAATGATCCTTCGGGAATCCGCACATCGATCAAATCGTAAAAGCCGTCATTGAACAGAATCTGGGGATCAAAAACCATGATCATGTAAATGCCGAAGAACATTTTGAACATATTTTCATTGAGTAGAAAATTGATCGATGCTTGGCTTTGGGGGTCAGTACCGGCGAAATCGAGGATTACCTTTTCGCCTTCGCGCCACATGGTGCATTTGATCTTATAAGGCCCAAAGCCAACCCCGTCATCGCAGATATAATCTTCAAAGCTAACAGGTGCTTCGCCAATGGCCATGCCGATCAGCTGTTTCATTGCGCGGTGATTGCGGGCGAGCAATTCCTGCGTTGCCGATACATAGACATCGTCGCCAAAACGGTCTGCCATTTCAACCACACGTCGCGCGGCGACACGGCACGATGCGATAAGCGCGTTTAAATCTGCCTGACACCAATCTGGTTTGCGTGTTTGATGCATGACCAATTTGACCAGATCGTCATTATATTCGCCTTTGCGCCATATTTTGACAGGCGGTATGCGCACCCCTTCTTCAAAGATGGAACGGGCATCAATCGGCATTGATCCGACAACCTTCCCCCCAATATCGGATTGGTGGCCAAACATGGCTGTATAAGCAATCAGCCGCCCATCCTTGAAGACGGGCAAAAGCACCAGCCAGTCATTGTTATGGCTGATTGCGCCGCCAACGGAATAGGGGTCGGAGAGAAAAATCATATCGCCCTCTTCCAAACTGCCATCAAATCCTTCTAGGAAACCACCGATGAAACTGCCGAACTGACCGACGATCATTTGGCCGGTGGGGTCAGCGATCAGGGGAAAAGCATCGCCCTGTTCACGAATGCCAGGCGACATTGCCGTCCGGACAAGTGTGGCGTCCATTTCAACGCGCGCATTGCGCAGCGCATTTTCGATAATGTCGAGTGTAACCGGGTCAATGCTGACCGTGTTAAACGGTGTCGAGTTGGTTTGGATTATGCGCGCGGCCATGTTTTGGTCCTTAAGCCAAAGTGATCAGGATGTTGCCAACGGCATCGACAATTGCGACACAGCCTGATTCGATCAGTGTTGTCGAATCCATTTCAATGACAATCGCCGGGCCGGGGATAACGTCGCCCTGTCGCAGTTTTGAGCGATCATAGATGACGGCGGATTGCTCTCGACCCTCCATCCAAAGCTTATGAGCGCGCATCTTGGCCGCGATGGGGTCGCCATTACCAGCGGCAAGTTCTACGGCTGGCAAACGCGGCGGTTGTCCCAATGCGACAGCGCGAAGGTTCACAATTTCGTGCGGCGTATCCATATTGAATGTGAAGAGACGCAAATGTTCAGCGTCAAAACGCTTCAATATGCCTTCAATCCCATCACGTTCCAAAATGTCAGTGGTGATGGTCAAGGGGACTTCAAACGCTTGACCGGCATAGCGCACGTCAATTTCAAATTCTGAGAGTATATCCGCCTCTGCGATGCCGTCGGTCAAAAGCTCCGCACGCGTTTGCGCCGCCATCTCCTTCAGAATGGCTGCCAGTTCTTCAGACTTGGTCGTTGTCGCCAATCGCGAAAATGAACGCGCGGTTTCAGTCCGCATCCGGGTTGATGCATCACCAAGCGCGCAGAGGACACCCGGCGATACCGGAGAAATTGCAGGCCAGCTTCCCATAAGCCGGGCGACGGCGTTGACATGGAGCGGCCCGGCACCGCCAAAACCCATCAAGGCGAAATCGCGCGGATCATAGCCCTGCTGGACCGAAATCATCCGCAATGCGCCGAACATATTTTCGTTGACGATGTCGATGATGCC
Source organism: Sphingomonadales bacterium (assembly GCA_043760405.1). GTDB lineage: Bacteria > Pseudomonadota > Alphaproteobacteria > Sphingomonadales > Sphingomonadaceae > Aquisediminimonas. The sequence goes on from JAYUPB010000093.1 coordinate 8,437, forward strand.
GCGCGCAGCCGCCATCAGGTCAATGCCCATTGCATCGGCAATTTTCTGGACCGACTGTTTTGCGCCCTCGCGGTCAAGCGAGAAGGCCCCGCCGAGCAGTGATTCCGGCAAGTAACCAAGGACAACATTGGCATCCGTTACGGTGGGTTCAACGCCGCCTTTACCGTAAGCAACGGGCCCTGGCACTGCGCCTGCCGATTGCGGCCCCACCCGCAGCGCCCCGGTCAATTCTGGAACATAGGCGATGGATCCGCCACCCGCACCGACTGTTTTGACATCCAGTGAAGAGGCGCGCACCGATAAATGACCAACCTCAGTCGTGCGCACACGGCGGGGTTCAAGATTTTCAATCAGGGCGACATCGGTTGAAGTGCCGCCGACATCGAGCGTCAGGATATTCTTAAATCCAGCATTTTGGGCAACCCACAAAGCGCCTGTCACGCCGCCAGCAGGACCAGACATCAAAATATTGACCGGATGCTCTTGCGCTTTTTCGGCAGACATCAAGCCGCCATCGGAACGCAGTAATGAGAGGTTTCCGGCAAACCCTGAATGGGAGAGTTTGTCTCGCAAATTGCTGATATAGGTGCTGACAACGGGTCGCACAGCCGCATTGGCGACGGTGGTGAGGGTCCGCTCATACTCCTGCATTTCCGGCAAGACCTGGTGGCTGAGCGACACGGGAATATCGGGGATAACCTCTTGTGCGATGTCGCCCACCCGTTTTTCATGCGCGCCGTTCATATAGGCATTGATCAACGACACTGTGATGGCTTCAACGCCTTCTGCTTTGAGAAAGATCAAGGCTTGTCGAATAGCGTCATCGTCCACCGGGCGCACTTCGACCCCTGCGGCGTTCATCCGTCCTGTAATCTCGACCGTATCTTCCAGTGCCGCCAGAGGTTTTGGTTTTGGCCAGATGATCCAGCCGGCCAATCCGCCCGGCACGAAACTGCGCGCAATTTGCATGATATGACGGTGACCCTGCGTGGTGATCAAGCCCACACGTGCGCCCTTACCCTCCAGCATGGCATTGGTTGCCACAGTGGTCCCGTGCAGGAAGAGCTCAATTTCTTTTGGACTGATTTCGGCCTTGGCACAGAGTGCGTCAACGCCGTTGAGAATACCAATCGAAGAGTCCGACGGCGTGGAAGGCGTTTTGTGGCGCCAAAAAACCCCGCTGGCCGCATCAAACAGCAAAAGGTCGGTAAAAGTACCGCCGACATCAACACCAAGCCGATAGGTCATCTGGCTATTATCCTCTTGATTGCAAAGGTTTGGGGAACGGGCCTGCGCGTGCAACCATTGACGGCAGAGTCTTGTTCATAACGCCGCTGAGCCAATGATTGGCCGTGATCAGGCAAGAAAGGTCTACGCCCGTCGCTATACCAGCGCGTTCAAGCATATAAATGACGTCTTCACTTGCCACATTGCCCGCCGCGCCTGGCGCAAACGGACATCCGCCGAGCCCGCCAAGTGATGCATCTATACTGCATGCCCCAGCCTGAACCGCCGCCCAGACATTGGCGAGGCCAGTGCCGCGCGTGTTGTGAAAATGAACGCGCACCGGCAGCGGGTGAATGGCCTCCCGCACGCGGCGAACCAACCGGCTTACTTGCGCGGGATTGCCGACTCCAATCGTATCGGCCAGCGCAATTTCAACCGGTGCTGCTTCTGCCAGTTGCGCAGCCAGTGCAACAATATGATCTTCGGACACTTCGCCTTCAAAGGGGCATCCAAAGGAAGCCGCAATCGTGACTTGCCCCGTCAATCCGGCAGCTTTGGCTTGGGCGATTATGGCCTTTGCGCCGGTGATCGATTCCGCGCATGTTTGCCCCTGATTGGCCATAGCAAAGGTGTCCGTTGCGACACATACCGCGCCGAGTTGGTGTATCCGCGCCGTTGCAATAGCACGATCAGCGCCGCGTTTGTTCATCACCAGACCGATAAAGGTCACATCGCTGTGCTGCGGCAGGCCGGCACAAACAGCTTCTGCATCCGCCATTTGGGGAACACGCAGAGGATTAACGAAACTGGCCACCTCGATTCGGCGCCCCCCCGCCGCGATCACATGATCAATAAGCGCGATCTTATCTGCCGTGGAAACAAGGACTTGCTCATTCTGCAACCCATCACGCGGTCCGACTTCAACATATTCAAGAGCAATGTCGTGTGTCATCCGACTCCAATCAGGTTAGAAGCGCCCTTGTTTCTCACTTTGTATACAAAATCAACCGATCTTATGCAGCCTGATCCGTATTTGCCTGTTCACGACCGGACAAATGCGCGTCGGCATAATTGTGAAACGCGCGACGAATATGCCCTGCCATGATCGCTTGAGCCCAATCGCCATCACGTCGGATGAATGCACTGATCAAATCTTCATGTTCACGGTGGGATTGCTGGAGGTTATCTTGATCATAATGCAGCGCCGTTCGGATAACGACAGGCTGTTCGATAACCTGATTGAGCATCGCGGTCAGCCGGTCTGAATTCGCTGCCGCCATGACGATGGCATGAAATCCGCGGTTATTGTCCAGAAACGAAGGAACGTCAGGGGGTGTAGCGCTCACAGCCTTCAATATGGCTTTATTATGCGTACGTAGATGTTCAATTTGATCCCAACTAATGCGGATTGCCGCGCGTTTTGCCGCATGGCCTTCCAAGAGGCCGCGCAAAGTGAAATTATCGTCGACATCGTCAAGCGACCAATCTGCAACAAAGCTGCGCTGGGTGTCGCTGCGGCGAATAAACATCTCCGCTTCCAATCGCCGCAGCGCGTCCCGGACTGGTGTGCGTGACACGCCGCAGGAGTCCGCAAGCTGTTCTTCTTTGATCTGCGTGCCCGGGGCGAGAGCGCCAGAAAGGATCATATTTCTGATCTGCTGATAGGCCCTATCTGATGCGCGTGACATGGCGTTTGTCTCTTTCCTCAAATTCTCTTGACGACGAGGGTTTGTATACAATAAACCATCTGCACTCAAACGTGTATGTCGTCAAAAAACGCGTAGCTTAGTTTTCTATGGTCAGGGAGACCCCCCATGCGCATTTCTCATTCACTTTCACTCTGTGTTTCGGTTTCAGTTCTTGCCCTCTGGGCGGCCCCCGCTTTTGCGCAAACGGCCGACGGTGTCGATGACGGCGCGGATGAAATTGTCGTCACAGCGCGGCGCGTTAACGAATCCCTGTCAGATGTGCCGGCCTCTATCACTGCATTTTCGGCAGATACGATCGCCAAAACCGGGATTCAAAATGCGCAGGATTTCGTCCAACTTACGCCAGGCGTCACGATTGTAACGGGTTCGGCAGAAGCGGGAGACACGCAGATCAACATACGCGGCTTAAACGGCGCGCGCGATGCGGAGAGCTCTGTCGCGCTAGTCGTTGACGGCATTTTGAAAACCAACACCGCGGCCCTCAATCAGAATCAAGGCACAGTGCACCAGATTGAAATTCTCAAAGGACCACAGGGCGCACTCTATGGTCGCAATGCGGCGGCGGGCGCCATTGTCATCCAGACACTGAAACCTGGTGACACACTCGAAGGCGGGTTGACCGCAAGCTATGCCAATGAAAAAACTGCAAGCGCCAATGGCTATATCGCAGGTCCATTGGGGGCTGGTGTCGGATTTGTCCTCTCTGGCGATTACCGCACAACAGACGGTTTTTATCGTAACAGCTTCCTTAATCGCAAAGTCGTAGATGATCAGGAGGTGTGGAATGTTGAAGGGCGCATCCTGGCGGAATTGGGAAGTGCAACGACGCTTGATGCCAAGGCCCATTACGGAAAATTGAGCGGCGCTTCGATCAATTTCAATTCGTCATTCCATTTGCCCAATTTTGCGGCGGTGAACCCGGCATTTTATGAAAATGTGAATGACCATAGCTTTGGTTATTATGGAAATATCCGTCCGACCAATAATCAAGAGGCAATTGAGGCATCCTTGAAGCTTGATCATGATTTTGGCGGCGTCGCACTTACGGCGTGGGCGGCCTATAGCAACATCAAGAATGACCTGACTGCTGACGGTACATCTGCAGATTTTGCGCGCTACATTCCTGGCTTTGGTACCGTTGCAAACCCAACCAATACGGCGGTGTTTAATCAATGTTTTGCAACCACAGCCGCATTGACCGGCTTTCCAGTCAATCAGCCGGGCTTTATTGGCCAGATACCTGTGCCCTTTATCTTTGCACCAGCCAATGGGTCGACCTTTGGTGCTTATTCCCCAACGACGTGTGATGGAACGCAGTATCAAAAGCGTACGCAGAAGGATTTCAGCGCCGAAGTGCGCTTGGCGTCAAAGGGCGACGGTCCGTTGCAATGGCAACTGGGCGCTTACTATCTGAATATCGACAGGACTGTGGGGGTCAGCCTTGGGGCAGATTTGGGTCTTGGCGTTACGCGACAATTGTACAACGCACCGGGTTCAAGCAATCCGACATCGCAGCTTTTTGCAGATAATTTTAGAACCAATGTCTATGCAGCCTTTGGCTCGCTTGATTATGCACTGGGCGATTCTGTCAATATTGGCCTCGCGATGCGCTATGACAGCGAACACCGCAAAGTGAATAATCTGGTACCAGCAGCGATTGACCCCATCACCGGCGGTCCGATCAATCCCGGGCAGGCGTTTGGCGCGATCACCGATAAAAACGCCACGTTTAACCAGATACAACCAAAATTGACGTTCCGGTGGGAATTTGCGCCCAAGACCAGCCTTTTTGCCAACTGGGGGATTGGGTTCAAATCCGGTGGGTTTAACAATCAAGGGTCTGCAGCCATTGTGAGCCAGAATTTTAACACCCCCCCGTCGCCGGTCAGCCCCTCTATCGTGGCAGGGGTGACCATCAATGATCAGTACCGCAAAGAAAAATCGAGCGCCTTTGAAGCTGGGGTGCGGGGGAAGATCGGTCCCGTCTCATATGACCTGGCCGGCTATTATACCCGCGTCACAGATATGCAGTTCTTCGAATTCTTTGTTGGATCTTTTGGCCTTTTGCGGGTTGTGTCCAATATTGACCGCGTCGACCTGAAGGGAGCCGAACTGAATTTGAACGCAAAAGTGGTGAAGGGTTGGCAGCTTTTTGGTTCAGTCAATGTGACTGATTCGACGATCAAGGCCAACACATCACGTCCTTATACGCTTGGCAATAAATCGCCTTACACAGCGGATTATACGATCAATCTTGGTAGCCAAATTGACACGCCGCTCACTGACACTGTCGATGTTGTCATGCGCGCCGATTACCGCATCACAGGGCCAACCTATTTCCATACGGTCCAAAATACGACAGCGGCGAATGATCGCCCAACATTGTTCACAGGTCTGCTGCCAATTTCAACTTTGGCATTGCCAGGGTTTGTTGGCAACGCGCGCTATGATGTGGCACGGCGTGAAGCCTTTGGCGTCCTTGACCTGCGCTTTGGTTTGGAAGGTAAAAACTGGAAGGCAACTGTGTTTGCCAACAACTTCCTTGACCGCAAATATCTTAATGAAGTGATCCCAGCGATAGAATTTGGTGGCTCTTTTATCAGTCCGGGCAGCCGTCGGCTGTGGGGTCTGGAATTGGGATATAAATTTTGATCTGATCGGCATTCAGGGATGTTTTGGGCCAATAATTACAAAACGTCCCTGTGGATTGGCCGTGACGTCATTTTCTGTCTCGCTTTGCCTGTTATAGGATTGTAACACAGCCAAATAATGGCTGATGCACCCTTTGACTTTGACAGTGTGAACCCGGGTGCAGCGGGATCGACAGTGTCGCCTGCCACCTATCTTCCGGCAGCGGCGCCGTCACCGTGGATTTGGCGGCGACGCTGGATCAGACGCGGTTGTGCAGCGGCGCTGTTGATGTTTATCGTCATCATTGGATGGCTGACGGTGACCGCGCCGCTTTCAAAATCGCTTGAACCCATTGCCCCGCCGCGTCTGATGCTGCTGTCGTCTGATGGTCAACCCATTGCGCGCAGTGGTGCTGTCATCGACGCGCCAGTCAAAGCAGCAACGCTTCCCCCGCACGTCAAAAATGCATTTCTTGCGATTGAGGATCGGCGATTTTATTCGCATTGGGGCGTCGATCCCCGCGGTCTCGTCCGCGCGGCGCTTAACAATTTGGGGTCTGGTGGCACGCAGGGTGGCAGCACGATCACCCAGCAATTGGCGAAAATTACCTTCCTCACCCCTGAACGCAGCCTAACGCGCAAAGCCCGTGAAATGCTGATCGCTTTCTGGCTTGAAGGATGGTTGACCAAGGATCAGATATTGGAACGCTATCTGTCAAACGTCTATTTCGGCGACAATGTTTACGGACTGCGCGCGGCATCATTGCATTATTTTTACCGCCAGCCCGAACGCCTGACCCTGCCGCAAGCGGCGATGCTTGCAGGATTGGTGCAAGCCCCGTCGCGCCTTGCCCCGACGCGCAATCCAAAGGCGGCACAGAAACGCGCTAAAATGGTGATTACAGCCATGGCGGCGGCGGGGTTTATTGATGCCGCAAAAGCGCGTGCGACCGAACCCGCACGCCTTGATGTCCGCACCCGCAACACCGTGCCCACGGGCACTTATTTTGCCGATTGGGCAATGCCAGCGGCGCGTGATCTTGCAGGCGCAACCTACGGCGAACAAAAAATCACCACGACACTGGATTCCAGACTGCAACGCATCGCGCGCACCGTCGTATCCAATGCCGGGATTGGGACTGCGCAGGTCGCGCTCGTCGCGATGCGCCAGAACGGAGATGTTGTGGCGATGGTCGGTGGACGCAGCTATGATAAATCTCCCTTCAACCGCGCCACCCAGGCACGGCGGCAACCGGGCTCTACCTTTAAGCTTTTTGTCTATTTGGCGGCCCTGCGCAGCGGCATGACGCCGGAGAGCATGATTGACGACAGCCCGATCACCGACGGCGGGTATAAACCCAAAAACAGTGGCGAACGGTATCGGGGCCAAATAACCTTGCGACAGGCCTTTGCCCGGTCCAGCAACGTAGCGGCGGTTCGCCTTTACCGGCAATTGGGGGACAAAGCGGTCATCCGCGCCGCGCAGGATTTGGGGATCAAAAGTCCGCTGACCGCAGACCCCAGCCTCGCACTGGGGTCGTCGGGTGTGACCTTGCTTGAACTGACATCGGCATTTGCAGGGGTTGCGGCCAATCGCTGGCCAGTTGCGCCGCATGCAATTGCAGAAGAAAAGCAGGGATTCCTCGCCAGCCTGTTCAGCGGTCAGCGCAGTTTTTCGGAGTCGAACCACACGCAAATGCTCGATTTGTTATCGGGTGTTGTCACCCAAGGCACAGGGCGTGCAGCGGCGCTGAACATTAAAGCTTACGGTAAAACAGGCACAAGCCAGAACAACCGTGACGCTCTCTTTATCGGCTTTGCAGATGATTTGGTGGTCGGGGTGTGGGTGGGCAATGATGATAACAGCCCGCTGCGCGGCGTGACCGGCGGCGGTGTCCCTGCGCGCATCTGGCGCGATTTCATGGGGCAAGCGATCAAAGGTGCAGCCCCCGCGCGGGCAATTGTGAAACCAAGCGCGCCCGCACTGCCGCTTGATCCGCCGCAGCCTTTTGACCTTCCCGAAATTCCAATCCGCATTGATGACACCACCGAATTGCGGATTGATGACCGTGAAGGCATGACATTGTCGACTGAAATTGGCGGTGTGCCAGTGGACGTTAAACTCGACCGCGACGGATTGGCCGTCAAAGGGCGAGAGGAGAAAAAACCCAAATGACATCGCCTTTATCCTTTCCCCGTTCGATCACAGGGCAGGAATGGCGGTGGCGCGGCGCGACTGCGGACGGCGCTGGCGCGCTCTGTGGGGGCAGTGGGTTTGAAAGCGATGATCTTGTCACCCAGCTTCTCCTCGCGCGGGGATGTTCTCGGGAAAGTTTGGAGGCATACCGCAATCCTTCCATCCGTGCCTTCATGCCGGACCCTTCGATCTTTCAGGATATGGACGCTGCGGCCAACCGCCTGAAACGTGCCGTACTGACAGGCGAAAATGTGACGGTGTTTGGCGATTATGATGTCGACGGCGCAACCTCTGCCGCGCTGCTCATTCGTCTGCTGCGGGATTTGGGGCTTGATCCGCAGGCCTATATCCCGGACCGGCTGATGGAGGGATATGGCCCGTCTGGCGCGGCCTTGGTCACAATTGCAGAAGGCGGAGCGACCCTGATCGTCACTGTGGATTGCGGCGCACAAGCGTTTGAAGCGCTGGATATGGCGAAGGCGGCGGGGGTCGATGTTATCGTTGTCGATCACCATAAATGCGCTGCCACGCTTCCGGTCGCATTTGCCTTGGTCAATCCTAATCGGCTGGATGAAGACAGTGAAGCTGCAGGGCACGGCATTCTAGCGGCAGTTGGGGTGGCGTGGTTGCTCGGCGCGGCGCTTATCCGCGTGCTGCGTGCGGACGGATTTTTTGCAGATCGCGCTGAACCAAAATTGCTTGAGCTGCTGGATATTGTCGCGCTCGGTACGGTTGCCGATGTCGCGTCACTGCGCGGCCTCAACCGGGCCTTTGTGGCGCAGGGGCTTAAAGTTATGGCGGGCAGGCGCAATGTCGGCCTTGACGCCTTGATTACAGCATCGCGTCTGTCACGCGCGCCGCTCTGTTCTGATCTTGGCTTTGCCTTGGGGCCGCGGATTAACGCAGGCGGGCGTGTTGGAAAATCCGATTTGGGTGTCCGTTTGCTGACCACCAATGATGCGCAAGAGGCCCGCGAGATTGCTGAAGAATTGGACCGCTTGAACGGCGAACGGCGCGTGATTGAGGCGGGGGTGCAGGAAGAGGCCGAAACCGGAGCCTTGGGCCAGGGCAACCGTGCTGTCGCTCTTGTCAGCGGCCTTGGCTGGCATCCCGGTGTCATCGGGATTGTTGCAGGCCGTCTCAAAGAAAAAATGAACCGTCCGGCTATCGTTATTGCGGTGGGGGACGACGGTTTGGGGAAGGGCTCTGGCCGCTCCATCGCTGGGGTTGATTTGGGGGCCGCTATCCTCGCGGCCAAAGATGTGGGCTTGCTCATCGCCGGTGGTGGCCACGCTATGGCCGCAGGGCTTACTGTGGCTGCTGATAAAATTGATGCGCTGGCCGATTTTCTCGATGACCGTCTTAGCGCCGCAGTTGCCAAAGCCAGCGCGGACCGTGCGATGCTGCTTGATGCGGTGGTTGCCCCCGGCGGGGTCACACCCGCCTTTGTTGAGGCCTTAGAGGCGGGAGGACCTTACGGCATGGGGTGGCCCGCACCCCGTGTCGCAGCAGGGCCTTTGCGGGTGATTAAGGCGGATATTGTCGGTACAAACCATGTCCGCGCGATCATGGCGGGCGATGATGGCCGCTCCCTCAAATGCGTGGCGTTTCGGCAAGGAGAAACCGAATTGGGCCAAGCCCTATTGAACGCCCCGCGCGACCGCAGGCTCTGGGTGGCAGGTCGGGTCAAGATTGATGATTGGGGGACGCGCCCTGCCGCTGAACTCCATATCGATGATGCAGCATGGGTGGATTAAGAAAGTGTGTGAAACCATGCACCAAGCCTTGACCTCACGCGCGCGAATCCGTAATGGCGCGGCTCGCCAAGCGATTGGCCCCTTCGTCTAGCGGTCTAGGACGCGGCCCTTTCACGGCTGAAACACGGGTTCGATTCCCGTAGGGGTCACCAAAACACCTTCCAGCGACGTCCGGAAAGTGGCTGTTTTCCGAGCTTTTTTACTGTTATAGTGTCCACCGGAATTTGGTGAGATGCGGGTACTGCCAATCAATTTGATGGTATCGTTGATGGTATCTCGCCGCAGTCGAGAAAGCGATACCATCATGGGACTGACAGCAGTAGCGATCAAAGCGGCTAAGGGCTGAGCAAAGCAATGTAAATTGACCGATTCGGATAGCCTTTACCTGCTCGTAAAGCCAAATGGCGGCCGATATTGGCGAATGAACTTCCGCTTTCGCGGGTTTCATAGAACTTTGTCCTTTGGGATGTGGCCCGATGCTGTGCGTAATCCAAAAGCGGCAATAATAACGTAGCAGATCGCAGGAACGATGAGTGCAGCGCTCAATCCAGCAAAATCCGCAGTCACGCCGGTTAGCAGTGGAATTATTGCACCCCCTACGATTGCCGTGCAAAGCAGGCCTGATGCTCTTGGTGCCTCAGTACCGAGCCCTTCGACCGCGAGGCTGAAAATGGTCGGGAACATGATTGAGTTGAACAGACCGATCGCGATGATTGACCAAGCCGAGACCGCCCCACTCAAAAGGGCAGAAGCACCAAGCAGAATTATTGCAACGCAAGCAAATATTGTCAGAACAATGCCTGGGCGGACAATGCGAAGCAGGAATCCTCCTGCCATACGCCCGATCAATGCGCCGAGCCAGTAATAGCTAAGCAGTACACCTGCTTCGGCCGCAGTGGAACCGAGTGTCCTTGGTTGTTCGAGATAATTTATCATGATTGAAGCAATCGACACTTCCGCACCGACATAGACGAAAATACATATGCACCCAAAGGCGAGACGGGGATGTCGCAGCAGCGTAAAAGTGCCCGTTACAGCCATCTGTTCCACCTGTTGACTGTCGATAACCGCACGTCGCGTCCAGAAAAACACTGCAATCAGCGCGAGGACAATGGCAAGCCCGATATAACTATGGCCGATAACCGTCGTTTCGGCCACCCGAAACGCTGTCAGTGCTTCACCCGACAATGTTGATGGATCAGCGCCAGATGTCTCCCCAAGTATCGCTGATGCACCGAAACGGATCATCAGGAACACACCGATTGAATTGAAGAATTGTGCAAAAGTCAAACGGCTGTGCGCCGTCTCAGGAGGCCCGAGCGTAATAATCAATGGGTTCACCGCAACCTGAAGTAGCGTGATTCCGCCGCCCAGCATGAACAACGCTGCAAGGAAAGCGCCGAAGGTGCCCGAATAAGCCGCTGGGAGGAAAAGCAAACACGCGCATGCCATTATGGTGAAACCAAGCACGATCCCACGGAAATAACCAAGCCGTTGCATCAGCAGGCCTGCTGGAATCGAAAAAATGGCGTAGCTTGTGAAAAAAGCAAATTGGACAAGCATTGCCTGCGTGTAATTGAGCGAGAAAAGGCCCTTGAGTTTAGGGATCAACACGTCATTCAGATTGGTGATGCCGCCAAACAAGAAGAATACAGCAACAACCAAGATGAGAAGTCCCCGTGTGTTGGCCACGGCGGCCGTGCCATCGGGCTTAACTTGCGGCATCAATGCCATGCGAAATATCCGGTTTTACTGGCTAGAAGACACAAAAATGCCCGTTTCATCTGAATCATGTTGGTATTGCCTTACTGTGCAAAGGATTGCATAATGACAGTCAAGGCAAGATTGTACAAGGACGATAATGGACCGGCTTAATCACGTCACTATACTCGGAGGGGGAACCGCTGGCTGGATGACGGCCACCGCACTGGCGAAGACGTTCGGAAGCCGGGTTACCATCAACTTGCTTGAATCAGATGAAATTGGCATTGTTGGCGTTGGCGAAGCAACGATCCCCACAATCCACTGGTTCAATCAGCTCATCGGCCTTGATGAGGCCGAATTTGTAGCCGCGACAAAAGCCAGTTTCAAACTGGGTATCGAATTCGTTGATTGGACTCGTCCCGGGCATCGTTATTTCCATCCGTTCGGCAGATACGGAGTTGATATCGGGTCGGTGCCGTTTCATCATCGTTGGCTGAAGGCGCAATCTGAAGGCGCGGGCCAACCGCTTTCGGCTTATTCACTTGCGGCACAACTGGCGATTGATAACCGTTTTGCAAAGCCTTCCGATGAAGCGCGCTCTATCCTGTCCACGCTTGGCTATGCGTATCATTTCGACGCGGGACTCTATGCAGCGCACTTGCGGAATATCGCAGAGGCGCATGGCGTGCGGCGCCATCAGGGGAAACTGTCGGCTGTCGAACAATGCCCGCAATCAGGTTTCCTGACAGCAATCACCACTGACCGGGGGGATCGAATTAAAGGTGATCTCTTCATCGATTGCTCTGGCTTCCGTGCCTTGCTGATCGGCGATACATTGAATGTGCCGTTCGAAGATTGGTCCAATTGGTTGCCATGCGACCGTGCTGTTGCAGTGCCGTGCGCGCGGGTGACCAATACCACGCCGTATACGCGTTCGACGGCACAGGCGGCTGGATGGCAGTGGCGCATTCCACTTCAACACCGCACAGGCAACGGATATGTCTATTCCAGTAGCTTTCTTTCGGACGACGAAGCCGCTGCTTCACTGCTAGCCAATTTGGACGGTGAACCACTTGCTGATCCTCGGTTTCTGCGATTCAAGGCGGGCTTTCGGCGCAATGCGTGGACAAAGAATGTTGTTGCGATCGGCCTTTCGTCTGGCTTTTTAGAACCGCTTGAATCAACCAGTATCCATCTGATTCAAAGTGCGATTGCCAAGTTGATAACGCTCTTCCCTAATCGCGATTGCGACCCTGCGTTGGCGCAACAGTTCAACAGGACATTCGGCCGCGATATGGACGGGATCAAAGACTTCCTAATCCTCCACTATCACGCGACAGAAGGGCGTGACGCCCCGCTGTGGCAGCATATGCGTCACATGAACCTTCCCGACACGCTCGTGGAACGGGAAGAGCAGTATCGTCGCTCAGGGCGGTTGATGCTTGGTAGCGAGGAGCTGTTTCGTGAGGCAAGCTGGCTTGCGGTGCTTAATGGGCAGGAAATTTGTGCGACCGGATATAGTCCGCTGGCTGACACACTTGATGCCGAACTGAACCACCGGCAACTCGATCAGATTGCCGATGTGATCGCCCGGGCCGTACCAACTTTGCCCAAGCATGACGATGCTGTTGCTGCGTTGATTGGTAAACAGGGTGGACTCTCGGCAATCTCGGTGCAGGGGTGATCCTGCCGACGGTTACTATCCACCGGATCGGCGAGGAGGGGGAGCGCGTCGCGGCGATCGAAAATTTTGCGCCTGAACCCGATATGTTGCGCAATGATGCTGCGACTCGCACCTTCGGTCCGGGCGACTACCATTACCCTGGGGTGAAGGCACCTGTAGCCGAGGATTATCTTTTCCGGATATGGGCTGTTCTTGCGCCGATATTCAAAGAGGTGTTCGACGTAGGCGACAAGGTGTCAGTTCTTGACGTTACTTACGCCCTTGTGACGACTGCGCCTGCGGCGTTGGCCCTTGAACAGCGGCTGCCCCATATGGACGCGCTAGAGCCGGGCCGGCTCGCCCTGATCCATTATCTTGTTCCAGGTGGCGACGACGGCACAGCGTTCTACCGACATCGGAGTACAGGATTTGAAACGATCGATCGCGAGCGCAGCCCGGCTTATTTCGCACGTCTCAACGACGATCTGCGCAGGCATGGCCCGCCGCCACATGCCTATTTTAACGGCAGCACGCCGATATTCGAAAGGACGGGTCATTTTGACGGCCACTATAACCGAGCGCTGGTCTATCGCAGCAAGGTACTGCACTCAGGTGCAATTGGAGCCGACCGGGCGCTTTCCGCGGATCCTCAGGCCGGACGATTGACAATCACCGGCTTTTTTTCCGCCGATTAACGGCTCCGTGGTGGCTGAACCGCAAGATAAACCGTGCTCCACAGTTGAGCGGCATTCGACTCGTCGACATCGTTCCGCCCCGCACCGAAAGGCACAATTTGATAGCGTCCATCCTCATATTTCCACGACCAAAGTTCGGAACTCTGGAGCGCTCTTGTCGCACGGATCACACGCCACAGCGATGATTGTGCTGTGATGAGCCGGGCGCGGACACTCTTGGGCAGATCACGCCTTGCGAGTTGACGTTCGAGTCCGGCGGCAAACAGCGCTTGTTGCCACGACCAGACCCCGGCACCATGATAGGCGCTCGACATGAAACGCGCCTGAGCTTCCTTGTCCACGAAAACAGGGTTTGCGGTCAGAAGTCCGATATCGGTCATCAGCCCGGCAGGAAACGGCCGCATCAAATTTCCAACATATGTATCGAGGTCGGCAGGGGTGGGCTGCCCGAATAACAGCACGAACCCTTCGTCTGAATGTACAATTGGAACAGGCTTGCCATCCGCATCGAGGGAAATGGCGTGGTAAATGGCTGGTGTATTTCCTAGCGCCTTGATCGCTGGCGCTGAAGGCACGCCTACTGCAGCGGAATAGTCCCTTACACGCTGGCGAGCTTCCTCGGGCGTAAACTGGATATGGAACAGCGGCGCGGCACGATCATGCCAAATCTTTGCCATACTGCTTGCCGTGGCAAACGACGCCCGATCATCGGAAGTCAGATAGGGGTCGAGTAATCCTGCGCGCAATAGCAGCCCGGTAGCATCAAGCGCGGCTGGAACGAGCGCCGCGTTCACGTCGAACGCGTAGCGCCCGCGGCCAAGCCCTTCGTCGCTGTCGCGCCACTGCCCCGCCATGAAGCCGTCTTGAATCGCGATCAGCGTCTTGGTGGATGGTGACGCAGCAAAAGGCGCTGCCTCTTTTAGGACGAAACGCAGATTGCGAACGAGTAAGGCACCGACTGTTTCGGTCATACCCGGGGTTGCGTCGCTCTTGAGCGACTGGGCAAGATACGCCTTAGAGTGAGTGGACCCGGCGCCTGTCAGATACTCCGCCATGACGGGCGCAAGCATATAGTCGTCATCGACCATCTTATAATCGAGCTCTGCCGCAGCGCCGTCGCCACCTGCCCTTCGGTTCTGCAGAATAGCAAACTCGGAAATGCCTTCCTCATGCGCCACTTCGCCACCTGGCGAGAGTCGCGTCAGCACCGAATTCAGTCCGGCCTCGATCGCCGCTGGCTTCAGCGCCGGCATCAGAAGGCGAACCGACATTAGCGTGTCGCGCCCGAAATAGGTGTTGAAGCGCCACGACCCGGCCACAAACTTTTCGCGGTAGCTCATGAACGCCAGCGCATTACGGGTTGCGGGATCAGCAGCGGCTTTCTGGTTCAGCACCTCCTCGATTGGCAGCGGCGTCAGCGGCTTGTCGCCAGTCAGGGCGGTGATCTCCACCCTGATACGCCCACCTGAGCCAGCAAGAATTCTGCCGCCTTCGATGCGTCCGTCGAGAACGCGAAGCACAAGTTCATATCCGGGCGAACCGTCCAGACGGTCGCGGCGATAACGGATAGTGGAGCCGGCGATCTGGGGCTTTGTTCGTACCTCGTCAGGAAAACGACCGACCGCTTGATAATCGCGCAAGAAACGGACGTTTGATAGAACTGCTTCTTTTATAGTAAGCGATGAGGCGTCCAGACTGGCTGTCGTTACCATCCCGTTCAGGCCGCCTGCCTGCACCGGCGAAGGTGCGCTTTCGATCCGCCAGGTCACAGGCCTTGCCGTCCGTTCGAACCAAAGCCCTACGCCGCTGTTACCAGCCGGAAAGGCGACGAGAATGCGGGGGTCAATACCCGACCGCAAGAGCAAGTGCGCCGCTGCGGGCCCTTCGCGCATGAAGGCGTTTATATTCTGGCCTTCTTCGACCTGATAGGAGACATCGGGCTTACCCCAGGCTGAAGCGCCGGTCAGCGCCAATGCCACGCCCACAGCAGCCGCACCTTTGAACCTCATACGCATTCCTTTCGGATAAAGGGATTGAAGCGGCGGGATGCAACAGCGCCGCCGCTTCAATTCATTTTAGTGACTACTGCGTTTTGTGCACGCTAGAACTTCAAGGTGATCGAGCCGCCATAGGTCCTGCCGACAATACCGCGGGCGTAGAAGAAGCCATCGGTTATCGCCTGGGTCTGGCCCTGCCGCGGATTGCCTTCGGTCAAGCCAACAACGTTGAAAATATTATCGACGTTAAAACTGGCCTGCACTCGATCACTCAGGTTGAGGCTGACACCTGCGCTGGTGACACCGTAGCTCGGCAGCGACACACCATTGCCCGCATCCGCAAAAATTTTGCCGATATATTTATAGCGTGCGTAGACCTCTCCCAATCCATTGGGCAGTTGGACTGCTGGAGTGATGGTAAAGAGTTGCGATGGCGTGCGTTCGGGCCGGTTGCCCTCAAACCCAGCCTGGTTCGCACCGTTGATCGCCAGATTCACAAGTTTGGGATCCTGGAGCACGCCCTGGAGATTGACTGTGAGCCAATCGCTTGGCCGCACGAGCAGGTCGAATTCAACACCATTTGTGCGCAGGTCGGCGTTGATGTTGCTTTGCACGGTTGGGTTCACGGGGTCGGCAAAGTTATAGTTCTGGTTTTTGAAGTTCGTGCGGAACACCGTTAGCGATCCGTTGATCAGACGGCCATATTGGTAACGGACACCTGCTTCGTAGAGCTCGATCGTGGTGATAGGATCGACATTGTTCGTCTGAAAACCGTGCGCATAACGTGCGTAAACCGCCAGATTCTGTGTGAACTGATAGTTCGCACCGACTGTGTAGGCGGCTTTTCTGCGCGTGGCTTTCCGCGTACTGAAAGTGCCATCGAAGGTCGAGCCGACGTTGCGGATCACGCCAACAACGCCTGACTGAACCGGCTGATTGACTGCGGCACCATTGCCGTCACGTGCAGTCGCCTTGTCACTTTCCCAGCGGATGCCACCATCAATGCGCAGGTCGCCGATCGCAATTTCGTCATTAACGTAAAGCGAGATCGTGGAGTCATTGCGATCCCGAATACCAGCACCCCAGTCGCCATAAGAAACGAGGCCGTTGTCGCTGAGCGTGCCGATGACATTGTTGGCCGCATCGAGTGCCACAATGTCATAAATGTCGCTGTTGGTGCGGACATCATTGACAACACTCGCTGTCGCCGACTGGTTCTGTGAACGCTTGACGTTATAGTACATCACGCCTGCAGTGAGCGAATTCGTGAAACCGTTGCCCTCCAACTCCCAACGTCCACCGGCGTTGATGCCGAAGTCCTTGCCAGTGACATAGTCATGATTGAGTGTTGTGCGTTGCAAAAACCCGTTGCCGTTCAGCGCGTTCAGTGCCGCAGTCTGATTGGATCCGACGACGACGCCCGTTCGCAGGTTCTTGATACCGAAACGCGCGGTCGTGGGAAATGCCAGCGTGCCCGCAGCAAGCAAACTATTGATCGGCGAAGATGCGCCTGGGGTCAAATAGTTGACAGCGCTGGTTAGCCCGGCATTGCCCGTCCCCGATCCAGGGAAAAGACCGTTGAAATCATAGGAATATTTGAAATAGCGTGTTTTGAGGAACAGGTTGAGCGAATCGTTGACCGGCTTTTCGATATCAAGTCGGATTTGCGCAGTCTTCACCTTTACGCCGTCACGATATTTGAAATCGCGAAAGCCATCGGGCTCGACGAACGTGGAAACCGGCACTGCAATATTTGCGAACGCGTCGCCGCCGACACTGCCGAACTGCGTGCCCAGACCAGGGATACCGCTCGGCTTGCCATTGTCATAGGCATAAGGCTGCGTGGCGTAATAGGCGTTTTCGACATCACCGCCCTTTGCTGACAGTCGGATCGACCCGCCATCTTCGAAGCGATATTCGAGCGCGCCCTTCAGCCTCCACCCCTGATAATCGAACGGATTCTCGCGCACACCGGGGTTCGACTGAACATAACCGCCTATATTGAACGCCAGCTTATCGCTGATCGGCTGCGAGTAATAGAATTCGGCGCGCTTCTGCCCGTAATTATAGGCGATGATGCGCGCAATTCCTTCTGCCTCTTTGAAGTTCGGCTTGCGCGAAATGAAGTTGATCGTCGCACCCGCGCCATTGACGGTAAGCACACCCGATGATCCGCCCTTGACGGCCTCTAACCGGTCGATCGTCAAATCCTGATCGAAGAAAAAGTCAGCACCGCCTCCGCTGTACAAAATGGGCAGTCCATCTTCTTCAAGCTGAATGAAGCGCTGACCACCGCCCTGCAGGCCGCGCACCGAATAATTGTTTGAAATTGCGCCCGCAGTCCCTTCGACAAAGACTCCCGGCACCAGCTCGAGCAGGTCGGCCGTCGATTTTGGCGCCTTGCGTGCGATGTCCTCCTCGGTCGCAATCGTGATATCGGCTGATGCAGTGATCAGGGGGCGATTGCGCGTTGTCTGACCTGTGACAATGATTTCTACTTCATCAGAGGCTTCCGTTGCTGGTGTCTGCGACTCACTAGCAACTTGGGCGATCCCCGGGGTCGCAATGCACGCCGAGCCCGCAAGAAGCGCGGCCCTCATAGTGATCCGTAAAGTCATAAAACTCTCCCATATATGTCACGCCCTCATTGTTCGAGGTCGCGCTCTGTCTTTGAGTAAACCAAAACAATTTTTATGCAATCGATTGTTTGCAATCGATTGCTTTTTGCTTTGCAAGAGATTCAAACCATTCGGGCACGATCTGACGCGCTATGTTTATCTTTCACCCAGACCATTGTGATTGCCGCACACAAAAGCAGCAAGCCACCAACCCTTAAAGCATTGCGAGGGTCAGCGTTAAGGACATGGCTATAAATCCAACCAAAGGTCAGCCCGTTAATCAACATGGGGATGACAATCATCATGTTGAATATCCCCATATACACACCGGTTCTTTCAGGAGGAATTGCACCAGCCAGTATGACATAAGGATTCCCCATAACGCTCGCCCAACCAAGCCCGATGCCGACTGCCGGGATGAAGAGCGTGAGATGCTGACCAAGTTGCGGCATCGCGAGCGTCTCTAAGA
>JAYUPB010000094.1:0-3102 GCA_043760405.1 Sphingomonadales bacterium
CACAATCGCGCGATCGATCAGCTTTTCCTTCGCGACCGAATCCGCAATTGCCAGCAATTCGGCCTTATTGGCAGAAATGACGTTGGACATATTCGACTATCCTTCCACTTGTATTTTGTCTGCGCCATCGCTCGAAAGCGGCGCGGTTGCCTTAATCAATGCGTCAGTCAAAAGCAGCTTGGCGGTGCGGATCGACGCGAACGGAACGCGCACTTCACCAAGCTTTTCAACCGAAATCCATATATCATCGCCGTCTGGATCATTGCCGACCAGACGACCTTCAAAAACCTTGCGGCCATCTTGGGCCTCGCTCAACCGGAGCCGCGCATCAAAACCCGCCCAATCGGCATAATCGGCAAAGCGCGTCAGCGGTCGATCAATCCCCGGTGAACTTACCTCAAGCCGGTAAGCATGTTCAATCGGATCAACCTCATCGAATATATCCGACAGCCGCCGTGAGAGCGCGGCACAATCATCAAGCACGAGCTGCCGCGTCTCAGGACGCTCTGCCATTACTTGCAGCGTTGGATCGCTCGTCCCGCCAAACATCGCTACACGCACGATTTCCAAACCCAAGGCTTCGGCCTCCGGTTCAATCAGTGCAGTCAGCGCGGCGATATCAGCCATTTATGCCCTTACGTAAAACATGCGTCGTTACCGCCGGTTCCGGGTGGAGCCAGCCTCGAACTGTTACCAATGTCGAGAAGTGGGAGCGCTTTAGCGTGAACGGGCGGTGGGTGCAAGGGGAAGATGTTTTGGGGTAAGGGAATGGGTTTGGAGGGTTGGGCTGTTAGGGGGGTCTGGACAGTCTGGTTTTGGTTCAAGATTTGGATATACGGAGCGTCGGTGGCTCGGCGGTTGACAACGTTTTTGATCTTGGTCTCACAAAGCAATAGGTAGTGACTTGTTGTAAGAACGTGATCTATAGATACCTTATGAAACCTTGGACAAATCTCATTACGCCCGATCAGATCGACATTGTCTCTCCGGAAGGGGCGGTAAGATCAAAGGTTCTAGGATATTACGGTGGAAGTAGCTTTATAATCGACGACATGTCTGTGGATGTTCGCCTGGGAGATGAAATACGGCGCGCCTTACCAAACGGTCAAGAAGAAGCGTTTTTTGTCGATGATCCAAAATATTTTGGAGGTGGGCCATTCGGACCGCACTACCAAATAAAAGTATCTCGGCGGGGGCAGTTCGAGCGGCACGCTGGCGGCAATTATGCACTATCGGTGTCGGGACCCAACGCGCGAATTAACATCCACTCGACAGACAACTCCACCAACATTGTCAATTCGACCAGCATTTTTTCTGAAGTGCGTTCAGCTCTCGAAAGCGCGGGACTCCCCCCAGAAAAGCTTTTAGAAGTTGATACACGTTTAGCAGAAATGTCAGCGGCCAAAGACAAAAGCAGTTTCGTAAAAGCGTATCAGGGCTTCATCACCTCGGTTGCAGATCACATCACGGTAGTCGCACCGTTCCTTCCAGCCATTACTGAAGTGCTTGGAAAATTAACCTGATCTAGGGCCATCAGTGACTGGGGCAATAACCCGCAGATGATGTCCGCTCTCAACCCCAACTGCTGATCGCATGGGCGGCTGCAATCTTATCGCAAACCACCTCATCCCCCTCCGTCGCCCCGCACTTGATGCGGGGCCCCGCTTTTCTTCGGCGAGATGCCCGCATATAAACATTTGATGGCAAAAGGCGGTTGGGTTTACATCATGGCAGATCGCTATCGGGGCGGCCTATATGTCGGTGTGACTTCAGATCTGGTGCGCCGCGTTTATCAGCACCGGGAGGGCAAGGGTTCACTTCACGTCACCGAATACGCAAAAACTAGGCTGGTTTATTCTGAAAAGCACGATGAGATAGAAACGGCAATTGCGCGCGAGAAGCTGGTCAAAAAGTGGAAACGCCCTTGGAAGTATGCATTGATTGAGGCGGATAATCCTGACTGGTGTGATTTGTGGGACGTGTGGTTTCCAAACGAAGCTGGGAAAAAGTAGCGGGGCCCCGTGTCGAGCACGGGGCGACGGAGCGCTGACATCGTTCAACACAATATTATCCGCTTTCCTACAGCTTGGCGTCTATGATAAAATAACATCAATGATGATTTTTGAACCTGTTAATGCTTCACGACCGCGCCCGATCATGTTGATCGCGGAGGCTTTTCAAGTTCATTTTTTAATCCTACGAGACCCCAAAAAATATACCGATTCAGTGTCAACTTCCTGAGATTTCCGCCGTTTTTCAATTGGAGTTTTTGCGTATAATTCAAACTGACCTGCACTCAAATCATCCGCAGAAAAATGCGTTGTGGTGTGCGCCAAATCTTGTAGAGATTTGACTACGGCTTTGCCTTGGCACCCTTGCTGTCGATCACATTCTGTTGGTCATCAGTTTTTGGTCAATGACCCTCCGTATTAAATAGAGATGTTTAACGCCGCTTGCGCGGTGCCGTTGGCGTTTCGATGTTTTTCAGGATGATAATCTATATGAAAGTGTTTCGGATTTTTGCGTTCATGCTGTTCATTTTTACGCCGTCAATCGCGGTGATGCTGTTCGCGGCGTTTGTTCTCAAGGATACATGGTATTTCCAAATGCTTGGGCTGCCTGCGCTGATCGTCAACGGGCTTGCGACTTTTGTGAAACCCGTGCGCGCTTGGATTGGTGGCACGCTTAACAGCATAGCAAAGGGTGCATAGTAACGACTGGTTTGTGAGGGCAATGCTCACTATATAATCTTAAACATTGCAAAAAAGGCTCCTCCTCCATGCGTCTTGCTCTCTCGTGCCTCCTCCCCGCCCTCCTCCTCAGTGCCTGCGGGAGCAGCGATGCGCGCAAACCGGACGCGGGTTCGCCGTTCACCATCACAGAAATCGCTCGTTTTAATGAGCCATGGGCGATGGCCTTCCTCCCCGATGGTCGCGCACTGATCAGCGAGAAAGCGGGCGCGCTGGTGATTTGGAACGGTAAGGCAAAAACCAAAACCAATGTCGCGGACATCCCCGGCTCCGCTTACGGCGGCCAAGGCGGATTTGGCGATGTCGTCCTCCACCCTGATTTTGCCAACACACGGCTGGTCTATCTAAGCTG
>JAYUPB010000095.1:0-26651 GCA_043760405.1 Sphingomonadales bacterium
GCCGAGCAACATGATCCGGTCGCTAATTTGCCACGCCGTGGAAATGTCACCTCCCAAATTGGTGGCTTTATCCGTCACTGTATAAATTGGCTGGATGACAGCGCGCTGTTTGGCAATCATTTTGGCGCGCTGTTTTGCCGTAACACCGTACATATAATTTGCGGTTTTACGGTCAAGCATACTCACCTGCGCCGCTGGTGTGATTGTAACCTTTCCCAATGAAATCGGGAAACTGTAGCGGCCGATAAATTCGCCGCCATCAAACTTATTCGAAATATCATGCCGATATTCTAGGCTCAACTGACCAACCGGCGTTCCAATCGCGGCGCGCGCGCCAGCATCTGCCGTCACAGTTGACCGATCACGTCCAGACAAAGCACGCACAGCAACAAAGGCGCTCAGTGAGGGTTTGAATTTACCATCGGTGTCCGGCGAAAATTGTAATCCAGCTTCCGCAGTCTCAAAATAAAAAATACCCTTTTTTACTGAGATAAGAGGCAGCGGATAAATCTGCGTTTTCTCTCCTTTGAACGGTGATTCTTGAATGAGGGCGCCAATGCCTATCGAAATGTGATTATCGTTTTGAGGGGCGTCCCCATCGACTGTTTGCGCCATGCCCGCCGAAGTGAATAGCATGGCGGAGGCACACAAGCTGATTTGAAAAGTACGCAAGAACATTTTATTTCCTTGAAGATTTTTGAAGAGGGCGCTGCGCGGTTCGTCGTTAGGGATGAGGGCCACCGCAACGCTGTTCGCCAATCTTAAAAACCAACTTTGTGCACAAGCGCTGTTTCGCCAATCTTTCCAATGCGTTCGTGAAATTGTCACTGTGCCGTCTGGCGTAACGCCAAATTGTGCTAGTCCCTTGCGCCGTTCAACTGTACTATCTAGGTAACACTCTCCTGACATAACTTTGGACCATTGGGCAATGACGCTTTTGCAATTTTTAGGATATTGGGGAAACCTAACGTGGCGGGAACATGTTCGCCATGCGGCTTTTTTCATGGCAATTGCGGGACTGCTTGTCGTCATTGGTCCCTTTGGAACCGGCGATCAACCTGTCGCCTGGCGCTTGAGCTATTGGTTTTGCATGTTGGCGATTTATGGTTCAATCCTGATGCCAGCTGCGTCAAAGTCAGTGATTCAAAACAATGCCCTTGGCAAAATCGGTCTTATAACGAGATCATTGATCATACTCGTGTTGAGCGTAGTCCCGATGACAATTATTGTTCATCTGGTTGATCGTTTGGCTTCGGCAAACATAGGCGGGTATGCGCGCGCGGAAATTCAAGCTGATCCATTTCCGCCATTTTTGCCGATGGATTTCCTTCAGCTTTATGTTCAAGTCCTTACAATTATTTTGTTGAGCATGGGTCTTTTATCGCTGCATATTGTTCTCCGCCACACGCATCGCGCTGGCCCTGTCGCGCTTGATCTGCGGCCAGGCGTGGCATTTCTTTCACGGTTGCCTGATCATATTGGCGAAAATCTTATCTGCCTTCAAATGGAGGATCATTATCTGCGCGCAACGACGCTGGACGGCGAAGCATTGGTTCTTGTTCGCTTTCGTGATGCCTTGAATGAACTGACAGAATATGCCGGTCTGCAGGTCCACAGGTCATGGTGGGTCGCGTCCCAAGAGATCGTTAAATTTTCTCGAAAAGGCCGTCGCACAGAATTGCTTATGTCCAATGGCGCTCGTATCCCTGTTTCTTCAAGTTTCAAGTCCACAGTTGATCAATTGCTTGTTGAGAGCAGGGCGTAAACGGCTGGTTTGACATCATGACCTTGCCGCACTGCACAAACTCGGCTAAGGGCGCGCTCTTGACCTCCTCGTAGATAGAGAATCCAAATGAGCCTCCGCAATGTGGCCATCATCGCGCACGTCGATCATGGTAAAACGACCCTTGTTGACCAGTTGTTCCGTCAATCGGGCACATTCCGAGAAAATCAGCGTGTCGAAGAACGCGCTATGGATTCGAACGACCTTGAAAAAGAACGGGGCATCACCATCCTCGCCAAATGCACCAGCGTTGAATGGCACGGCGGCGGTGTTGATACCCGTATCAACATCGTTGATACGCCCGGGCACGCCGATTTCGGCGGCGAAGTAGAACGTATCCTCTCTATGGTTGACGGCGTCATCCTGCTTGTCGATGCGTCCGAAGGCGCAATGCCACAAACAAAATTTGTGACTGGTAAAGCGCTCGCGCTCGGACTGCGCCCTATTGTGGTCGTCAACAAGGTTGATCGCCCCGATGAACGCATTCAGGAAGTGCTTGACGAAGTGTTTGATCTGTTCGTGTCGCTCGACGCGACTGATGAACAGCTTGATTTTCCTGTTTTGTTTGCCAGCGGGCGCAATGGCTATGCCTCACTCGATGCGTCAGCGCGTGAAGGCACGCTGGCTCCGTTGTTTGAAACCATTGTGTCCCACGTTCCCCAACCTTCGGCTGATCCTGATGGTCCGTTCAAATTCCTTGTGACGCTGCTTGACCGTGACAACTTCCTTGGTCGTATCCTGACCGGGCTGGTGTTCAGCGGTTCTGTCAAAATGAACATGCCGATCCACGCGCTCGACCCAGACGGCAAGATCGTCGAAACGGGCCGTGCGTCAAAGATCATGGCGTTCCGCGGTCTTGAACGTGTGCCAGTTGAAGAAGCCAATGCTGGTGATATTATCTCCATTGCCGGTCTCGCTGTGGCGACAGTGGCCAACACAATTTGTGACCCAAGCGTCACAGAACCGCTCCACGCTCAGCCGATTGATCCGCCAACGCTTTCGATGCGTTTCGCCGTGAACGATTCGCCGATGGCTGGCCGCGAAGGTACCAAGGTCACCAGCCGCATGATCCGTGACCGCTTGCTGCGTGAAGGCGAAAGCAATGTCGCGATCAAGATCACCGAAGCAACCGACCGCGACAGTTTTGAAGTTGCCGGACGCGGAGAATTACAGCTGGGTGTTCTTATCGAAACAATGCGCCGCGAAGGATTTGAACTGAGCATCAGCCGTCCGCGCGTCTTGTTCCGTGAAGATGAAAATGGTGGCAAGCAAGAACCCTATGAAACCGTCGTGATCGACGTCGATGATGAATATAGCGGCACCGTTGTTGAAAAAATGGCGATCCGTAAGGCGGAATTGACCGATATGCGCCCCAGTGGCGGCGGCAAAACCCGCATCACCTTCAGCGCGCCGTCGCGCGGGTTGATCGGCTATCACGGTGAATTCCTGTCCGACACACGCGGTACTGGCATTATGAACCGCCTGTTCGAAAAATACGGCCCGCACAAAGGCCGGATCGATGGCCGCAAAAATGGCGTGCTCATTTCCAACGGTAGCGGCGAATCCAACGCATATGCGCTCGGCTTTCTCGAAGAACGCGGCATCTTGATGGTCGCCCCCCAAGAACCGTTGTATGAAGGCATGATCATCGGCGAAAATGCCAAGACTGACGATCTTGAAGTTAACCCGATGAAGGCCAAACAGCTCACCAACTTCCGCGCCAGCGGTGGTAAGGATGATGCCATCCGCCTGACCCCGCCAAAACGCCTGACACTTGAACAAGCCATCGCCTATATTGATGATGATGAGCTGGTTGAAGTGACACCTAAGAGCATCCGTCTGCGCAAACGCTATCTTGATCCAAACGAGCGGAAAAAGGCATCGCGGGCGAAGATAGCCTAAGACGCTTGAACGCGCAGAGTTTGCCTCGCACTCATTTCTTCCTCGCAATCGCTGTCATGGCGGTGTGGGGGAGTAATTTTGTGGTGATTAAGCTGGCGCTGGTACACCTTCCGCCGCTTTTGCTTGCGGCACTCCGTTTCACCTGCGCATTTTTGCCAGCGGCATTCTTCTTGAAGCGCCCCAACGTGCCGTGGACCAACCTTGCGGCCTACGGCGTGCTGATTGGAGCGGGACAGTTCGGGCTGTTGTTCCTCGCGATGAAGGATAACATTACGCCCGGACTCGCGTCATTGGTGGTGCAGATCCAGGTGTTTTTCACCATCGGTCTGTCGATACATTTGACGGGGGAAAAGGTCCGCGCGTTTCAGTGGGCAGCTTTGGCGCTCGCATCGATTGGGCTGGGTGTGATTTTGACTCATGCGCAGGGCAGCGCAACGCCGCTTGGAATCGGCCTTGTCATTCTCGCGGCGCTCAGTTGGGCGAGCGGCAACATGGTCTCCCGCGCGGCTGGAAAGGTTGATATGCTCGCCTATGTGGTGTGGGCGAGCGCCTTTGCCATTCCACCGCTGTTTCTGTTTGCGTTCATCTTTGAAGGATGGCCCGCAATGGCCAAAGGCTTTGCAGAGGCGGATGCCGTGACATGGACTGCAGTCGTGTGGCAAGCGGTGGGCAACACCATGTTTGGATACGGCGTCTGGGGCTGGTTGCTTGCGCGTCATCCCGCTGCGACGGTTGCACCCATGGCTTTGCTGGTGCCTGTGTTTGGGATGGGCGCGTCCGCGCTTTATTTGGGGGAACCCTTGCAAACATGGAAACTGACGGCGGCGGCACTGGTCATGAGCGGACTTGCACTCAGCCTGCTCTGGCCGCGCTTTGTGCGCAAGACAGTTGACGACAGTGCCCTATCTGAGGCAAGCGAGCGAGTATGACAGACACACCGCCAGACCGCCTCTCGATCAATCCAGACAGCCCACATTTCAGTGCCGAAACACTACAACGCGGTATCGGTGTTCGTTTCAAGGGCAATGAGCGCAATGACGTTGAAGAATATTCAATTTCGGAAGGTTGGATTCGCGTTCAAACCGGCAAAACAGTTGATCGTCGTGGCCGCCCTTTGACAATCAAATTGTCAGGCCCCGTTGAAGCATGGTTTGAAAATCCGGCGGAAGACGTTGCGGAGGGCTGATGCCCTCGCTCCATTTTTCAGGACATGATTTCATAGTTGTTGGCGGTACTGCGCTTTTCTGGCCAGCACGCAAAGCCTTGGTTGTCGCCGACCTCCATTTGGAAAAAGCCAGCTGGTTTGCA
Source organism: Sphingomonadales bacterium (assembly GCA_043760405.1). Lineage (GTDB taxonomy): Bacteria > Pseudomonadota > Alphaproteobacteria > Sphingomonadales > Sphingomonadaceae > Aquisediminimonas. The sequence continues at coordinate 4,994 of JAYUPB010000095.1, forward strand.
GCGCGCGGACAGTTGTTGCCGCCCCATGACACTATGGCGACACTGGAACGGATCGCGGCGCTGGTTGCTGAAATGGACCCCAAAGAAATCTGGTGTCTGGGTGATAATTTCCATGATGATGACGGCGCGCGGCGAATGTCCGATGTTGCAAGAGCGTTGCTGTCAGACCTGACAATGCGCATAAACTGGCACTGGATCACCGGCAACCATGATGAACATTTACCCGACAGTATCGGTGGAACTATCATGCAAGAAGCAGAGGTTGATGGCTTGATTTTGCGTCACCGCGCCGACCCTGATGACCTTAGGCCCGAACTCTCAGGGCATTTTCATCCCAAATATCGGGCAAAAACCCGGAGTCGCGGCATATCTCGCCCCTGCTTTGTCGCGAGTGATCGTAAAATGATCTTCCCCGCATTCGGTGCCTTTACGGGTGGTTTGATCGCCGATCATCCCGAAATCATCGCGGCGGCTGGCAACACAGCCTTTGCCCTGGTGCCAACCGCCTTACGCATGCTGAAATTCCCGTTACCGATATAGCGCGGGAAACGCGGCTTTATATGCCGCCAGTTTTGGAATGTCGAAACGCATAATATAGGGGTGCCGCGGATTGCGCGCCATGAAATCCTGATGATGCGCCTCAGCAGTGTAAAATTTTCCACTCTCGATTTTTGTTACAATTGGTGCGTCATAAGCCCGCGATTTGGCGAGCTGCGCAATATAGGCTTGTGCCGCGCGGTTCTGCGCAGGGGTGATTGGAAAAATTGCTGAACGATAGCTTGGGCCATTATCGGGGCCTTGGCGATTATATTGCGTCGGATCATGCGCGACCGAAAAATACACACGTAAAAGTGTCGTATAGCTGACTTTTGAGGGGTCATAGACAATGCGTATCGCCTCTGTATGCCCCGTATTTTCTTCTGAGACTTGATCATAGGTCGCGGTTGCCGCTGTTCCACCGGCATAGCCCGATGTCACAGATTTTACGCCCTTCATATGTTCAAAAACGGCCTCCATGCCCCAAAAACAACCGCCCGCCAAAACGGCCACAGCATTGGTGCCCGGCTCTATCGCGTTCAGAGCTGCGGCAGGAATGACGACTGCCTTCTCAGCGTGAATCTCAGTTGCGATGAAGGAAACTGAGGCCACGGCAATCGCAGCTGCGCAGAAAATTGGAGTTATCCGCATGATCTTCAACCTCAAACAGTTTTGAAGCTAAGGGCGACACCGTTCATGCAGTATCTTTTGCCTGTTGGCTTCGGACCATCGTCAAAAACATGGCCCAAATGGCCTCCGCAACGCGCACAGTGCACTTCAACCCGAGCATCGCCAGTGAAATAGTCAGTTTTGGTTCCAACTGATTTGGGCAGCGCCTGCCAGAAACTGGGCCAACCCGTGCCACTGTCATATTTGGTCGCGGATGAAAAAGCTGGTAAAGCGCACCCTGCGCAGGAAAATACACCTTTGCGCTTTTCCTTATTCAGCGGGCTGGAAAAGGGGCGCTCTGTCGATTCATGGCGCAGTGTTTGATACGCCGCAGGAGAAAGTCGCTTACGCCATTCTGCATCGGTCAATTCAAAAGAAAATTTCTCTTTGGCGGCATCGGCGCGGTTACATGCTGTCAGCGTCATTGTCGCAGCCGCGCTGCCAAAAATCCAATCTCTGCGGGTCAAGATCATAGGGTAAGCCTTTCAAAAGTCAGTGCTTCAATATACGCTGCAAAAGGCAAAATAGTTTCACATTATTTTCAAATCAGTGCTGAAAAACGTTTTAGCCCCGCCGCCAGATCATCGATCAGATCTTCTGCATCTTCAAGCCCGATTTGCAGCCTGATACCCTCCCCTTGGGCACGCCACTGTGTTGCGGTGCGGATACGCGCAGGATCGATCGGGATCGCAAGGCTTTCATATCCGCCCCAGCTATAGCCAATCCCAAAATGCTCCAATCCGTCAATCAAGGCCGCGCGGGCAGCGTCATTTCCGCCTTTAAGGATGAAACTGAAAAGGCCCGATGACCCTGAAAAATCGCGCTTCCAATGCGCGTGCCCTGGACAATCGGGCATCGCAGGGTGGAGCACCAGCGCCACTTCTGGCTGCGCTTTCAACCAGTGTGCGATCTTCAGGGCCGTTTCCTGATGCCGTTGCATTCGGACATCCAATGTTCGTAATCCGCGCGCTGCTAGCGCCGCATCATCAGGGCTTAAGCAAAGACCAAGCGCTTGCGATGTCCGACGCAGCGCGGGCCAAGCCGCCGCTATTGCAGAAACCGATCCCGCCATAACATCGCTATGGCCAACGATATATTTTGTGCAGGCCAAAACCATCAAATCAACGCCAAAGGAAAGCGGCTTGAAAAACAGTGATGTGGCCCACGTATTATCGATCAGTGTCGTAATCCCGCGCGACTTTGCAACTGAAACGATGGCAGGAACATCCTGCACTTCAAAAGTCAGGCTGCCGGGGCTTTCCATAAAAATAGCGCGCGTTTTCGGTGTGCAAAGCGCATCAATCCCGCCCGCAATGAGCGGGTCGTAATAGGTGGTTTCAACACCCCAATCCTTAAGGAACCCATCACAGAAAATGCGTGTCGGATCGTAAGCACTATCTGTCATCAACAGATGGTCACCTGGCTTTAGAACCGACAGCAATGCCGTTGTCAGCGCCGAAACACCTGAGGGGAAAAGCATTGTTCCCACGGCATCCGGTTCCATTTCGGTCAGTGCGTCAGCCAATGACCACTGGGTTGGTGTTCCCCGCCGCCCATAAAACAGCTTGCCATCCTGGTTGGTCGTATTGCCGTTACGCAGCGCGGCGACATCCTCATACAAGATGGTTGACGCGCGCCAAACCGGCGGGTTGACGATGCCCTGCGTCCATTCGGGGCGGCGACCACCTTGCACAATTTGGGTGGCGGGTCTCTTTGCCCCGCCCTTTTTGCTCACGCTGTACCTGTTGCCTTAGGCGTGCTGGCATCCGTGCCCCATTCAGACCAGCTACCATCATAAAGTGCGACATCGGTTTTTCCGAGCAGGTGAGCGCCAAATGCCAAAGATGCCGCCGTCATTCCTGAACCACAGGTGGTGATCAATGGTTTTGCCAAATCAATTCCGGCATCAGTGAAGGCGGATTTCAATGCATCGCCACTTTTCCATGTTCCATCAGCATTGAACATCTGTCCAAACGGTAAATTGAAACTATTGGGAATATGCCCTGCCGCAACGCCTGGACGCGGATCGCGCTCTTCGCCGGTAAAACGTGCAGCACTGCGCGCATCGAGAACCTGTTCAGCTTTACTATCGATATTGGCCAGCATCTGATCCTTTGATCGGACAGCCTTGGTATCTTTCCAAACTGTAAAATGGCGGTGGCGTAAGGTTTGTTTGCCCATTTCCAAAGCACGGCCTTCGGCTTTCCATTTGGCAAGACCACCGTCCAATATTGCAACGCCGTGGGCACCAAATGTATTGAGCATCCACCACGCCCGCGCCGCGCTTTTGTAAGGGCTGTCGTCATAAAGGACGATACGGCTGCCATCGCCTAAGCCGAGGGACTGCATTCGGCTTGCAAATTTTTCTGCCTTTGGCAGCATCATCGGCAAATCACTTGAGGCTTCAGCAAGGCCGGCCAGATCCATAAACACCGCGCCAGGGATGTGCCCAGCCTCATAGTCCGCCGCTGCATCACGGCCATCTGCTTCTGTAAACCAGCTCGCATCCACCACGCGCAAATCCGATGCCCCCAGTTCCCCTGCAAGCCATTCGGTTGTTACCAGCGCGTCCATAAATGCGTCTCCTTTGAATTAACGAATCCCTTTCTAGCGGTCTGCGCTGGATTCGTCGAGACAGGCTGTTATGAATAGATGCATGACACCAAAACATCTTGGACAAACGTCCGCCCTTCCCGCATCGCCCGACCAAGCGGTGCTTGATTATCCGACAAATCCGAGACTCGGATCGCCCTACCTCGTGCGCTTTACTGCCCCTGAGTTCACATCGCTTTGCCCGGTCACTGGCCAACCGGACTTCGCACATCTGATGATCGATTATGTGCCAGATGAAACCATTGTTGAATCAAAAGCGCTTAAACTCTTCCTCGGCAGCTTTCGAAACCACGCAGCCTTCCATGAAGATTGCACAGTCGGGATTGGACAAAGGCTCTTTGCTGAAATGAAACCTCGCTGGCTGCGTATTGGGGGCTATTGGTATCCGCGCGGTGGCATTCCGATTGATGTTTTTTGGCAATCGGGCGCGCCTCCTGCAGACATTTGGATCCCTGACCAAGGGGTATCTCCGTATCGCGGGCGTGGATAATAGAGAAATAAAGGAAACGAGATCTTAGGATATTGCATCTAATCAGTGCTTTACAGCAACGACTGTGAAGTAGGGGTTCGCAAATGGTGAGCAAACGAGATCATTTTTACGCCGATATTCCGGCGGGTTTGGAAGATTGGGTCGCGAACCGCTTGGTCAGCGCTCATTTCCGGATCTTGAAAGCATTAATCCTTGGCCATCTTTTGAATACGGCTTTGGTCATCGCTGTTTTCTACAATGACGTCTCTTCTAACATGCTCGGCATTTGGACCGGGGCTATGGTTGCAACCTGCGCGCACCGTTATTGGATTGGTCAGACGAACCATAAACGCGTCGCTCGAAAAACCCCGAACGCAGTCATTTTTGAACTTGAAATCAATACAGTGATGCTTGCACTTTTGGCTGCATCGGCAATAAGTTGGTTTATGCCCCGCGCAGAATCTGGGCTGAATCAGGTCTTTCTGGCGGTTATTGGAACGACTCTTATCGCGGCGGCGGGCTATACAATGCGGACATTACCGCGAGCAGCCCTGTCTTATATCGCCATCATTTCTACCGGTCTCATTCTTGCGCTGTTACGAACGGGTTCGATTGAGGCGATTGCCACCTGCATTCTCATAGGCGCGTCTGGTATCTTGCTTGGCCGGATGGCACTTGTCGCTCACGGTCTCTTCATTGTCAGAATTTTGCGCGAAAGAGAAGCGCATGCGACGTCAGAAACTGTCCGCATGTTGTTGCATGATTATCAGGATCAGGGTTCAGATTGGCTGTTTGAATTGGATCGCAATGGCCATCTACTCTCTGTCGGAGACCGGTTTGCAGATGCCGTTGGCAAGCGCCCAGAAGATCTGAATGGCCGAGATTTCTCTGCGTTTTTTGAAGACACACGCGATCAAGCAACATTGATTGATCACTTACAAAACCGACGCGCCTTCCGTGATCTCATTCTACCTCTTGCCGATCAGAGTAGTGGCACGCGAAATTGGTGGTCTGTTAGTGGTCGACCCGCCAACGGTGGCCCCACATCAGCAGTCCATTTCCGCGGTGTTATTTCTGACATTAGTGCTGAAAAGCAGGCAGAAGCCCGCGTGCGCTATATGGCCCATTATGACAGTCTGACAGAGTTGCCCAATCGCATGATGTTCAGTGTTGCGCTCAACCGCATGTTTTCTGAACTGCAAGGAAAAGTCAGGCTTGTAGTGCTGTTAATCGATGTCGATCATTTCAAGGCAGTGAATGACATTTATGGCCACCCCGTCGGTGACAGTTTCTTGAAACAAGTTGGAGCACGGATTGCAAGTGGCATGAAGAACAGCGGCCTGGGTGGAGAAGGCCATATTGTTGCGCGGCTTGGCGGCGATGAATTTGCGGTTCTCATGGCAGGGGAAGATGCCGTCGACCACGCCCTGCGCCTCGCACAAAACCTGACGGATGCATTAGCTGCACCGTATCACATTAATGGGCATGAGATTAATTCTGGCGCAAGCATTGGTATTGCCATGGCACCAGAACACGGTGCAACGGCTCAAACTTTGCAAAATAATGCTGACATTGCGCTTTATTACGCCAAAGATAATGGACGCAATCGTTGGGAATTGTTTGAACCTGGCATGGATGTCGCTGTGCAGGAACGACATGCCCTTGAACGCGATTTGAGATCTGCGTTGGTCCAAGACGAACTGCGTCTTTATTTTCAACCCTTGGTCAATGTAGAAACAGGATTGCACACTGGGTTTGAAGCTTTGATCCGCTGGGAACATCCCATGCGCGGCATGGTCATGCCGAATGACTTTATCCCAATTGCTGAAGAATCAGGGCTGATTATTCCAATTGGGGAATGGGTTATCCGCACGGCAATGCGGGAAGCCGCAACATGGCGCGATCCCCATACTATTGCCGTCAACCTCTCCCCAGTGCAGCTCAAAAGCACAAATCTTTTGCCGACTATTATCAACACTTTGGCAGAAACAGGTTTGGACCCTGCACGTTTGGAAGTGGAAATCACAGAATCTGTGCTTTTGAATGATTGCGAAGCAAATATATCGATCCTCAACCGTTTACATGATTTGGGGATCAAAATCGCGCTTGATGATTTTGGCACAGGTTATGCTTCGTTGAATTATCTGCGGACCTTTCCTTTTGACAAAATCAAAATTGATCGCAGCTTCGTAACTGACCTTGAGAATCGCGAGGATTGCCGCGCAATTGTTAGCGCGGTTATCAATCTCGCCAACAAACTTGGAATGTGCACTCTCGCTGAGGGTGTGGAGAGCGAAGCACAGTTAAATGCTTTACGCAGTGAAGGCTGCGCGATGGTACAAGGCTGGCTGTTCGGAAAAGCAATGCCTGCGGAACATTATACGGGGCTGCGCGATTTACCAGCCCTTCCCAATCCAGTCTCTTCGGTGAAAAAAATCCGTCAAACACCGCTCCGTACTGAGCCAAAGAGCAAAGCCGCTTAATGTTGACGTGCAACAAAATCTATCTCGTCATTTCTGATACCACCCCCTATTGGCAATGACATGAGTGTTGCTGAACCCCATTTTTATACTATTGGTATCGTCCCAACGGACATCGACTTTATGGGCCATGTCAACAATGCGCGCTATCTCAATTGGGTCCAAGATGCTGTCATCGCGCACTGGCAAAAACTAGCGCCACCAGAGGCCGTCGCTCAGCATCTTTGGGTCGCCCTGAAACACGAAATTACCTACCGAAAGCCAGCTTTTCTCAATGATGAAGTGATCGCCACGGTCATGCTTGAGAAAATCCACGGCGCACGCGCATTTTATGAAACTTTCATTAAACGCGGGGAAGAGGTTTTGGCCGAGGTAAAATCAAGCTGGTGCTGTGTTGACGCAACCACTTTACGCCCTGCCCGTATTGCCGCAGACATAGCCGCACATTTTTTCCCAAAATCATAAAAATAAATGCTTTCATTTCATTATGATAGCTGAAGTGTGATCAAAAACCCCCGAAAACTGCCGTTCTGATAACGTTTTCTTGTCACTTTAACCTCATAACTCGAAAAATGGCATTGTATCTGTCGTGTAGAGTTGAGGCGTAAAATGAATTATCAAACGGCGGCGGAAAAGCGCCATCCAGAAGTACAAAAATCAAGAGAATTTCTTTATCAGCAGCTTACGTCCCATGTGACCGGCGTAAAGGCTTCGGTTGTCGCCAATTTTATCAATGCCATCATTCTATCGTTCGTATTCTGGAATAATATCCCTTTATTTTACCATGCCACCGCCTTTTTTGCCATTATGGGCCTCCTTTTCTGGCGACTTTATGTATCAAAAAAAATCTTTGCGATCAGCCAAGACCATGATCATTTAGATGCACTTGAAAAATCCGTTCGGATCAATGCCGCCTTTCTGGCTGCTTTTTGGGGTGGAACAACGGGCGCACTTCTCTTCATTGCTACGCCAGACCAACAGTTATTTTTGGGCATTATTGGCTCTGGAATGATGTCCGCCGGCGCGATTGCGTACCGAACTCTGAATATTAGCGCAAAAATTTATGTCGCCATTTGTGCTATCGGCTACTTGGTTGGGTTGATATCGGTTGGCAGTGTGCCTGCCTATGCAGCCTCAGGCCTTCTCATCTGCTTTGCTTATGTTTTGTTGGTCAGTATCGAAGCCAGCTTCACCCATTTTACCACACGCATTTCGCGCGAACACGAATTGGCAGTGTCGACTGACACAATACGTCTTTTATTGAACGATTATGAGGAACAGGGATCGGAATGGTTGATCGAATTGGATGCCACTGCGCGGCTTATTACGCCCTGCTGGCGGATGGCTGATGCGACAGGGCGCCCGATTGAAACGCTTCAGGGAAAATCGCTTTATGCCTTGCTAGAAGATGGCAAGGATAAAATGAGGGTCATGGATCATATTGCTGCAAGGCGGCCATTTCGGCAGCATATCGTATCGGTGCTGACAAATGGGACACGCCGCTGGTGGTCGATTAATGCACGGCCCGTAGACGATCATGTCTGCGCTTATCGCGGCGTCGTGAAGGATATAACCGCTCAACGCCAAGCCGAGGAAAAAGTTAGCTATATGGCCCATTATGACGGCCTGACTGACCTGCCAAACCGATTTTTGTTTAACGAAAGTCTTTACCGCGCCTTCAATCGCAAAAGAGGCGCTGTCGGACTGATGTATCTTGATCTTGATAATTTCAAGACGATCAATGACACATTGGGGCATCCTGTCGGCGATCAATTGCTTAAGGCTGTGGCGCGGCGCTTGGAAGCCTGTGTCAGTGCAACGGATATGGTTGCGCGGCTTGGCGGCGATGAATTTGCGATCCTTGTTGCCCCAGAGAATATTGCAGATATTGATCAGACCGCCGCACGTTTGATCGAAACCATGATGCTGCCCTTCCCCTTGAAAGGCCATGACGTTGTCATTGGGGCCAGTGTCGGGATCGCTTGCGCGCCCGAACACGGGGACAATGGAGAACGCCTGTTACAAAATGCCGACCTTGCACTTTACACATCCAAAATTTCAGGACGGAACCGCGCGACCCGTTTCGAAGCGGGCATGGACGAAGCCGCAAAGTACCGGCGGATATTGGAACTCGACCTCCGTGGTTCTTTGGCGAAGGATGAAATGCGATTGCATTATCAACCTCTGATCAACATCACGACGGATAGGGTGACGGGTTATGAAGCCCTGATCCGCTGGGAACATCCAGAACGCGGGGTGGTAATGCCCGATCTGTTCATCCCTATCGCTGAAGAAACCGGAATGATCGTTCAAATTGGTGAATGGGTCATCCGTCAAGCATTGAGAGATTTGGAAACATGGTCGGAGGATCAGGACGTCTCAATCAATCTTTCGCCCGCGCAAATGCGCAGCCCCAGCTTGATTTCAACACTCGTCAATGCGTTGGCCAGTACAGGAGTAGATGCCAACCGCGTTTGTCTTGAAATTACCGAATCTGTGCTGATGCAAGACAGCGAAGCAAATATTGAAACCCTCCACAAACTTAAAAGCCTTGGCGTGCGCATTGCGCTTGATGATTTTGGAACAGGCTATTCGTCGCTCAATTACCTGCGTAGCTTTCCGTTTAACAAAATCAAAATTGACCGCTGCTTTGTTGAAGGCGTTGACAGCCGCGATGACTGTAAGGCCATTGTTAAATCTGTCGTCGGCCTCGCCAAAAGTTTGGGGATGTCAACAACCGCCGAAGGTGTGGAACGCAGCGCACAAGTTGATTTTTTGAAAAAGGAAGGCTGCGGCGAAGTACAAGGCTTCCTCTACAGCAAGGCGATACCTGCAGACCAACTAACCGACCTGCGCCAGTCGCGACAGGGTGGGGCGGAACAATTGGTTCACCTTGCAAATGAACGCGCGCTCAAGGAACACAACATGGCTGAATTGGTGAAGTACAAAACGGGTTAGAAGATCGCCGCTACATCGATGCTCGTTTCGAGGAACGGTATAACCAAAACAAGAGAGCGCCGAATAAGACCGCACCGCCAATTTCGGCAACCAAGACAAATGCTTCATCAACAATCGCGAGCGGCGCATCGCTGCCTGACGCCGCGACAATAGCGGCAAAGACGACCCCGAACAGGCTTTCGCCTACGATCATGCCGGTGGCCATCAGCGTGCCCATACGGAGTGCCTTAGAAGCATCTGCCTGACGCCCTGCCCAGCGGTCATAAGCATGGCCGATAAACGCACCAATGACGATCGGGAGTGTGAGCGCCATTGGCAGATAAATTCCCATGCCTGCCCCCAGTGGCGGCAACCGCAATTTCCCAAAGCGCGCGAGCGTTTCATCAGCAATCACAAAGGCAGTACCAATCAGCGCGCCGAGGCCAAGCAATGGCCAATTCAGATCACCACCCAACACTCCTTTTGCCAAAGCGGAAATCAGCGCAGCCTGAGGCGCTGGCAAAGCTCCGTCTCCTGCCCCGGGCGCGCCTGCAAAACCAAATGCCGTGTTCAACAGGGCAAGCACCGGCGGAATGGCAAGCGAACCAAAAACAACACCAATCACCAGCGCCACTTGCTGCCGCCACGGCGTCGCCCCAACAATTTGGCCTGTTTTCAAATCTTGCAAATTATCATTTGAAATCGTGGCAATGCCAAAAACAATCGCGGTCGCAAACAACGCATAAGCGATCATCGCCTGTGTCTGTTCTGGTGGATTGTCGCGTCCCAAAAACAGAACAAGCATCAATGATGCACCCAGCACCGATAAAATGCCCACGCCGGAAATAGGACTGTTTGAAGCCCCAATCAGCCCAGCCATATACCCGCAAACAGAAGCGATCACGATCCCTGCAAGCATGATATAAATGAGCGTCCCGCCGATCAGCACGCCTGCATGTTCGGCGATCGGCCCGCCTTCAATAAACTGCCAGAGCAACATGGCTATGGGAAACAATGTGGCGATGATTATGGCAGCGACTATTGTTATCGGAATATCGCGTTCAGTGAGCGGCACTTGTTGCCCGCCTGCACGCAGCGATGACGATGTAATCGCCGAACGTATCCCGTTGACAATGGGCGCGATAATTTTGAGGAGCGTCCAAACCGCGGCCACCCCGATAACACCTGCACCGATAAAACGGACATCACCCCGAAAAACACTTGTCGCCACTTCATCTACGGGGCCAGAAATTCCCATGCTGAACCAAGGGACCAACCCACCCCACGCAATCACAAGGCCCAGCAGCATTGCAACACCGACCGACAGCCCGACCAGATGACCGACGCCGACAAGCGCAAAACTGAGGCCTGTTGATACGCCGGTTGCAGCGCCGCCAAAGCGGAAATGGCGTACAAATTCACCTGCAGCCAGCTTCATTGTCACCAACAGGGCGAACCCGGCTGACACAGCAGAACTGATCAGAATGAGGCGCAGACCGCGTTGATTGTCTACCGCGCCTGATCCTGCGGCAGAACCGACCACCAACACTTCGGCAGCCGCTTTTCCTTCTGGATAGGGTAAATCAGACCCTGTCACCAAAGCGCGGCGTAGTGGCACGGAAAACATCACGCCCAATATACCGCCCGTGGCGCACACCAGCGCGGTGGGCCAGAATGGAAAGCCTTGCCACCAGCCAATCATCACAAGTCCGGGCAGAACAAAAATGATCGCGGACAAGGTTCCTGCTGCCGAGGCAATGGTTTGAACAATGTTATTTTCAAGGATGGAAGAGCGCGGCATCAAGCGGAGAATGGCCATAGAAATGACCGCTGCGGGCAAGGATGTCGCAAAGGTCAAACCCGATTTCAAACCGAGATAGACATTGGCTGCGGTAAAAAGGATGGTCAGGACGCCGCCAATCACAATCGACCGGAACGTCAGTTCACTCAGTTGGGGTTTGGGGGTCATGCTGCGGTAAACCGAAGGGGGAGTCTTTTGAGACCCCCGACAAAGGTTGATTCCACGCGCGCCGGTTCTCCCGCCAGTTCCAATGTTTTAAGCCGTGGCAGCAATTCTTCCATCAATATCCGCATTTCCATGCGTGCCAGATGCTGCCCCAAACAGACATGGCCACCAAAACCGAAAGCAACCTGGTTGTTGGGGGTTCGGTCTGGATTGAAAGTGAAAGGATCTTCAAACACCGTTTCATCGCGGTTGCCCGATGTGTAGCACAGCATCAGCCAATCCCCCTTGGTAATTTTTTGACCAGAAAGTTCAGTATCCTCAGTCGCTGTTCGCATGAAATGCTGAACGGGCGTGGACCAGCGGATCGCCTCTTCAATCAAGCCCGCATAATTGGCGTCCGGTTGCCGGTATCGTTCAAACAGCGCAGGGTTTTTTGCCAATTCCATTATAGCTCCGGCTGTCGAAGCCGACGTCGTGTCATGCCCTGCCGTTGCAACAATCATATAATAACCATTGGCTTCCCGGTCCGGTATAGGGGCACCGTTGACGATACCATTTGCAATTACGGTTGCCAGATCATCCCTTGGGTTGGCGCGGCGGTCAGCAGTAATTGCACTGAAATAATTTTCGAAATCCGCAATAACAAACTGTAGCATTTGTATGGCTTGCTCAGCGCTGGTAATTTCGGAGCGCGCACGGTTGATTTCGGGATCGGTCGGTCCGAATAATTGCTGGGTCAGCATCAACATCCGTGGTTCGTCCTCGGCAGGCACACCGAGGATGCTCATCACGACATGAAGAGGGTAGCCTGCAGCGACGTCCTGCGCAAAATCGCAAATACCATCCATCGCCAACATCTTATCGACCGTCTCTCTGGCAATGTCGCGAATGCGTGCTTCGATGGTGCGTAGATTTTTTGGCATGAACCACTGCTGGGTCAGCAGTCGGTATTTCATGTGGTCTGGCGCATCCATCTGCACCAGAGAACGGATCAAATGGCCGTCATGGTTGGGGGTGATGGCGTTGACGATGGCCTGTCCGTCAAGATCGATCAAGGTTGGTGATCGCACCGCATTTGCAAAACGGGCGTTATTCTTGCTGATCTCGAGAATATCAGCATGTTTTGTTACGGCCCAAAAGGGGTCGAAACGCTCATTTTCCGCAATGGCCAGCGGCATATTTGCACGCGCCCACGCAAAGTTTTTGTGCAGTCCATCCCATGCACCATAGGCTTTGGGATCAACCAGCGACGCAGCAATTTCTGCAGGCAATTTCGTCATTGCATCACCGTCCTTTGAACAGCCCGCCCAATAATCCGCGCAGCAAGCTTCTGCCCACTGACCCTGCAACCTGACGCCCAACCGAGGTCGCGGCTGACCGCACGGCGGATTGAACTGCCTTTTCAGCAAAACTTGGCTTGGCATCTTCGCGCGCTTGTTTAACAGCCGCGCGCTCTGCTTCTTTGGCAAGGCGCAACGCTTCACGGTCTGCAACAACCTTTTGCCGCGCAGCGTCTTTCGCTGCGATGGCCGCATCCTTGTCGGCGGTATTTTGTGCTTCTGCTTGCGCTGCCGCTGCCCCGGCTTCTGCCCGTTTTGACACCAGAATCTCTTCGGCGGATTCACGGTCTATCAGCGTATCATATTTGGCCCCAACAGCATCCGTTTGGATCATAATGCCGCGTTCTTGGGCCGTCACAGGGCCCAGACGTGATGTCGGGGCCTTGATCAACGTGCGTTCAACCGGCGTTGGCGAACCATCCGCCTGGAGAAGAGAAACCAGTGCTTCACCCACTTTTAATTCCGTGATCGCGGTGGCGACATCAACGCCGGGGTTTGCGCGGAATGTGGTCGCCGCCGATTTGACCGCGGCCTGATCGCGCGGCGTAAAGGCGCGCAGTGCATGTTGAACACGGTTGGAAAGCTGCGCCGCCACCGTTTCAGGAATATCGATCGGGTTCTGGGTGATGAAATACACGCCCACGCCCTTTGAACGGATCAGGCGGACAACCTGTTCCACTTTTTCTAGCAGCGCCTTGGGCGCTTCGTTAAACAAGAGGTGGGCTTCATCAAAAAAGAAAACGAGCTTAGGTTTGTCGGGGTCACCAATTTCGGGAAGCGATTCAAACAATTCTGATAACAACCATAATAGAAAAGTCGAATAGAGCTTTGGCGCAGACATCAGCTTATCCGCTGCAAGGATATTGATGATCCCGCGTCCTTTTTCGTCACAGGTGATAAAATCATCCAGATCTAGTGCTGGTTCACCAAAGAAATGGTCGCCGCCCTGACTGCGCAATTGCAACAATGACCGTTGGATCGTTCCGACGCTAGGTTTGGAGACATTGCCGTAAGTGATGGAAAGTTCATCGGCACGTTCAGCGATGTGGACGAGCATCGTCTGCAAATCATCCAGATCGAGCAGCAGTAACCCGTCCTTGTCCGCAACATGAAACGCGATTGTCAACACGCCTTCTTGCACTTCATTCAAATCCATCAGGCGCGACAACAGCAGTGGCCCCATTTCAGATACTGTGGTGCGGATGGGGTGGCCTTGTTCGCCGTAAAGATCCCAGAATTGAACGGGGTTATCGACATAAGCCCAGTCAGTATCACCGATTTCAGCCGAACGTGCTGCCAGCACATCATGCATTTTCTGCATCGGCGATCCGGCCATTGCCATGCCTGACAAATCACCTTTCACATCGGATACGAAAACGGGGACGCCGGCTTTTGAAAAACCTTCGGCCAATCCCTGTAGCGTCACCGTTTTACCGGTGCCGGTCGCGCCGGCGATCAGACCGTGGCGGTTTGCGCGTTTGAAATTGAGAAGCTGACGTTCACCGCCACCCAGCCCGATAAAAAGACCATCATCCGCCATTATGCACTCCCACAAACAAAAACTCTCTCCCTTGCCATAACCGACAGAAGGAGAGAGTGAAAGCGGGTTTACAGTGTCGGCAAATCAGCCCTGTTTGAACTTGATCGGCACATAACGCGCGGGTGCATTTCCGCGCTGGATATACAATAACACATTGGCACGACCAGCCTTTTTCGCCGCAACTGCCGTGGTGTTGAGCTCTTCAGGTGTCACAGTCATGCGCTGATTGGCCGACAAGATGATGTCACCGCGCTGCAATCCTTTTGCCGCTGCATCACTTGATGGATCAACAGCGCCAATAACAACACCCTTCACCGGATCACGCAGACCAAGCTGACGTGAAATTTCGGGCGTCAGCGCAACAACCGCTAGACCCAGCGATTCGCGCGCAGCAGCTGTGCTGGTTTTTTCATCATCAGGGGCGAAACCCTGATCTTCTTGACCCAGTGTCGCAAGCTTTTCTTCCGAAGGGCGCTGCCCCAAAACTGCGGTCAGCGATATACGTTTGCCGTCTCGTATCACTTCAATAGGGATGCGTGCACCAACAGGTGAATTGCCAATTAAGAAAGACAAGGTTTGATCGGGTGAAATCGCACGACCATTGACCTTTGCAACAACGTCACCTTGGCGAATCCCCGCTTTGGCACCAGCTTCATTGGGCTCAACCCGTGAAATCAGTTCACCCTGATTTTTTGGAAGTCCCAAAGCATCGGCTGTGCCTTCATCAAGGGGTTGAATACCAACGCCGAGGTATCCACGCTTTACCGAGGCGCCGCTTTTCAAGGTTTCAACAACCGATAGAGCCTGTTCAGCTGGAATAGCAAAACCAATACCGACATTGCCGCCCGTGGGTGAGAAAATGGCCGTGTTGATGCCAATCACATTGCCGTTGAGGTCGAACATCGGTCCACCGGAATTGCCCCGATTGATCGATGCATCGGTCTGGATATATCGGTCATAGGGGCCTGAACCGATATTACGGTGTAAAGCCGACACAATCCCTGCCGTCACAGATCCGCCAAGGCCAAAAGGATTGCCAATCGCAACCACCCAGTCACCGACACGCGTGGTAGAGGAATCGCCAAATTTCACGAACGGCAGATTCTTCGCTTCAATCTTGAGCACAGCCAAATCAGAAGCGGCGTCGCGGCCAACCAATTTTGCGACATATTCGGTTCGGTCAGGCATGGTCACAGTGATGCTCGTGACCACCGATCCTTTGCCTTCGGGAGAAATGACGTGATTGTTGGTAACGATATAGCCGTCAGCTGACACAACAAATCCCGAACCGAGGGATTGTCCTTCGCGCGTGACAGGACGACCACCACTGCCACCCTGATCTTCGCCGCCGAACAATTCACCAAAAGGTGTGCCCGCAAAAGGATTGGCGGCCTGAACCTGAACGCGCTGGGTTGTTGAAATATTGACAACGGCTGGCTGCAAGCGCGCTGCCAGATCAGCAAAACTCATGGGTGCACCAGCACGCGGCGCAGATGCGGCAACGATCGCACCGGGCTCATTTTGCGCCGTCTGAGACGCTGCGGGTGCCTGCAAAGCAAGCGTTGCAGCAGTGCCGCCCATCAAAAGGGCAGCGGTAATGGCATAAGCGTAGCGCACCAGAACAATCTCCTTAATCAATCAATGCCTTATACAGGTCATCCAACATGAATATATCACAACGCGGGCTGAACCCAGATTGAACAGCGTCAGTTTAACCGTCACGGCCGCCCGCGAAATTCACGCAAATAGTCGTTTCCGGGCGACAAAATAATGTTTGTCGATCCTTCTGGTTTCGATCCGTCTGTACCAAATGTCCGTTTGTAAGACTGCATCGCGCGATAGAAATCGTAAAAACTGGGATCTTTTCCAAAACTTGCAGCATATGTTTTAGACGCCTCTGCATCCGCATTGGCGCGAATAATTTGCGCATTTTTCCAAGCTTCAGCACGTTTTGTATCGGCTTCTTGCTTGCGTGCAGACCGCATCCGGTCAAACGCAGATTCAAGCGGCGTCCCTTTTGGAAGGTCGGCGCGCATAATCCGCACATCGATAATTTCAGCACCATACTGATTGGCCGCACGGTTGAGCCCGGTTTTGATGTTATTCATCACCGCGCCGCGTTCGGGGCTGAGCAAGGCCGCAAAAGTCTGCTTCCCCAATTCATTACGCAGCGAAGATCCCAGCAATGGACGAAGTGCCTCAGTCAGGCGTTCCTCGGTACGTGCGGTTTTGTACATTTTGAGCGGATCAACGATTCGGTAGCGCGCATAACCATCAACTTGCAGTCGCAACTGGTCTGTCGACAGAACTTCCTGTTCATCCATATCAATCGACTGGACACGTTTATCAAGCCATTGCACCTGCTCAACAAAGGGCAACCGCACCATGATACCAGCGCCTGTGCTACCAAAGGGAACCCCCGCTTTATAAGCATTGATAATGCGCACTGGTTGCCCAAACTGGACAATCACACCCTGCCGCGTTTCTGGAACGAAGGAAATGGTCGCCGAAAGCAGGATGAGCGCTCCCAAAGCAACAAAAGCGATACCGAAAGGATTGCGGATCAAACGTTCAATCATTGTGCTGCCTCCGTGGGAGCGGCAGGCGCACGTTTGCGCATTTCCTGCAACGGCAAATAAGGGGTGACACCGGGCGCTTCAACGATGGTTTTATCGACCTTCGCCAACACTTCTTCCATGGTTTCATAATACATGCGGCGGCGCGTGACGACGGGAGACAGGCGATATTGTTCGTACACTTTATCAAAAGCGCCGGCTTCACCCAACGCGCGCTGCGTCACTTGCTGGGCATATGTGTTGGCTTGGTTGACGGCGGACTGTGCTTCTTGCTGGGCCGCTGTCACATCCTTAAAGGCTTCATTGACGGCTGCAGGCGGATCAGCGCGCTTGATTGCAACACCCTCAATCCGCACGCCTGATCTGTAGCTACCCAAGATAGACCGCATCAACTTTTCAACATCAGCTTCGATCTGACCCCGCTGGGCACCAATTGCACCAATCAAGGTCGCGCGCGATATTGAAGCGCGCATCGCGCTTTCGGCGACTTCGCGGATTGTGACATCGGGATCGCGGATCTGAAAAAGATAGAGCTCAGGGTCAGCAATGCTCCACCGCACCGAATAATCGAGGTTGATGATATTTTGATCGCCTGTCAGGACAAAATTTTCAGTCGTTGTATTGCCTTCTGGAATGTTGATCACCTGAATTTCAGCGACATTTAACTTTGTAACGGTTTCAATCGGCCATGGCAGCGTAAAACCAACCCCTGAATTCAACGTTCGCGAATAAGCCCCAAATTGCGTCACTACCGCGCGTTCTTGAGGGCCGACGCTATGAAAACTTGTCAAAAATATCCAAGCCGCACCGACAACTAGGACACCTATGCGGATCAAAGGCCACGGATTGTTGCCTCCTTCTCCGCCAGCATTACCGCCGAAACGATCTTTCATGCGTTTTGCAAGTTCATCCAGAGCAGAGGCACCGCGCGGACCACGCGGTTTACCGCCGCCGGGGGGCTGGCTCCACGGATTGCGGGGGCCTTTGCCAGAGCCGCCAGAATCTCCGCCGCCTCCAGACCCGCCCCAAGGTCCACCATTTTCGATAAACAATGCGCCTGCGCGCGCGATCCAGCCTGATTTTTCTTTCATAATACTCTTTATAGGTAGGCTTTTGCCGAAAAACAGTGGCAGCCAACAAATCTCTGCGTAAAGCATGGTGCATGACTGATATATCTTCAATAATTGCCATTCTAGACACTATTCCTGACCCTTTGGGCAAAGGCGGCCTCATCGCAGCAAAGCGCGCTGCAACACCGCGCATCAATGATGGCAAAATCAGCCTCATCCTTGATGTAACGGGACTTGATGCTGCGCAGCGCGATGCATTGGACCTTGCCGTTCATCAAGCGCTCGAAACAGTGCAAGGGATTGTTGAAATTCGTGTCGCCATGACCAGTGAAAAAACTGGTCGGACTATTATAGCTGTCGCCAGCGGGAAAGGTGGGGTGGGCAAATCGACTGTATCGGTCAATCTGGCGATAGCGCTCGCACGGCTGGGGATCAAAGTCGGATTGGTTGATGCCGATATCTATGGCCCTTCTCAACCGCGCCTTACCGCCACAGAAGGCATGCGCCCGCAAGCAGAGGGGCAGCGCCTGATCCCCATCCAGACAGCATTTGGTATTTCGCTGTTATCGATGGGGCATTTGGTCAAACCGGGTCAGGCGATTGCATGGCGCGGGCCCATGGCGGGCAATGCCTTGGGTCAGTTGATCGATGCTGATTGGGCTGACGCGCAGGTCTTGATCGTTGATATGCCGCCTGGCACTGGCGATGTGCAGCTATCAATGGTGCAAAAGCATAAGCCCGCTGGAGCCGTCATTGTTTCCACCCCTCAAGATTTGGCGTTGATTGATGCGACGCGCGCTATTGATCTGTTTAATACGGCTGGAGTTCCCATCATCGGCCTGATTGAGAATATGGCGGGCTACATCTGTCCGCACTGTGGGGATATTTCTGACCCCTTTGGCAGAGGCGGCGCGGAGGCCGCGGCAAAAACGATGGGCAACGCTTTTCTTGGGCGCATCCCGCTGCACGGAGACATCCGCAAAGCGTCCGATGCCGGAACGCCGCCAGCGGCTGGCGACGGCCCCCAAGCAGAAGCCTTCACAGCCATTGCCAAAAAAATCGCAAACTGGGTACAAAACAGCTGAGGTTGATATGATCCTGACCAAAGACGGAGATATTGCAGCGCTTCTCAACGGCACACGGACCATTGCGATGGTTGGTGCGTCTGACCGTCCGGAACGCGCGTCAAATGGCGTTATGCGCTATTTGCTATCACAGGGTTACCATGTCATTCCTGTGAACCCTGCGCTTTCAGGTGCAACATTATTTGGCCAGACCGTGGTAGCGTCACTCGAAAAAGTTGGTGAACCCATCGACATGGTCGACATATTTCGCAATTCAGAAGCCGCAGCAGAAAGCGTGGACAATGCTATCGCTGTCGGTGCAAAATCGGTTTGGATGCAATTGGGTGTAATCAATGAGGCCGCAGCAGAGCGCGCCGTTACGACAGGATTGTCTGTTGTCATGGACCGCTGCCCAAAAATTGAAATCGCCCGGCTTGGGGTCAAACGCCCTACCTGATGGATGCGGCGGCGGCGCGCGCTTCCAGCCGTGCCACTGCTTCTGAGTGAAATCCTGCCCCTGTCGCGAGCACACCGAACATTTCACCCTTGGTAGAGTTGTAGCGCAGTGGCGCACCGTGGGCATTGGTGACAATTGCCCCAGCCTCTTGCGCGATGAGCGCCGCAGCCGCAATGTCCCACTCATGACCCCACCGCAGCGCCGCAACCAGATCCGCCTCATCAGCTGCAACCATGGCAATGCGCAGTGCGATCGAATTGGGCTTGTGTACGGCGATCAGATCTAAGTCGGCTTTTGGCAAGATATCGGCTGGAACGCGCGCTCCTGATAGAGTTGTCCGCTGACTGGCTTTTAACAATATCCCATTGCGCCTTGCCCCGCCGCCAAGCGATGCCGTCCAATGTTCATCACGCGCAGGGGCATCAAGGACACCAAGTGTTGCGCGTCCACCCTCTACCAAAGCAATGGAGACTGACCAACCGTCCCGGCCACGCACATAATCGCGCGTGCCATCAATGGGATCAACCACCCAGACGCGCGAACAGAGCAAGCGTTCGGCACTATCGACAGTCTCTTCGGATAACCATCCGGCCTCTGGATCAAAGGCGTGAAGTTCCTTTTGAAGGAATTGATCAACTGCAAGGTCAACTTCGCTAACCGGTTCGCCTTCGGCTTTTTCCCACTGTTCAAATGAGCCGCGAAACTGGGCCATCGCCAAAGACCCAGCCGCCCGCGCAATCGCGCTTAATCTGTCGAGGCGCGGATCAATCACCTGCGAGCATCATCCCATCCACACGAATTGTCGGAACATTGACCGCATAACGAAATTCAAGATCATTGGCTGGGATAAGTGCGGCAAACATAGCTTTCAAATTGCCCGCAATTGTTACCTCAGACACAGCCTCGGCAATCTGCCCGTCGCGAATGAGAAACCCTGATGCCCCCCGGCTGTAATCGCCCGTCAAACCGTTGACGGCTGATCCGATCAGTTCAGTGACATAAAAACCCTGTTTGATGTCCGCCATCAAAGCAGCGGGGCTGTCAGTTCCGGCCATCATATGCAGATTGCTTGCGCCCGCACCTGGCGCGCCGCTGACCCCGCGCGAAGCGTGCCCCGTCGGTTGCAGACCCAGTTGCCGCGCCGACGCGCTTTCCATCAGCCAGCCACTGAGTATCCCTTCGTCGATGAGAGATGATGTATGCGTCGCCAACCCTTCTCCGTCAAAGGGCCGTGATCGCAACCCGCGTTTACGCAACGGATCATCAACGATTGTCACCAGTTTTGAAAAAACGGATGTGCCCAGTGCTTCGAGCAGAAAGCTTGTTTTGCGGGCAATGCCACTGCCTGAAATGGCCCCCAGCAAATGACCAATCAGGCTGCCACCAGCGCGCGGATCATAAATGACTGTCATGGCGCCACTTTTCAGCTTGATCGGGTTCATGCGCGCGACGGCGCGTTCTCCTGCCAGACGTCCAATAGCTTCAGCGCTCTCCAAATCGGAGAGATGACGGACCGAAGAATAAGCATAATCACGCTGCATATCGCCGCCTTCGCCAGCCAATACACTGGCAGAGACGCCGTGGCTGCTGCCCGAATAGCTGCCCGAAAAACCGTGGCTGGTCGCAAGTCCCATGACAGCGCTGCCCGCGCTTGCGGTGCCACCTTCACTGTTGGTGACACCTGCAATTGCGCGCGCTGCATCTTCAGCCGCCATGGCGCGTTCGCGCAACAGCTGCGGGGAGACATCATGGGCATCATCAATATCGAGGGTCGGTGGCGTATCGCGCATCAATCGGTCTTGAGGAGCAAGACCGGCATAGGGATCCTCAGGGGCCTCACGCGCCATTGCAACAGCACGTTCAGCAAGCGCATCTAACGCCTCAACCGATAAATCAGACGAGGATGCACTTGCAGAACGGTTACCGATAAAAACCCTAAG
>JAYUPB010000096.1:0-3074 GCA_043760405.1 Sphingomonadales bacterium
TTGCGGTTTCGGCCCAGCTGATCGGTTGCCATTCACCGTCAATTTTATCCCACAGAAACGGCTTATTACCATTTTCTTCTGCGCGCACGAAAAACATCGTGACCAGATTTGGGAAATGCTCAAATTCGCGCATAACCTTTACGACCCCTCTTCCTTATTCGTTTAATGCCACACCTTCGCTGCGGGGGTCTGCTGCCCCTTTCCAGCCTTGTGGTGTTTTTTCTATCGCATTGACCTTTGACCCCAATTCAGCCGAGACAACAATCCGCCCCAGCTTAGAAAGTTCCGGCCGCAGGACGTCAAGGCTTGTGCCTGACTCGACCAGCACAGCTTCTCCGCCAAAATAGATGTTTGGTAAAGCGATGGCTTCTTGCGCGGAAAGTCCAAAATCAAGCGCGCCAATCAAGGTTTTTGCGACATGCATGATGATCCGTTTCCCGCCTGCGGATCCAAGCGCCAGAACCACCTTGCCGTCCGGTCCATAAACAATCGTCGGCGACATGGACGAAAGCGGCCGTTTTCCAGCTTCAACGCGGTTGGCGACGGGCGCACCGTCCTTTTCAGGAACGAAGGTAAAATCGGTCAGTTCATTGTTCAGAAAATATCCGTTGGCAATCAGCTGGCTGCCAAAGGGCCCCTCGACTGTTGATGTCATCGTGGCGACATTGCCCTCACCGTCCGCCGCAACAAAGTGCGTGGTGCCTGCAACTTCACTCGAAATTCCAGCCGTCCTTGGCAAGGCGCCAGGGGGCGTGCCTGCTTCATATTTTGGCAAGGACGCAACAGGAGAGATCAGCGCTGAACGCGACGCTATATAGCCCTTGTCAAGCAAGCCCGCCACAGGAACACTGACGAAATCAGGGTCACCCAAATATTTTTCGCGATCAGCATAGGCCAGCATCATGCTCTCTGCGATCAGATGCCATGCTTTGGGTGAATCCTTGCCAAAGCCCTTCATATCAAAACGTTCGACCATCCCCAAAATTTGAAAAACAGTCGTCGCCCCTGATGAAGGTGGACCCATACCGCACAATTTATACTGGCGATACGATGTGCAGACCGCATCTTTGTGTTGTGCGCGATATGCGGCAATGTCTGAAAGTGTAATCACGGCGGGATTGCGCTGCGCGGTGGCGGTTGCCGTAATGATCGCGCGGGCATTCGCCCCTGCATAAAATGCTCTTGGCCCTTTTTTAGCGACTGCGCGTAAGAGTGCTGCATGCGCGGGGTTTTTAACAATTTCGCCCACTTGTTTGGGGCGGCCATCTTGCCAATAAATTGTCTGCGCAGCCGGAAAATCAACCCAGATATTTTTGATCTGCTTCAACCGTGACGCGAGCAACGGTGTCACTTGATAACCGTCCTCCGCCAGACGAATTGCAGGCGCGAAAAGTTTTGCCCATTTGACCTTACCCCATTTTTTATGGGCATCCGCCATCAGCGCAATATTGCCCGGCACGCCAACCGAACGCCCGCCTGGGAAAGCCTGCACAAATGGCAGGGCCTTTCCGTCAGTGCCTGCAAACATATCAGCGCGCGCAGAAGCGGGGGCCGTTTCTCGGCCGTTGATCGTCATACTTTGACCCGTTGCGCTGCTGTGGTGAACAAGGAACCCGCCCCCACCAATACCTGATGACTGCGGCTCAACCACGGAAAGTGCGACCATCATTGCCATGGCAGCATCGGACGCACTGCCCCCGGCACGAAGGATTTCTTGTCCAGCAGCGGCAGCACGCGGATCAGCGGCAGAAACAACGCCGTCTTTCGCGTGGGCGTCAACAGGGGCCAAAACGAACAGAAATACAGCTGCGATCATTTTTTTCATAAAGCCAATCCTAACCGACCCTGCACGCGCGGCAAGCCCTAACGCGCATCAATGCCAACCGCATTTGCAATTGATGTAAAACCGTCGCGGATCAAAAGGGATTTCAGCCCGGCATTGATCCTCTGGGCAAGCCCCGGACCTTCATAGACCAGTGCCGAATAAATTTGCACCAATGACGCCCCAGCCCTGATCCGGGCATAGGCGTCTTCTGCTGATGCGATGCCGCCTGCAGCAATCAAGGGGATAGCGCCGCCACTGCTTTTGCGGAACGCGATCAGGCATTGTTGCGCCAGTGGTTTTAGGGGCGCACCAGACAGTCCCCCCGCCTCCCCTGCATCGCGCGCTTTAAGCGGTGGCCGAGAGAGTGTTGTGTTTGAAACGATCAACCCATCCACCTGACCAAGGGCGACACGCGTGATCATATCAATATCCGCGTGCGAAAGGTCCGGCGCGAGTTTGAGGAAAATGGGCGGACCATCCTCCGCCACCACATCGCGCACCCGCGCCAGAAGGTCGGTCAGCGCACCTTCATCCTGCAACGCGCGCAGACCCGGCGTGTTGGGGGAGCTGATGTTGACCGTGAGATAGGAAGCAACGTCCGCCATCCGCGCGACACCCGCGACATAATCAGCAATCCTATCCGCCGCATCCTTGTTCGCGCCGATATTGACGCCAATGATCCCTCCTCGTCGCCGCGCGCGTGCCAAACGCGCATAAGCGGCCTCCTGCCCCCCATTGTTAAACCCCATCCGGTTGATCACGCCTGCGTCTTCGACCAGACGGAACAGGCGCGGCTTTGGGTTTCCAGCCTGTGGCAAAGGCGTTAAAGTGCCGACCTCCACAAAGCCAAAGCCAAAACAGAACATGGCATTAGGAACCTCAGCATCCTTGTCATATCCAGCCGCAAGGCCAACCGGATTTGGGAATGCGATCCCCGCGACCGCTGACGCCAACAGCGGATCGGCAACCGGGGGCTGGGTATGGGGGATGCACTTCAATCCCGCTATGCTTAGGCGGTGTGCCGTTTCAGGGTCAATTGAAAAAATGGCCGGTCGAACGAGGCTGAATATGGTCATGAACAGCCGCTAGCAATCATAGGCTTGAACGTCAAAGGTGAGTCGCGGCCATCCACGATATGACACTTTTATTACAATTCCGGTCAATAATATTGACGCCTGCAATCAGATTCACGGTTAACCGCGTCGTTTTTATTCTATTTTGTTAAATTTCTCCAATCTTTTCAGTTGTG
>JAYUPB010000097.1:0-26510 GCA_043760405.1 Sphingomonadales bacterium
CAGCCCGATATAACCGCCGCCGATGACAACGACCTGCTCCACACGGTCAAGGCTGGCGATCATCGCATCAGCATCGGCCTTCGTCCTGACACCGTGAATACCGATAAGATCGTTGCCGGGGAGGGGCAACATGCGCGGCGCGCCGCCTGTGGCCCAGATCAATTTTCCATAACCAATGGTTACGCCAGCTTCAGACGTGACCGTTTTTGAAGTAGGATCAACCGAAACAACCCGCTGCCCTGTCAGCATCACAACATCGCGTTCGTCCCAAAATTTTGCAGGGCGGATCAAGATGCGTTCAAATTCCTTTTCGCCAGCAAAATAATCCTTTGATAATGGGGGGCGTTCGTATGGGATCTCCGGTTCATCGCCGATGATGGCGATGGACCCTTCAAATTTTTGCTGCCGCAACATGATTGCTGCCTGCGCGCCGCCGTGGCCCGCGCCAACGATAAGGATGTCATATCTCATCCGGTTCCAATTGATTGTGATGACATGCTTGTCAATCGGCGCAGCCAAATCATGCATTGACGCTAACGTAAGGATGGTGTTCTGATTTGTGCTGAAACGATAGGGAGTGCGCAGAATGGCCGGTGTCTTAGAAGGTGTAACCATTATCGAAATGGCCGGGATAGGCCCTGCACCCTTTTGTGGCATGATGCTGGCGGATCACGGTGCGCGCGTTATCCGTGTCGACCGCGCCGGATCGGGGGATGCGAAGGGGCGTGATGTTCTGTCGCGCAACCGTGAACGGATTGAAGCTGATCTGAAAACGCCAGAAGGCATTGCGGCTGTCCGCAATCTTTGTCGCACGGCAGATGGTCTTATCGAAGGATTCCGACCCGGTGTAATGGAACGCCTCGGCCTAGGCCCGGATGTGCTGATTGCTGACAATCCCAAATTGGTGTTCGGTCGTATGACGGGATGGGGCCAATATGGCAGTCTCGCCCACGCGGCAGGCCATGACATCAACTATATCTCGGTCAGTGGGAATTTACACGGTTACGGCCGTCCCAATGAAAAACCAACACCGCCCACCAATGCTGTGGGAGATTTTGCAGGCGGCGGCATGATGCTCGCTTTTGGGATGGTGTCGGGCATTTTGAACGCACGAAGCACAGGTGCTGGGCAGGTCATCGATTGTGCGATGACGGACGGTGCTGCGGTCATCCACGCGATGCAATGGGGTATGCGCGGGATGGGGATGTGGGAAGATACGCGCGGCGTAAACCTGCTCGATACTGCTGCGCATTTCTATGACACGTATGAATGCAGCGACGGTAAATTCATATCGATTGGTTCGATAGAACCGCAATTCTACGCTCTGCTGCGCTCTACGCTTGGCTTAAGCGAAGACGCTGCGTTTGATGCTCAAATGGATAAGGCGCAGTGGCCCATCCTCAAGGCGCGTCTGACCGATATTTTCAAAACGAAACCACGCGATTCCTGGGCAGCGATGATGGAAGGCACCGACATTTGTTTTGGACCCATATTGTCGATGGCCGAAGCGCTGGAACATCCCCACAATGTTGAACGGGGCACATTTGTAAAGATGGACGGTTTGGACCAGCCCGCGCCAGCACCGCGCTTTTTAGGGACACCGGCACCAATGCCAGTGGGGCGGCGCTGATGGGGAATAAGCGGGCTCACTAAGTTTGCGACTGGGCCGCGCAACCGATGCGTTGGCCCACATCCAAAACGCTCAGCCAATCTCAGATTGTCAGGCACTCAGCCTCATTCACACAAAAAACTTTACAAGACCATACGGTATGGTATTTAAAACGCATGGATCATGAGCTCGCGACCGCTGGGGCTGGATCAAATATGGGATCAAACACAGGATCAAATATGGGATCAAAGGTAGGATCAAACATTGCGTTTGGGCATGACCAGATCGTGAAACGCAAAACCCTGGCGCGCCCAGCATGGCTTGATCACGGGTTGGGGTTTTTGGCGGAATTCGGGCCTGAAAATCTCACAATTGACAAATTAACGCGGTCGGCGGGCGTGACCAAGGGGTCATTTTATCATCACTTTATCGACCAACAGGATTTTGTTCGCGCGCTTATGGAGCATTGGCGGCGGCGCGATACAGAAACCTTGCACGGCGCGGTGGGGCAGATTGAGCCCGGGTGGGCGCAACGCGAGGCCGTGGCAAAACTGATTGTTGCGCTAGATCCGAAAATTGAACTCGCCATTCGGCGGTTGGCCGCGATTGAGCCGGTTGCGCGCGCCACGGTTAAGTGCGTTGATGAAGAACGCATCGCCTTTGGCATGGCGATGATTAAAGCGCACCGAAACGTCGATGATGAAGAAGCGCGGGTGATGGCTGAATTTGAATATTCCGCATGTATTGGATCGCAATTCCTCTTTGGCGACAATCCGGACGAATGGCGCATTCGTTTTAACAGCTATGTGATGCATTGGTTGCATCGCTGGTCGCAGTAAGGAGAGAAAAGCATGGGGAAGCCAGACTGGTTAGACCGTTTCGCACAGATATTGATTGCGTTGGGCGCGGTGGTCGCCTTGCTCAATGGCGGGTTCATGCTGTGGGATCCTTATGGTTGGTATCAGGCGATACCAACCGTCAAATTTACGGGGCCGCCCAATCAACACTTCATTCGTGATATTGGCATTGCGTTCCTGACAAGCGGTGGGATGGTCGCTTATGCGGCTTTCAATCCCAGTGGCCGTTGGCTCGCGGCTTTTGCGGGGAGCATGTTTTTGGCGGGTCACGGCGCACTTCATGTTTGGGAAGTCATGACGGGCATCTGTGCCACCAACGTTTTCTGGCATGATGCGCCGGGTGTCCTTGGCATGCCATTGCTGGTCTGGGCGGGATTAGGTATTTTGTTTGCGCGCCAGCATATTGTTCCGGCGGGGCTTCCTGGCTCTGTGGTCATTGCGGCGATTGATAAAATGTCACCCGGAGAAACTGCTTATTTTCAGGAAATCGCAAAGGCGCCAGGACATGCATTTGAGAAGTTACAGCATTTCATGCCGATCACGATGCATCGCTATGCCGCTTCCGCTGACCTTTTCGCGATGGCAAGAATTGGTGCGACTTTGGTCGAAGACTGCGGCCCCTGCGCACTCACGGCCGCGCAAGGCGCGATTGCGGACGGTGTTCCGCGCAATATCATCAATCTGGCATTGTCATCCGCTCTGCCGGACGGCGATTTGAAAATGGCGTTTGATTTTGGTCAGGCCATTGCCAATCATAGCCCTGATGCCGTGACTTTAGGGGATATGATCGAGCAGAGATATTGTCGTAATACGCGTCTGGAATTGGCAATGACCGCAGCAACGGTGCGCGCGTACCCAGCGATGAAACGTGGCCTGGGCTTAGGACAATCCTGTGCCCTTACACCTTTGAAAGTATAGATATGAACACTGACCCTGCACGCATTCCTGTTATCATCGGTGTTGGTCAGGTGAATGACCGAGACTGTGGTGACGATTCATTGGCATTGATGGTGACAGCAGTTGAAAACGCCGACGCAGATGCTGGCGGCGGATGGATCGCAGCTTTGAATAGCATCGCTGTCGTCAATCAAATCAGTTTTCCAGCCCTTGGAAATTGTGCGCAGCATTTGGCGCAGCATTTTGGGATCACGCCGCAGCATATTGAACAGACGCCGTGGCCTACAGGGGAAAGCCCGGTGCAACTGTTGAACGAAGCCGCCAACCGGATTGGCGCGGGAGAAATTGAGGTTGCAGCGATTGTGGGGGCGGAGGCGCTTCGCACAGCGGCGCAGCGCGCCAGGGCGGCAACGGGCGAAACGCATGATGCACTGCGCAGTGTGGCGAAATCCGGATCTCCGTCGCTGATGGCGCAGCACGGGCTGGTTGCACCAACCGACCTTTATCCGCTTTATGAAAATGCAACGCGCGCAACGTGGGGGCAGACGCTTAACGAAGCACAGGCGGAAAGCGGGACGATCTGGGCGGGTATGTCTCGCGTTGCTGCGGGTAACCCTCACGCATGGTTGCAAAATGAACAGAGCGCATCTGTGATAACCAGTATTGATGCTGATAACCGTCCGATCGCTTTTCCGTATCAAAAGCGGATGGTTGCCAATTCCAGCGTAAACCAAGGCGCTGGATTTATTGTCACATCACTGGCCCGCGCCCGTGCCGCTGGAATATCAGAAGACCGGATCATTCATGTCGGTATGGGCGCAGCCGCGTATGAAACCCACAATATGCTCAAGCGTGATCGTTATGACGGTTCACCGGGTATGACAGTTACTTTGTCCCAGACTTTGGAGCGCAACGGATTGTCGGCATCTGACCTTGACCATGTGGAACTCTATTCCTGTTTCCCCTGCATCCCCAAAATGGCACGCCGGATTATTGATTGGCCTGTCGACCGCCCCATTACTGCCTTTGGCGGCCTCACCTTTGGCGGTGGGCCAATTGGCAATTATATGAGCCATGCACTTGCATCAATGGTGGATACGTTGCGGGTCGAACGGGGTACTGCATTGCTGTTTGCCAATGGGGGGTATGCGACGCACAACCATGCGATTGTGATTTCCGCCGCTCCACTGCCAAATGCGTGCTTTCCTCATGATTATGACTGCAATCCGCTGGCAGACACGATGCGTGGGCCTGTGCCGTCTGTCGATGACCATTATGAGGGGCCAGCCAGCATTGAGACTTACACTGTCTTCTATAAGCGCGATGGCAACCCTCGCTTTGGGACGGTGATTGCCCGAACGCCAGCGGGTGCGCGCGTGTTGTGCCGCGTGTCTGCGGATGATGAGGCCATGATCAGGTTTCTAACTGATGGAGCCGTCGAGCCTGTCGGATCACACGGGCACACAAATATGGCAGAAGACGGTCTCATTCATTGGAAAAGCTCAACATCCTAAGGGGCTGTTAAACATTTTGAGTAAGGCTTCGTAAAGGATCATGGGTACATGCCCAACGTGTTATGACCCTGATTATCCTCTCCATTCTCTGCCTCAGTGGCGCAGGCATTGCTTGGGTGTATTTGTTGGATAAAGACGCCGTCATAAAATAGCGAGTTGCGCTTGCCGTGGCCCTATAATCACCGTTAAGACTATCCCAAACAAAAGGGGATGATATGACGGGCGAAGCAATCACGGCAGCAGAAGGCACTGTTGATATCAAGCGTGACCGCTTGGTCATTGTAGCATCCTCGCTGGGCACCGTTTTTGAATGGTATGATTTTTTCGTTTACGGCATTCTGGCGACGTTGTTGGGAAAGCTTTTTTTCCCGTCAGATAATCCCACGGCTGCGACGCTCGCATCACTTGCCATTTTCGCTGCGGGATTTGGGGTGCGGCCATTTGGTGCGATCCTCTTCGGATATTTTGGAGATAAAATCGGTCGGAAATATACATTCCTTGTCACCATATCCCTGATGGGTGTTGCAACAGCGGCAATTGGATTTCTGCCAACCTTTGCGACCGCAGGGCTTTGGGCACCAGCACTGCTTTTGCTGATGCGTTGTTTGCAGGGATTGGCTTTAGGCGGTGAATATGGCGGCGCTGCCATTTATGTTGCTGAACATGCACCCAAGGGCAAACGCGGCCAATATACCAGCTGGATTCAGGCGTCAGTTGCGGGTGGATTTCTATTGAGTGTGATCGTGGTGTTGGCGACGCGGACATCGATGACGACGGAAAGTTTTGAAAGCTGGGGCTGGCGTGTTCCCTTCATTATCTCAATATTTCTGCTTGCGATTTCGCTTTGGATACGCCTCAAACTCTCAGAAAGCCCAGTATTTAAGGCGATGAAAGAGGCTGGGACCACGTCCAAAAACCCCTTCCTTGAAAGTTTTACCTACCCTGGCAATATCAAGCGTCTGATGACAGCGCTGTTCGGGGTGGCCGCTGGCCTGACAGTGATTTATTATACGTCGCAGTTCGGGACTCTCTATTTTCTGACGGGTGCAGCGCGTGTTCCTGAAACAGATGCCCTTATTTATATGGCGATTGGTGCGACATTGGCCGCGCCACTTTATGTCTTTTTCGGTTGGTTATCTGATCGTATGGGCCGAAAGAAAATTTTGCTCATTGGCTATGCATTGGCCATGGTATCAATTTTCCCCTTGTTTCACATGATGGCGGATGCCGCCAACCCTGACCTTGAAAAAGCAACGCGTGCACATCCGGTTACCCTGTCAATGCCAGCCTGTGATTTTAATGTGCTTAAACGTTTGCAGACAACCGATTGTGCCAAGGCGTTAAACTTTCTGACCAAGCGCGGGATTGGGTATAGCAAGGTCGACGGCGCATCAGTCTCGCTCAATGTTGGATCATCCGTCGTCAATGGTTTTGATGAAAAAGCCTATGTCGCGGCGCTCGAAAAGGCAGGTTATCCTGATAAATCTGACCCCGCTAAGCGCCAGCCCTGGAAAATCATTCTTGCTGTTGCTTTGATGGTGGGATTGTCAGCAATGACCTATGGTCAGGTAGCAGCGATCCTTGTGGAAATGTTCCCCGCTAAAATCCGCTACACGTCAATGTCGATCCCTTACCACATAGGCGCGGGGTATTTTGGCGGATTTTTGCCCTATATTTCTCAGTATATCGTGGTGAAGACGGGTAATGCTTATTCTGGTCTGTGGTATACTGTCGGCGTTACGGCGATGGCGTTTATCGTTGCGCTGATCTGGTTGCCTGAGACCTCGGGCAAGGAAGACCTCGACTGATCATCGGCTCCCCGCTAACCGAACCAACATGAAGATGAATTTATCTCCTTTGCGCCTGCGGCTGGACGCAGATGCCCTTGTTTCCAATTGGCGTTGGTTAAACGCGCAGAGCGGGGCTGCGGCGTGCGGTGCGGCGGTTAAGGCCGACGGTTATGGTCTGGGCGCAACCGGCGTTGTTGATCATCTTGCGCGGGCAGGCTGCCGTGATTTTTTCGTGGCGACTTGGGCAGAGGCGGAGGCGCTCGGCGTGCTTCCAGAGGGCGCTTCGCTCTCGGTCCTTCACGGTGTTCGCGCCGAAGATATGGCATCAGCTTTGACATCGCCCGCGCGGCCCACGCTCAATACGCAGGATCAGGTGCTAAGGTGGCGCGCAAGCGGGCGTGCCTGCGATGTAATGGTCGATACGGGTATGAACCGGCTTGGGCTTTCGGTCGCTGATGTCGCGGACGGCATTCTTGAAGGGTTGAACATCGACACGCTGATGAGCCACCTAGCCTCAGCTGATGAAAACACGGCGCAAAACAACACACAGCGCGGCGCATTTTCCGCCTTGGCTGGTAAAACGCACGCAAAGCGGATGAGCTTATCCAATTCTGCCGCGATTTGCCTTGGCCCCGACTATGCCTTTGATCTGACACGCCCCGGCCTCGCCCTTTACGGCGGGATTCCCCGCGCGGAAGCCACGGGTCACATCAAGCAAGTCGTCACCCCGGAAGCACAAGTGATCCAGCGACGACGGATCAGGGCAGGGGACAGTGTTGGTTATAACGCGACCTTTACTGCGGCGCAGGATCACGAACTCGCAATCCTCAACATGGGCTATGCCGACGGATATCTGCGCGGATTTTCAGCGCGTGGTAGTGCTGTGGGCGGGAAATTCCCTGTGATCGGACGGGTTTCAATGGACCTGGTCGTGGTCAACGTTGATGCTCAGCCCGATGTCAAAGAAGGCGATTGGCTCCCCATCGATTACGATCTCCCCACCGCTTCATTGGCATCCGGCCTGTCTCAATATGAATTATTGACGGGGTTGGGGCAGCGGTTTGACCGGGTTTGGGGATAGAAAATGGCCGCCCGGGTGAGGGGTGGCCAAATTTCCTACAATCAAATTTAGGTCTGTTTAAAGGCCTTTACTGCCACAGTCCCGCACAAGATAATCATCAATATACTTAAGCTGCTGCGCCATTATTGCGCGCGTCCACGCTTGCCCATGCGAATAATCTTTGAGTTCGTGGTACACAACTGGCTGCCCGGATTGCTTTGCCTTGGCGACAAACCAGCGTGATTGTTCAATTGGTACAGTTTGATCACGCTCACCGTGATACACCATGATCGGAATTTTGATCTTATCTGCCACATCAGCAGGGCTCAGGCCCTTAACGGTCGATCCCTGATTTTCCCGGAAGTAAGTGCTGGTGTAAAATGCTGACCAAATCCGTTTGATGTCAGAAACGCCTGCTCCTGCAACAGCACATTTATAAAGGCCATTGGGGCGAACAGACGCCGCCATTGCCGCATAACCGCCGTAGGAAAAACCAAACATCGCAACACGTTCAGGAATGGCAACCTTCTGTTCGATCAGCCATTTGACGCCGTCATCCTTATCATCCTGCATCTTTTGGCCCCATTCAGCGTCACCCGCTTTCCAGAGTTTGCGGCCCCAGCCTAACGAACCACGATATTGGGGTTGTAGAACGGCCATGCACCGTGATGCCATCAAGGGAACCCACATGCCGCCATCAAAAGCGAGATTATCACGCCCCCAAGGGCCGCCGTGCGGATGAATGACCGTCGGCCACGGCCCCGCGCCGCACATTTCAGTATTGGGCTTTGTCAAAAAGCCTGGAATATCCTGTCCATCGCGCGCCTTATAATAGACCAATTTGGTCTCTCCCAACGCAGCAGGATCAATATCGGGATAGGATTTTGACAAGAGATTCAGGCGTCCGTCCTTCAACATATAAAAGGATGAAGGCGTGTTGGGACCATTGACCACGATGACAATCGTTTTGAGATCATGGGAGTTCGCTACGATACGAAATGTCAGTGTGGTATCATAATTGACAGAACCGCTGACACCGGTTGCTGTATCAACCAATGTCAGGGGTTTTTGTGTGATACCCAATGCCTTGCGGACAGTTGCATCGATCGCTTTATATTCAGGAGACGTGTAAATAACATCGTCTTCACGCGGACCAGAATAGGAGAGCGATGTGATTTCGCCAAATGAACCGCCTGCGCTATTTTTTATGCGGCGGACACTGATATCGTTTGCTTCAAAATAGCGATGCTTAAAAATTGTCTCGCCTAGTTTTTTAGCCGCAATATCATATTCATAAATCGCGGTTTTATCCGCGCCGACATTGCTTGAAATCAGGGCAATGTTCGGATCACCGGTAAAGCCAACAACGACGAAAATATCGCGATCCTTCACATAGGAGCGGAAATGTTCTTCCCAACCGCCGCCAACAGTACGTAATTCTGAGGTAATAAATGCGCCTTTGCCGTCAATGTCTAATCGCCTGCGGGAACGGATATTCCCATCCAGATCAGTAAGGTAGCTAAATATCTTTTCATCACTGCGTAGTATTTTTTCAGCCCGATTTGTGCGGATATTGACCTTGAAGACATCCCCAGTACCTTCGCTGACATTGTTGACCAATAAAACATGGTCCGGATCATTCGGAAGAATATCCAACACAGTCGGACTGACTACCGCTTGAAGACGTTCCTCAACTTCAGTTTTTGCGCGCGGCAGGGGCATGGGTTCTTGCCATTTCTTGCCCTGTAGATCGGTAATGAAGAGTTTTTCGATGAACGTTTTTGTGATGCCATCAAATTTGGCATCATAAGGTTGCCATAATGCCACCGCGAGAAGATCATTCTTTATAAATCTAACAGCTTGAATTTTCATCGCGGTGGAACCGATCACTGTCGGTTTTTCATTCAGGTTCGCTGTTTTCCAAACCAAAATGACGCGATCTTCACCGCGCGCTTCAATCGCTGCCATGTGCGTGCCGTCAGGAGATATTGAGAAGCTCGCCATTTTAGGGAAGGCGGCCATTTGTTCAATTGTTGGCGGAACTGGTTTTGCAAGTGCCGGGGCGGTCATCGCCACCAAAGCAGTCATCATAAGTGGACGCAACATAACGCAATAATCCTTACAAAAAAAGTGCCGGCAGTTCTGATCAATATGTGATCGAAACTACCGGCACCAATGCCTTGTTTAAGTCTGTCTTAAATCAGCGATTGTCGCTGACCTTGATTAGAAAGACTTGGTGAAGTTGATGAAGTAAGTCCGTCCAACATAATCATAACCGCTGTAAAGTGGGGCATTCCCAATACGGTTATTAACGTTGCTGGTTGAAATCTGGGGCGGTTCGCGGTTGGTGATGTTTCTTACACCCGCTGTGATGCCCCATTTTTCAGTGTCGTACTGCACGGATGCGTTGTGCAGATAATAGTCAGGAACCTGAAGGTAAAGGTTCGTCAATGTGCGGTCCAGACCATAATAGTCATAGGATTGCATCGCATCAATCCATTCCAGACCGTAACGGAAACGCCAGTTCTTAAGGCGATAAACAGCATCAAAGTTGCCTGTGAATTTCGGGCTACCGATAATGCCGTTCACATCATCAAGTGGATCATCCGCAAACAGTTTGTTCGCCTGTTCAAGGAACTGGGTTACACGCGCTGTTAGGCGGAGATTGCCTTCACCAATATCGCGTGTGTAACGAAGTGTGTAGTCAATCCCGCGGACCTTATCGGTTGCAAGGTTAACATAGCTGTCGTTGACGGTGAGCTGATTTGAACCCGGGGTCCGCGTGTTAACCAACCGGCAAAAACCACCGCCTGCGCGGAACTGAGCATCATCATAGCAAAGTGACAAGATGTTTAATGCGCCAGCACGCGCAACACCATTTTTCACGACAATGTTGTAATAATCAACCGCGAGTGAAAGTTCTCCAAAACTATCGGAGAAATTTGGTTCAATGATTGTTCCAACAGTCCAGTTTACAGAAGTCTCAGCTTTCAAACCGGCGGTGGCACCGCCAGACGTTATAACAGTAATACCGCTTGTCGCGTTAAAGCCAGCGGGAACTTCTGTGGCGCAGTTGGCGGCACGAGCAACACTCTGGTTGATACGGTCCACGTTGCAGGGATCGTTGGTTGCACTTTGGAAACCAGTGGTCCCGCCAAGGAACTGTTCAAACAGTGCAGGTGCACGGTATGATGTTCCGTATGTGCCGCGGAATGACAACCAACCCGTTGGGGCGTAAATACCGCCAACTTTGTAAGTATAGTCACCACCATAGGATTTATAATCCGTATAGCGCGCCGACACGTTAAGTGTCAGCTCCTTTGCAAAGGATACATCACGCAGCAAAGGCGCTTCGATTTCAGTGAAGACTTCCCAAACCGAATCTGATCCCCGCGTTGGTGCGGCTGATGTCAAATTGTAAAGATTGCCTGATTGGCTATCGAGAGGCGGTGTATCGTCAATCGTTGCCTTGCGGAATTCAGCACCAAACACAGCCTGCACATCACCGTAAGGCAATTTGAAAAGCGAACCGTCAACGGTAAGGTTTGCAACCTTTTCGTCATATTTGGTTGTTCCGGTTACATCACCCGAAACGAAGTTCAACCAGTTTTGTGGAAGAACACCACCAATAACTGCACTTGAAAGTGCAGGAGCGGCTACGCAACCATTTGCAGGATTGACGCAAACAAAACCAGCACCAGCAGCAGCAACATTTAAGCTCTGTGCAAGGCGGTCAGTTTTGAATGAGTTGAAGGTGTAATCACCCTTTGACCAGTTACCAGCGACATAAAAATCATACTTCCAACCCGGAAGAACGAAATCACCTTTTAGGCCAGTGGTCACTTTCCAGAAATCAAGTGATTGTGATGAAATTGTGTTTCCTGAACCAATAAAGGCACGAACACCCAGGTTAGCACCGTTTGTGATAGTCGTAGGCGCAGCCTGCACTACTGAAGTGCGCAGGGTTGTCGGCAGCAATATGCTTCCAACGGCATAGTCCAGTGATAGCTGACGATAATTTGCCTGGCTTGATGAACGGTGGCTGCCCAGAACTTCAAAATAAAGCTCTGCATTACCAAGGGCACCAGTATCATACCCCCCCTGCAAGAACGCAGAGTAGGTTTTTCCGGGAGAAATCAACGACTCTCTGAGCATTTCCGGTTCAAAAGTATCACGGCTGTTTAAGCTCACGCCTTCAAAACCGACCAGACCCGTCGTTACTGCGGAGTTAGGACGCCACCGGACAAAAGCAGCGCCTGCTGTTCCAGGACCGGGAACGCCAGCAGTTGCGCCAGTAGCGATCGTATTGATTGTAACGCCGCCCGAACCGCCGGAAGTAATTGTATAGCATTTTGCCTTGCCAGTGACAGGGTCAATAAAATCAGACGATCCTGGCAGATTGTTGCCGGGGCGCAGAATGCGGTAATCGGTTTGGCACTGTGTCCAATCACGATCAGCCAGCGTTAAATTGTCACGCTTGCCAATTTCAAACGAACCGGAAATGTTGAAACGATTACCCGTAAAGCCCCAAACGGTTGAGAAGCTTGCGGTGTTGCCACCCCCATCGTTTGTCGCATTATACTGTCCTTCGACAGTTACGCCTGTGATATTTTTTCTTGTGACGACGTTGATAACGCCTGCAATAGCGTCTGAACCATAAACCGAGGAAGCGCCGTCTTTCAGAATTTCGATGCGATCCACGATGGCGCTAGGCAGAACGTTCAAATCTGCCGAACCAACCGAACCACGTGTTCCAGCTGGTGCAAGGCGACGGCCGTTCAAAAGAACCAATGTCCGGGTTGCGCCAAGACCGCGCAGTGAAATTGTATTCGCACCTGGACCACCGTCCGTCACAAAACCACCAAAACTGTTGTTGATCTGGGCGGTACCGCCAGTCACTTGCGAACTTTGCAAAACAGCGGTTGTGGACGCGAAACCTGCGAGTGTGGTTTCATCGCGTGTGATCACTTCAACAGGTGAAGCGCCTGAAAATACGTCACGGCGAATGCGTGAACCGACAACAACAATATCACCTGCTTCGGCGGGCTTTTCAATGGTTGCTTCTTCAGCAGCTTTTTTAGCTGCAGCTTCTTCCGCAGCTTTTTTAGCCGCAGCTTCTTCAGCAGCTTTTTTGGCTGCAGCTTCTTCAGCAGTTGCCTCAGTCTGCGCCCATGCAGGCGCAGCGGATATTACAAAACTAGTGGCAAGCGCGGTGGCCGCCAGGAAACGGAAAGATTTCATTACTTGTCATCCCCAACAAGATTGCGGACAGAATCGTCACGCAGATGTCACATAAATTGCTGGAAGGGCGCGGTTGAGCAAGGAAAAACATGCTCGACCATTCATCCGCGGTTAAAAATTGGCGGGTTGTGATAAATGTGCAACATTATTGCGGCCTCGCGACACATCATGCATGTCGCCTTATGTTGCGGTGCGGCATATTTTGATGCTATAGAGAGCACTTCATATTGAAAGCACCCACAATGGCCAAATCCGCAGTGAACGATGGTTCACCCGTTATTATCAAAAAATACGCCAATCGGCGGCTGTATAATACAGAAACGTCGAGTTATATCACGCTCGACAATCTGGCTGAAATGACGCGCAAAGGCCGTGAATTTCAGGTGCTCGATGCGAAATCCAATGATGATATTACGCACACCGTCCTCACCCAGATTATCATGGAGGAAGAAAGCCGGGGCACAACTATGTTGCCGTCGGGATTCTTACGCCAGCTGATTTCGATGTACGGCGATTCCATGCAGGCGATGGTGCCACAATATCTTGAAGCTTCGATGGAGGCGTTTCGCCGCAATCAGATGCAGTTTCGAACCGCCCTTGAAGGCGCGTTTTCCGGTGGGCCTTTTGAAGATTTGCACAAGCGCAATATGGCCATGTTTGATGTCGCGTCGAGCATCCTAAAACCCGGCGCTAAAAAGGATGCTTCAAGCGGTGGCGCAGGTAATGATGTCGAAATTGCAGCGCTAAAGGCGCAAATGGCCGAATTGCAATCCAAACTCGATAAGCTTGGCTGATCCTTTTTTGAACAGTGACATATTATGGGGCGTCTGTATTGGCGCACTCATCCTTGCTGGTATTGCGTCATTTGCTGAACGCCGCCGCAATAAGCGTGCGGATTTGGACAAAGTCGGATTTATGCCCTGGCCCTTGATTATGATTTTGGCGATGCTGTCATCGGCGGTGTGTGCCGCCTATGCCCTTAAGTTTTAATGTCTGACATGCACGCTTCTAGATAGGGCTGGTCAAATCCATATTGACGCGCTTTGTCCAAGGTATAGGGACGCAGGCCCTGACCACGATATTCACCGATAATCTTGCCGTCGGCGCCTTCTTCAAGATATTCAAATTTGAACAATTCCTGTGTGACGATGACGGGGCCTTCCATGCCGATGACTTCGGTGATGTTGGTCACACGGCGTGACCCGTCACGAAGCCGTTTGACCTGAATGATCATGTCAACGGAGTCCGCAATCTGCCGGCTGATGGCTTCCTTGGGGATTTTAATGTCACCCATCAAAATCATATTTTCCATACGGCCAAGGCATTCGCGCGGGCTGTTGGCGTGAAGTGTGCACATTGAACCATCATGGCCGGTGTTCATTGCCGCCAGCAGATCGAAACATTCAGAACCACGAATTTCGCCCAGAATAATCCGGTCAGGCCGCATACGCAGGGCGTTCTTGACCAGATCCCCAATGGTGATCGCGCCTTGGCCCTCCAGGTTGGGCGGACGTGTTTCTAGCGGCAACCAATGCGGTTGTTGCAGGCGAAGTTCGGCGGCATCTTCAATCGTCAGCACGCGTTCGCCGGGATCAATCATTTTGGACAAAGCGTTCAA
Source organism: Sphingomonadales bacterium (assembly GCA_043760405.1). Lineage (GTDB taxonomy): Bacteria > Pseudomonadota > Alphaproteobacteria > Sphingomonadales > Sphingomonadaceae > Aquisediminimonas. Next base: position 14,587 of record JAYUPB010000097.1, read on the forward strand.
CATGGTTGTTTTACCAGAACCCGTACCGCCTGAAATCACGATGTTGAAACGGCTTGCACCAGCGACCTTTAGTGCGGTGCACATCTTATCGCTCATCGCGCCAAAGTTTTTGAGCATGTCGAGCGTGATTGGTTTTTCAGAGAATTTACGAATTGAAATCGCGGTCCCGCGCAGCGACAAAGGCGGCACAATCACGTTGACGCGAGATCCATCCTTCAACCGCGCATCGGCGAGGGGGGTTGTCTGATCGACGCGGCGACCAACCTGGTTGACAATGCGCTGGGCAATTTGAAACAGATGCGCTTCATCGCGGAATTGAATCGGCGCGATGATCAACTTGCCCTTTTTTTCGATATAGGTTTGGTCAGGACCGTTGACCATGATGTCGGTAATGTCTGGATCGTTGAGCAATTCTTCGAGAGGACCAAGGCCCAAAAGCTCATCAACCAGCACTTTTTCCAGCGCAAATTGTTCACGCCGATTGAGTGTCAATTTCAGTTCGGCAAGTACTTCGCCAATGATCGGCCGAAATTCTTCAGCGAGTTCATCTTTGGAGAGGGAGGCCGCAGCTTCAGGATCAACGCGCTGCAAAAGCCGCGGTAACACCTGTTCTTTGATGCGGTGGACTGAGGCTTCAAAGCCCTCGACCTTTTGCTGTGGTTCATCCAGCGCAGTTTCACGTTGCGTAAGGCGCGCCATTGCATCCATAGGCGGTTCGTGACCTGAAGGCGCACTGGGGAGCGGGATCGAATCGATAGGTGGAAATTGCGCGCCACCGCCAACATTTCTTGCGGCGGGCGGCGTTGGATTGGCAGGGCCAGACCCTTGCATGGGGCGAGCAACGCCGAATGCAGGGCGATTTGCCCCCATACCATTTGCTCCATTACGCTTACCAAATGCGCTCATTGTCCACCCAAATCATTTTCGAATATGCGGTTAATCGCGTATCGTTGATCTGGGTGAATAGAGCGTAAACTTTTACAATATCCTAATCGCAGAAAAAACCGTTCTGCCAGAAAGGTAGATTTCGTGGTTCGTAGGTTTTTCAAGCAATTTGAACAGGGTAGTGAAAGTGGGGTTTCGCTATTTTATGCCCTGTGCGGCTTTTCGCTGCTGTCGATTGGTGATTCCATCATCAAAACCATGCACGGTGCGTTTCCCGCGCCAGCCGTTTCGGCCTTGCGCTATGTTTTTGGTGCGCTTGGTCTGTTGGTCGCAGTGCTCATTGTCCGTGGCCGCGACGGATTGATTTTTCCAAAACCGTGGCTGCATATTGGACGGGGATTGTCCGTTTCTGTTGCAACATTATGCTTCTTCCTTGCCATCTATGTCATGCCGCTTGCCGAAGCGACGGCAATCCAATTTACAGCTCCGATTTTTACGGCACTTTTATCAGCGATTTTTCTGAAGGAATGTGCGCCGCGCGCGGTTTGGGTCGCAATTATTTTTGCGTTTGCGGGCGTTTTGTTGGTGTTAAGGCCTCAAATCGCCATGCTTGGACTGTCCGCGCTTTTGCCTTTGGGGGCCGCACTGGGGATGTCCAGCCTGATGATTTTTAATCGAAAGGCTGCGGGCGTTGCGCCGATTCTGGAAATGCAGCTTTTGATCGCTATGCTGGCAGCGCCTGTCTTGATCGCTGCGGCAATTGCTGGACATTATAGCGGCGTGCCACAGTATCACATCCCTGTTCCGGACTGGTCGGTGGTCGTACGGTGCGCGATTGTCGCGATGACGGCGACATTTAGCCACATGCTGATTTACATGGCGACTGTGCGCACCAACGCAGCGGTGGTCGCACCAATGACCTATATCCAACTGTTGGTTGCGGTTACGATCGGTTGGTTTGCATTTGGGGATGTGCCAGATGTCTCAACCATTGCTGGCGCTGCGCTCATCATTGCGGGCGGGCTATATTTATGGCGAAGCGTTGGTAAAAAGTGAGTGGTGCCAACAGTCACGCATTGAAGAGAACGTGGCCCTAAAGCGCGCTTTCTGCCAAAATCGTTAGGCCTTTATCGCTCACCTCTGCAAAACCACCTGAGATGGTTAGCGTTTCAGGCGCTGCGCCGTCACGGGCATAAATGCGGAGTTCTGCATGGTCGCGCAGGGTGGTCATGATTGGGCTATGCCCTTCAAGCACGCCAAAGTCACCTTCGGAGCCTGGAACAGTGACCATATACACGTCTTCTGATCGGACAAGGCGTTCAGGTGTGACGAGTTCAAAGTGAAAGGGCATGTTTGAGTTCCTTAAAACCCTCTCTCCTGACGGGAGAGAGGGGGATATGGCTTATGCCGCTTCAGCAGCCAGCTTTGCGGCCTTTGCAATCACATCTTCAATGCCGCCAACCATGTAGAAAGCGCTTTCAGGGAAGTGATCATATTCGCCTTCAACGACGGCCTTGAACGATTTTACGGTATCTTCAACCTGAACGAACTTGCCGCTGATGCCGGTAAAGACTTCAGCAACGTGGAACGGCTGGCTAAGGAAGCGTTGAATTTTACGCGCGCGGCTAACGGTCAGCTTATCATCTTCCGAAAGCTCATCCATGCCGAGAATGGCGATGATGTCCTGAAGCGATTTATACTTTTGCAGCGTTTCTTGAACGCGGCGGGCCGTATCATAATGTTCCTGACCCACGACGGCTGGCGTCAGAACACGGCTGGTTGAATCGAGCGGATCAACGGCTGGATAGATACCAAGTTCTGAAATCGCGCGGTTGAGAACGGTCGTCGCATCCAAATGGGCAAAGGACGTTGCTGGCGCTGGATCAGTCAAATCGTCGGCAGGGACGTAAATTGCCTGAACCGATGTAATCGACCCCTTGTTGGTCGATGTGATGCGTTCTTGCAACTGACCCATGTCGGTTGACAGGGTTGGTTGATAGCCCACAGCCGACGGAATACGACCAAGAAGTGCGGATACTTCCGAACCAGCCTGCGTGAAGCGGAAGATGTTATCGACGAAGAACAAAACGTCTTGTCCTTCAACATCGCGGAAATATTCAGCAATGGTTAGACCCGAAAGGGCAACCCGCGCGCGTGCGCCCGGGGGTTCGTTCATCTGGCCGAACACGAGCGCAACCTTTGACCCTTCTGGGGTTGGGTTGCCGTCCTTGTCCTTGGCGATCACGCCTGCGTCCAAGAATTCGTGATAGAGATCGTTACCCTCACGGGTGCGTTCCCCAACGCCCGCGAACACGGATGTGCCGCCGTGGCCCTTGGCAATGTTGTTGATCAGTTCCTGAATAAGAACCGTCTTGCCAACGCCTGCGCCGCCGAAAAGACCGATCTTGCCGCCTTTTGCATAAGGGGCAAGCAAATCGATGACCTTGATGCCGGTAACAAGAATGCTGGTTTCGGTGGATTGATCCACGAACAACGGCGCGTCAGCATGGATGGGGGATGTCATTTCCGCATTGACGGGGCCTTGTTCATCAATGGGTTCGCCAATCACATTCAAAATGCGCCCCAGCGTCATCGGTCCAACGGGAACCCGAATTTGTGAACCGGTATCGCGAACGCGTGCGCCGCGGGTCAGACCTTCTGTCGCATCCATGGCGATGGTGCGGACGGTAGATTCACCGAGATGCTGTGCCACTTCAAGAACAAGGCGCTGGCCGTTATTCTCGGTTTCAAGCGCGGACAAAATGGCGGGAAGCGTCCCTTCAAAGGTGACATCGACGACCGCGCCAATCACCTGAGAGACGCGGCCTGTGGCTGCGGACAGGTCCATCGTTGCAGCGGCGGATGTAGCGGCCTTTTTCGCCGGTGCAGCCTTGGGAGCGGCAGCCTTTGCTGGGGCCTTTGCAGTTGCTGCTGGTTTTGCTGCTGCCTTGGGCGCGGCAGTTTTCTTCGGGGCGGTTGCCATGTCTTAGTTCCTTTGGCTTAAATCAGTTTGCTGGCAGAATTTTGGTTTGCTGATGAGTTTCCATTCATCAGCTCCTAACGCTATACCGGAACGACCAGGTTGAGGAATTGCAGCAAAAACTGCATCATCCTTGATCCAAGGCGCTCCTTTTAGTTTGACCTTAAACGTGCATTTGGCTTCTTCACCCTCATAACACATTAATTTTTTGACGCGGACTTCTTGGCCGCCACAATATGCACTCAGCAATTTGGTGGTTTCTTTCCAATTGGGCATAAACGGTGTCACCGTAACGCATCCGCAGAGAACAAAAACCAGCCCGTTCATTACAGCGCTTCCGCGCCTGAAATAATTTCGATGAGTTCGGTGGTGATCGCGGCCTGACGGGTCCGGTTATAAAGGATCGTCAGTTTGTTGATCATGTCACCGGCATTGCGCGTGGCGTTGTCCATTGCAGTCATTTTGGACCCCTGTTCCGACGCGGCATTTTCAAGCTGTGCTCGGAGGAGTTGCACGGCAATGTTACGCGGGAGCAATTCGGCCAGAATTTCATCTTCATCGGGTTCATAGGCGACCGATGCGGACACGCCAGTTGACGTTGTTGCTGTAGGGGCAGGGACAGGAATGATTTGCGCTTGTGTAGGTTCCTGCGTCAGCACGCTCACAAATTTTGAATAGAAGAGATGCGCGACATCAAATCCGCCTGCTTCATAGCGTTCAATCAAATCCTTTGCCACGGCCTGTGCATCAGCAAATTTCAATTTACCCAGATCGCCGGGTTCGATTGAATGGATAACATCATTGCGGAAAGTCCGGCTCAACTGATCGCGACCTTTACGGCCGATGATATAGAACTTTACCGTTTTGCCTGCCGCCTGCATTTCAAGCGCGGATTTTCGGGCAAGGCGAACAATGTTGGTGTTGAATGCCCCAGCAAGCCCCTTGTCAGAGGTTGCCACAACGAACAAATGGACATCATCTTTACCCGTGCCAGCGATCAGCTTTGGTGATTGCGCGCTGATCGTCACTTTTGACGCCAAACTCGCCATCACCGCTTCCATACGCTGGGCATAGGGACGACCGGCTTCGGCTGCTTCCTGCGCACGGCGCAGTTTTGCAGCGGCGACCATTTTCATCGCCTTGGTAATCTTCTGCGTCGATTTCACTGAACCGATGCGGATTTTAAGAGCCTTAAGACTGGCCATATTCTATCCGATCAAGCGAACGTCTTCGTGAACATATCGAGAGCGGCAACCAGCGCTTTCTTCGCATCATCACCAAGGTCTTTGGTGTCGCGTATCGTTTTAAGAACGCCCGCATGGTTGGCGCGAAGATCAGCAATCATCGCATCTTCATACCGTGTCACATCGCCGACAGGAATGCCGTCAAGGTAACCATTGGTGCCAGCAAAGATCGATGCTGTCTGTTCTTCAAACGGCATTGGCGCATATTGCTTTTGCTTGAGCAATTCGGTTAAGCGCGCGCCGCGGTTCAGAAGCTTCTGCGTTGACGCGTCAAGATCAGACCCGAACTGAGCAAACGCCGCCATTTCACGGTACTGCGCGAGTTCAAGTTTGATTGAACCCGACACTTTTTTCATCGCCTTGGTTTGTGCAGCAGAACCAACGCGGCTCACTGACAGACCGACGTTAATCGCGGGACGAATGCCCTGGAAAAACAGATCGGTTTCAAGGAAGATCTGACCGTCAGTGATCGAAATCACGTTTGTCGGAATATAAGCGGAAACGTCCCCAGCCTGTGTTTCAATGATCGGGAGTGCGGTCAGTGATCCTGATCCGTTATCCTTGTTCAATTTTGCTGCGCGTTCGAGCAAACGGCTGTGAAGATAGAAAACGTCTCCGGGATAAGCTTCGCGTCCAGGAGGACGACGCAGCAACAGTGACATCTGACGGTAAGCCACGGCTTGTTTTGACAAATCGTCGTACACGATCAAAGCGTGCATGCCGTTATCGCGGAAATATTCGCCCATCGCGCACCCCGTGTAAGGCGCAAGGAACTGAAGCGGGGCAGGCTCAGAAGCCGTGGCCGCGACAACAATGGTATATTCCATCGCCCCGTTTTCTTCGAGCTGACGCACAATTTGCGCGACCGTTGAACGCTTCTGACCGATGGCGACATAGATGCAATAAAGCTTATCCGCTTCATTCTTGCTCTTGTTCGCTTCGCGTTGGTTGATGAATGTATCAATTGCGACGGCAGTTTTGCCGGTCTGGCGATCACCGATAATAAGTTCGCGCTGACCACGGCCAACAGGAACCAAGGCATCAAGTGCCTTAAGGCCAGTTTGAACAGGTTCGTTCACGGATTGGCGTGGGATAATGCCGGGCGCTTTGCGTTCAACGCGGCTGCGTTCATCGCTGACAATCGGTCCCTTACCATCGATGGGGTTGCCAAGGCCGTCGACGACACGTCCAAGCAAGCCTTTACCGATCGGAACGTCCACAATCGTGCCGGTCCGTTTAACAACATCGCCTTCTTTGATTTGGGCATCAGACCCGAAAATCACGACGCCGACATTGTCCGCTTCGAGGTTGAGCGCCATGCCCTGAATGCCGTTTGAGAATTCGACCATTTCACCGGCCTGAACATTGTCCAGACCGTGGATGCGGGCGATCCCGTCACCGACCGAGAGCACTTGCCCTACTTCGGAGACTTGAGCTTGGGTGCCAAAGCTGGCGATTTGGTCCTTGATGACCTTGGAAATTTCAGCGGCGCGGATGTCCATGTTTAGCCTTTCATCGCATTCGCGAGGGTGTTCAAACGGGTGCGGATCGACGAATCGATCATCTGGGAACCAATTTTGACGATCAAGCCGCCAAGAATTGAGGGGTCTGTGTTGAGTTCAACCGCAACATCGCGGCCGACCTTTGTTTTGAGTTGTTTTTTGAGCGCGGTGACCTGAGCGGCATCAAGCTTATGTGCGCTGGTGATCTGCGCAGTAGCCTCGCCGCGGTGATTAGACGCGAGCGCATGATAAGATGCTATGACTGGACCCAACTGACCTAGGCGCCGGTTCTGTGCCAGAACACCTAGAAATTTCGTGGTGATCGCGTCCAGCTTCATTGTTTTTGCAACAGCCGCCACACTTTTTGTTGCGTCACTGCGCGACACCAAAGGGTTGGTGGTCAGCGCTTGCAACGCGTCTGATTCGCTCAGGGCTTTACCAAGCGACGAAAGGCTTGTGCCCACGTCGTCGATGCTTTTCTTTTCAAGGGCAAGGCTAAACAAAGCAGTAGCATAACGCCCCGCTAAACTCGCCTGAATGCCGCCGGAATTCTCCACGCGTGATATGTCCTTTTGAGACGTTGAATGTGGCCTCGGATCTAAGGGATGTTTTTATAAAAATCCCCGTCCAAGTCGCGGCGCGCCTAGCACCCGATTTGCTGCGGTGCAAGATGGGATAGCCTTATCTTTGCTACTTTGCGACATCTCCTAAGCCCGCTCTTTCTTTTTTCAGGCGAAGACGCAAAATGACAACAACAATGAGGAGCGTGAAATGGGTCAAATGATTCGCCTGAAAATGTCGGACGGCGCTGAGATTTCTGTCTATCACGCAGAGGCTGAAGGCGTGCGAAAAGGCGGGCTGGTTCTGATACAAGAAATTTTTGGTGTCACCGATCACATCCGGGAACTTTGCGATGAATACGGGGCCGACGGTTATGAGGTGCTCAGTCCAGCACTCTTTGACCGCGAACATCCTGGGTTCGAAGCGGACTATACTGGTCCTGATTTTGAACGCGCGGTGCAATTGGCGCGTGATCTGCATCCCTTCGCCCTTAGCCTTGCCGATGGGCAGACCTGCATTGACGCGCTCAAAGGCAAGGGCCCTGTATTTATTACGGGTTTTTGCTACGGTGGCTCTGTTGCGTGGGCGCTTGCGGGGCAAAGCGATGACCTCGCTGGTGCGTCAGCTTACTATGGCAGTCTCGTGCCAACGACCTTTGCCGACCAAGTGCCCAAATGCGCGACCATCGCCCATTTCGGTCGCTATGACACCGGCATTCCAATGGAAGGCGTCGAGGCGCTGATCGCAAAGAACCATCCGACCGCCCAGATATTCGTCTATGATGCGAACCATGGGTTTAATTCGGACCGGCGTAAGGATTATCACCAACCGAGCGCGGATTTGGCACGGGAACGAACGCTGGGGTTGTTTTCGGCGTGTGGAGGGATGCTCTAAACTCGGCCCGCTGCGATCTTATAGACCATATTCCGTTCGCGTTTTCCAACGGCAATCACCGTAACGACAACCCTGTCGTCGAAAACCTGATAGACCAGCCGATAGCCCGCAGAACGGAGTTTGATTTTATAACAGTTGGGCATATCGCGCAGCCGTGCGGCGGGTATGCGTGGGTTTGAAAGGCGTTCACGCAATTTTTTGGTGAATTGTTTTTTGATGTCGGATCCCAGTTTATCCCATTCTTTAAGGGCGTCACGCTGGAATGTTAACCTATAGGTCGTCAATCGAAACCTCGATTTCCTCTTGGCCAACACGCGACCGCACAATTTCGGCCAATTCAATATCTTCCAGCCGGTCCATCAACGCTTCCCACGCCTTAGCAGGAACGAGATAGGCGGCAGGGATGTTGCGGTTGAGAACGGCCACAGGAAAACCACCTGCCGCTTCAATGACGGCAGAAGGATTTTTCTTCAAATCGGATATGCTAACACCAGAGTCAGCGAGAATTTCATGTAACATGACTTAATGATAGGTCGTTTAATAGGTTTTGTCAATTTCTGCAGTGGGGCAGTTTGAATGGCAGGGGTTGCAGGGAAGCGGAAGCTCAATTGACCCACAACGCCTCCTTTCTCTTGCAATGTAGGATTTGTCCTGCCAGCCATCTCCTTGAGAAAATCGTCAACCGCCCTATCGCTGTCCGGGCCTGCAGTCAGCATATCCAATCATAACGCATTTTGATCGCTTTGGGTCCATCGCGGGGTTTGTTAGGTGAGACTTTAGTGTGACTTTTCAAACAACAGATATTTTTAGCCACTGCCGCGCATGACCTAAATCTCCACATTTGCTGTGGAAACGGAAATTCAAACTGACTTGCTTCGGCAATTCCGAATGTTTGAAAGCAAGATGCGGGACGCTTCGACTTTTTCTCGCGCCTATTGCTTTTCCATCACCACCATAGGGAGCATGATATGACATACCGGATCACTGGCCTCGCGCCGCAAAACTTTACTGCTCTTATTGGTGCTGATGATGTCACATTGGCGCGGCATCATGCCGTCCGGGTGATGGCGACGCATAAACCGGGCTTTCCTTGCCGGATTACACTTGAAGATGCGGAGCCGGGTGAAAGCCTGATCTTAATCAACCACATCAGCCATGATGTCGCGACGCCGTATCGTTCTGCTTACGCCATTTATATTCGTGAGGGTGCAGATAGATCGGCAGCTTATAGTGATGCTTTGCCACCGGTGTTTGAAGGGCGGCCACTGGGCTTAAGAGCGTTCGATTCTGAAGGAATGCTTCGCAACGCGGCCCTTGCGCTACCGGGACAGGCCGATGCGCAAATTAAGGCGCTGTTTGAAGCGCAAGAGATCGCCTATATTGACGCCCATAACGCTGCGCATGGCTGCTTTGCAGCGCGGGTGGAGCGGGCGTGATGGGAGGAAATATGGGCACAGTCAGCAAAACGATCAGTATCGCCGCGTCAGCACAAACGGCGTGGGATGCGATAGCCGACGTGGGCGAACTGCATGTTCGCGTTGCACCGATCATGGTTACAGATACGATTTTGGAGGATTCTGGAACAGTCAGGATCGTCACTTTTTCTAACGGCGCTGTGCTTAGAGAGCAGATAATAAGCAATGACCCAGCGACCATGCGGCTTTCATGGACGGCTTCTGGTGGCCCCTGGGTTCATCATAATGCATCGTTGGTCGTCGTCAAGCACGATGCTGGTTGTGATGTGACATGGACAGCCGATGTTTTGCCCCATGATGCAGTAGCGGTAATTGCGCCTTTCATCGACGCTGGTCTGGCCACGTTCAAAGCACATTTGGAAGCAAGCGCGCATGCGTGAGATCGATCCGGACGAGGCATGGGAAGCTTTTGCCGCCCGCAACCGTGCTTTTGACGGCATGTTTGTCGGTGCTGTTAAAACAACAGGGATTTATTGCAAACCGTCATGTCCGGCGCGGCATCCGTTGCGTGATAATGTGGAGTATTTTGCCGATGGTGAGCGCGCCCGGGCCGCTGGCTATCGCGCGTGTTTACGTTGCAGACCGGACGGGGTTGGCCGCGACCGAGAGGCTGTTGCGGCTGCATTGATATTGATCGAACAGGCCGAAGAAGCCTTGTCATTAGAAGCGTTGGCGGCGGCAGTGGATTATGCACCGCATCATTTCCACCGGCTGTTCAAACGTGACACGGGTGTTACCCCAGCTGCTTATGCAAGGGGTTTGCGTGCCAAACGGGCGGAAACGGCTTTGAACAATGCAGGTTCCATTACTGATGCAATCTATGAGGCGGGCTATTCCGGTCCCAGCCGCTTCTATGCAGAAACAAAGGGGCGTTTGGGGATGACGCCTTCGGCATGGAAAAATGGCGGTGCGGGCGTAACGATTCGCTGGGCGATTGCGGATACTATGCTTGGTAAAATGCTGCTTGCTGCAACTGATAAGGGCATTTGCCGATTGTCTTTTGATGAGAATGAGGGAGAGCTTCATCATCGTTTTCCAAATGCGTCTATTGAAGAAGGCGGGGCGGCACTTGATGATTTGGTGCACGGCGCAATCAAAGCGGTCAATCAACCAGCGCATATGCCGACGCTGCCGCTCGACATTCAAGGCACAGCTTTTCAACAGGCGGTGTGGCAGGAACTTACCCGCATACCGGCCGGCGAAACCCGCACCTATGCGCAAATTGCAATGGCCGTGGGAAAACCCAAGGCCGTGCGCGCGGCGGGATCAGCCAACGGGGCCAATAATGTCGCCGTCCTTATCCCCTGTCATAGGGTGATCCGAACCGATGGCTCGCTTGGTGGCTATGCTTACGGGTTGGACCGGAAGACGAAGCTATTGATGCTTGAAGGTCACACAAAACTATAGGGGTCGACGTCAACGCTCACCCGCACATTGCGGGGCCATGTAAGTGCGCCAAGCCAGTCGCGGATGACGTCTTGAACATCAAGCGCCCGCCTTGCGTGCACTAACAATCGCATGCGGTGGCGACCACGGAGCATTGCAAGTGGGGCCGGGGCGGGGCCGTAGGTTGCCATGCCGTCAACACGTGGTGCGGTTTTGCCGATCAGAGCCGCCGTATCTTGTGCTTCTTTCAGATTTTCAGACGAAATGATGATTGCTGCAAAGCGGCCAAAAGGCGGTGCTCCTGCGTCTTTGCGTGCTTCGGTTTCTGCAGCATAAAAACTTTCGGCGTCGCCACTGATAAGCGCGCGGATGACGGGCGCTTCTGGTTCATGGGTTTGCACAAACACACGGCCGGGTTTTGTCCCGCGGCCTGCGCGTCCGGCGACTTGCGCGATTTGTTGGAAACTGCGTTCGGCTGCGCGCAAATCGCCCCCCTGCAATCCCAGATCAGCGTCGATCACCCCAACAAGTGTGAGGTTTGGAAAGTGGTATCCTTTGGTCACCAACTGCGTGCCTATGACGATGTCAATATCGCCTGCTTCCATCTTGCCCACAAATTCAGCGGCTTTGGCGGGGGACCAGAGCGTGTCGGATGTTACGACCGCGCGGCGCGCATCGGGGAAAAGCAGTGCGACTTCATCGGCAATCCGCTCAACACCCGGGCCACAGGCAACTAGTGCGTCCTCTTCATGGCATTCAGGACACGCGCGGGGTGGGGGCATTTGATGGCCGCAGTGATGGCATTGTAACCGCTGGGTTAATCGGTGTTCCACCATCCACGCGGTGCAATTGGGACATTGAAATCGGTGTCCGCAGTGACGGCACAGTGTGAGCGGCGCAAAGCCGCGTCGGTTGAGGAACAATAGCGACTGTTCACCCTTTTCCAGCACCTCCTGCATTGCGCGCACCAACGTGGGGGCGATCCAGCGACCGCGCT
>JAYUPB010000098.1:0-8610 GCA_043760405.1 Sphingomonadales bacterium
AAAACGGCACCATATGTCATTGGCCCTGTCAGAGTCTCAAGGCCAGAAGTGCGCAATTTTGGTCTTTCCGCAGCATTGACTGCATTCAAAACGGCAGCTGTTCCAAAATACATCACGGCATAAGCCGCACTGATCACAATCATGAAAATAGTGATGCCGTCATGCCCTGTGGCCAACACAAGGCCACCGAAGAAGATCACATAGGAAAGAAACATGGTGGTCCATATGGATCGTGGCAGATCGAATGTCCGAACCTCATGGGTCGCCGGGACAACAGAGTCTGATGAAGAACCGTGGTATTCCACCTCTGCTGCGATAATATTCATATCCATCAACATCTTACGTCTCCTTTATAAGTGCGTTCAAACCGCCTTTGTGAAGATCAATGCCAAGCTGCAGGCTTGTCGCGATGCGGCGTGCGCGTTCAGAAAAGAAATCCGCGGCCGCGCGATTTGGAGAAATGTCGGCCAAAACTTCATCCCACAAAGCCAGCCAATTTTGAAATTGTTCAGCGCCAAGGCCGTGGATTGCGATATGTTTGAGCATAGGATTGCCGTGAAAGCGGCCAGATTCAAGCGCGATAGACGCCCAGAAATCTTTCATCCGACCGAGATGATAAGGCCAGTCCTTCACGTGACGATTAAAGATTGGTCCCAACGCGTCGTGAGCCTGAATGCGCGCGTAGAAGGTGTCGACCAGCTCTGAAATAAACGCCTCATCAATACCCAGAGATGCGGCCTCTGCCTGTTTTCTCTCCCTGGCTTTGATCGCGTATAGAGACGTTTCCATTGGATTGCCTTAATAGATGCATATAATATACTTCTTATAAAAGCAGTTGCCGGTCAAATCAATATCTAATATGCATATTATATGAGATTAACTGTTCAAACAGATTATGCCCTCCGAATGCTGATGTTTCTCGCTGCGAGTGACACTGTTCAGACGATTGAAACCATCGCCCGCAACTACGCTATATCCAAAAACCATCTGATGAAGGTTGCTCAGAAATTGGTGGCGGATGGCTATATCATCAGCACGCGTGGTCGAGGGGGGGGATTGGCGCTGGCGCGACCCGCTTCAGAGATTAATCTTGGTGCAGTTATCCGTGCAACCGAAGATACGGGAAATTTTGTTGAATGTTTTGATCCTGTTACCAACCAATGTGTCGCGACACCGGCATGCGGATTAAAGCATATTCTCGCAGGGGGAGTCGCAACCTTTTTAAACCATTTCGATCAGTACAGCGTCGCGGATCTGATGCCAAACCGCACCAATTTTCGCGCAGTGCTTGGTCTTATTGACGATCAGGTCATCGGGAATGACATCGCGACATTGCACCGGTCGTAACTGCCTCCGAAACGCTGCATAATGGCAGCGTCATGAACAAATCCGTGCTTTTCATAGAGATGGATTGCTGCCGCACAGTCCCAATTGGTCAGTAAATACAACGTTTTAACATGTATTGAAACGGCGCACTCAATCATGTGATACAGCAGAAATTCACCTGCCTTTCTGCCTTGAGCGTTGCTGCTCACACCCATTTTGGTGAGTTCAAAAACACCTTCGGCTTCTTTTCGCAGCGCACACGTGCCAATGATTCCAATGTCCAATGCTTTAACAAACAGGATCACACCTCCGCGATCAATTATTTCTGATTGCGGATTTTCCAAAACTCTCCGGTCAGAGACTTCCATGACAAACATGGAGTCAATCCATTCTGCGTTGATCCTATGAAAATCAGGCGCAAGGCAGGGAATGAATGTGATAATTTCTAATTGCTGTTCATCGATTGGTTCCATCATCACTATCATAACATCTGCGTCGGGTCTCTGAAATCAATTTTTTGGAACCTTACCTTGCACTCCTAACCCAACGCGCTAGCATCTCCCCTAAATAAAAGGGGAGCATCCGCTTATGCGGCACATCGCGGTGATTGGTTCTGGTCCGTCTGGTTATTATACCGCCGAAGCGTGTCAGAAAAAATTCGGTGATGACGTCCGTGTTGATATTATTGACCGCTTGCCGGTCCCATACGGGCTTATCCGCTTTGGCGTTGCCCCTGATCACCAGTCCATCAAAGCAGTGACGCGGCGCTATGAAGCGGTCAACCTTACTGCAAATGTGCGTTTTGTTGGCAATGTGTCTGTTGGAAAAGATGTGAGTATTGCCGAATTGCAAGGCCTGTATGATGGCGTGGTGCTCGCGACTGGGGCGCCAAATGATCGCAAACTTGATATTTCTGGCAGCGACCTTCCCGGGGTGATTGGGTCAGCAGCATTTGTCGGCTGGTATAATGGCCATCCCGACTTCGCTGACCTTAATCCGTCGCTCACGGGCCCAGGTGCAGTCGTTATTGGCAATGGTAATGTCGCACTGGATGTCACACGCATCCTCGCCAAGACCCGCAGCGAATTTGAAGGTGCTGACATTGTTGATCATGCCATTAACACATTGGACCACAGCGGGATTAAGCGTATCTCCGTTTTAGGACGCAGAGGCCCGCACCAGATCGCAATGACCCCAAAAGAATTGGGAGAGCTAGGCCATTTGTCGCGAGCAACGCCGGTCTTGAATTTGGATGATTTCCCTCCATTGGCAGACGACGCGTTGCTCGAACCTGGTATGCGCAAATCTGTGACCCATCTCCGCGCCTTTGCAGCCAGCACCGAACCCCCCAAAGAAATAAGCCTTGATTTTGATTTTTTCGCAATGCCCATCGCGATTGAAGGAGACGGCAAGGTTGAACGTATCATTGTTGAACGCACACGGCTGGACGCCGATTTACGCTCGGTTGGAACGGGGGAGACCTATGTCATTCCGTGCAGTCTCATCATCGCCTGTATTGGCTATCAAACCCCGCCGATTGAGGGCGTCCCCTACGAACATGGCCGTGGTCGGTTTGCCAATGTTGAAGGCCGTATTTTGCCGGGGCTTTACTGCGTCGGTTGGGCGCGGCGCGGCCCCACGGGTACGATCGGTACCAACCGCCCGGATGGTTATATTATTGCCGACAACATCGCTGAAGACATTGGCAGTGGTCAGGCCAAACGAGGTCGCGCAGGCCTCGACGCTTTGCTATCGCAGCGCAACGTCGACATCGTCACTTTCCGTGACTGGCAAAAAATAGAAGCGGCCGAAACGGCGAACGCGCGCGCAGGCGCTCCGCGCGAAAAGTTCACCGACATCGCAGATATGATCGCGGCGCTGGGCTGATATTTTAGTGTAGATTAGCCCCCCAATATTCAATCTCTCTAAGAGTCAGCAAACGTATTCCTGTCGCAATTTTCTGCATTCATTAGATTTACCTTCGTGGCTTTGCCCCCTATCTGTGGCAAACTGAACTCTTGATTCCCTAGCGTTTTCCCTTCCACGGAGTATGTGCATGTCATTCACGGCTGACACGCTGTTGTTATTTGGTGCCACTGGTGATCTTGCACAGCGGATGCTTTTGCCTTCGCTCTGCGCGTTGCATGCAGACACGCTTGTTCCTGCTGGCCTGAAAATTGTGGGCACCGCGCGCAGTGCGCATGATGATGAGAGTTTCCGAAAATTTGCAGCAGAGGCGCTTGCCAAATTCCTCCCTGAGGATCGCAAAGATCAGGCCATAATTAACAGCTTCCTTGATCGCCTTTCTTATCAAGCGCTCGACGCGACACAGCCGGAAGGTTTTGCTGATCTGGCCAAAAAAGTGGGCTCAACCGATGGCGGCCTTGCCATTTTCCTGTCGACCGCGCCGTCGCTATTTGAGGCAACCATTGCGGGTTTGGATGCAAACGGCCTTGCAGGGTCAAAATGCCGGATCGGCTTGGAAAAACCGCTTGGTAGTAACCTTGAAACCAGCCGCCATATTAATGACGCGGTGGCGCGCGTGTTCCCAGAAGAACGCACATTCCGCATCGACCATTATCTGGGTAAGGAAACCGTGCAAAACCTGCTCGCACTGCGTTTTGCCAATGCGATGTTTGAACCCTTGTGGAATGCCGCAAGCATTGACCACGTTCAAATTACCATCTCGGAAACGGTTGGTCTCGAAGGGCGCGTTGGTTTCTATGATGGGGCTGGTGCGATCCGTGACATGGTACAAAATCATATGCTGCAACTCCTCGCGCTCGTTGCGATGGAACCGCCGGCTCAGTTTGACGCAACATCGATCCGCGATGAAAAGGTGAAAGTGTTGCGCTCTCTGCGTCCCGTTGAAGAAGGGCACAGCGTCACTGGTCAATATAATGCAGGTGCGATTGGCGGCGTTGCGGTTCCGGGCTATGATGAGGAATTGGGCAAACCATCAGACACCGAAACCTTTGTCGCACTCAAAGCATATGTCGACAATTGGCGCTGGAAAGGTGTACCGTTTTTCCTCCGCACTGGCAAACGTCTGCCCGAACGCAAATCAGAAATCTACATTCAGTTCAAACCGGTGCCACATTCGATTTTCGCGTCAAAAGGTGCTGTGTCGCAACCAAACAAGCTGATCATAGGCCTGCAACCGACCGAAAATGTGCGGCTTATGGTGATGGCTAAGGTGCCAGGCCTTGACCGCGAAGGCATCCGCTTACGTGAAGTGCCGCTCGACATTTCGATGCCCAATGCCTTTGCTGGCGCGCGCAAACGGATCGCTTATGAACGGCTGCTTCTCGACCTGATTGAAGGCGACCCGACCCTGTTCGTTCGCCGTGATGAGGTGGAAGCACAGTGGACCTGGGTTGATGCGATCCGTGCAGGCTGGACAGAAAGCGGCCTCACCCCCAAAGGCTATACCGCTGGCAGCTGGGGACCATCCCCAGCTGTCGCCCTTACAGAACGCGATGGAGTAAGCTGGAATGATTGAAGCCGAATGGTGGGATTATGAAGACCAAGAAGAACTGGCCGATGCAGTGGCCGGGGACATTGGGTTCATTATCGAAAGTGCACTGGATGCCCGCGGTCAGGCGCTGATTGCGCTGCCGGGCGGAAAGACGCCTTTGCTTGCATATGAAAAACTTGCCGCTGCAAACATCAAATGGAAACATGTCACCATCATCCCCACCGACGACCGGCTTGTCGCGGTCAGCGATCCACTGTGCAATGCGGGGATGCTCGCCAAATTCTTTATGACCAAGGGCGCGCGCGTCCTCCCCATCGGCAGTGAAAATGCCGATCATCACATGGCGGGCAAAGCTGCTGACGCGCGTTTGCAAGATTTGCATTGGCCCCCTGATTTGGTGTGCTTAGGCGTGGGCAGCGATGGTCATACAGCCTCGATCTTTGCCGGGCCTGATTTGGATGAGGCGCTCAACGCCCCAAAAGCGCGTTATGCAGTTGGCGTAATGCCGGATCCTTTGCCTGTTGAAGCGCCGGTTGCACGGGTCACGCTGACCCGCAATGCGATCCTTTCTGCCCGCACTTTGACTTTGGTTTTGACCGGCGCTGACAAACGCGCGCTGGTTGAACAAGCGATCAAGGATGGTCCGCTCTCTCATCTCCCCATCGGCCGGGTTCTGGCGGACGCAGAACAGGCCATCGACATTCATTGGTGCCCATGACACTTCACCCAACCATCGCCGCCGTTACCGCGCGCATCACAGAAAAGAGCAAGGCTGGACGTGCGCGCTATCTTGATTTGATCGCAAGGGAAGGCGAAAATGGCATTGGCCGACCGCGCCTTTCATGTGGAAACTTAGCGCACGGTTTTGCGGCATCAGGCGATGATAAGCCATCGATCCGCCAGGGTCAGGCGATGAATATCGGCATTGTCACCGCCTATAACGACATGCTGTCGGCGCATCAGCCTTATGGTCGCTACCCAGAACAGATCAAATTGTTCGCACGGGAAGTCGGCGCGACGGCCCAGATTGCGGGCGGCGTCCCCGCAATGTGTGACGGCGTGACACAGGGGCAGGTGGGGATGGAACTCTCGCTGCTCAGCCGTGATGTGATTGCCATGGCAACCGCTGTATCGATGAGCCATGCGATGTTTGAAGGCGCATTGCTGCTCGGCATTTGTGACAAGATTGTCCCCGGCTTACTCATTGGTGCATTGCGCTTTGGCCATTTGCCGATGATCCTTGTGCCTGCTGGGCCGATGCCTTCTGGTCTCGCCAACAAAGAAAAGGTTCGCATCCGCCAGCTTTTTGCCGAAGGAAAGGTTGGCCGCGAAGAACTCCTAGAAGCTGAATCCGCCTCCTATCACGGTGCTGGCACCTGCACATTTTATGGCACAGCCAACAGCAACCAGATGATGATGGAAGTCATGGGCCTGCATATGCCGGGCAGTGCTTTCATCAATCCGGGAACAAAACTCCGCACCGCCCTCACCCGCGCGGCTGTCCACCGCCTGACCGAGATCAGCAAAAACGGCTCCGACTATCGCCCACTGGGTCTTTGCATCGATGAAAAAGCGATTGTGAACGCTTGCGTCGGTTTGCTCGCCACTGGCGGTTCGACCAACCATGCGATCCATTTGCCCGCGATTGCGCGCGCGGCAGGGATCACCCTTGACTGGCAAGATATAGATGAACTGTCCGCCACCGTGCCGTTGATCGCTAGGGTCTATCCCAATGGATCAGGAGATGTGAACCATTTTCATGCGGCAGGCGGCATCGGTTATGTCATCCGTGAATTGCTGGATGCCGGGCTGCTTCACCGTGACATCATGACCGTCGCAAGTGATGATTTGACGGCTTACGGTCGCGAGCCGGTTCTGGAATCAAACACACTTGATTGGCAGGATGCGCCCGCGATCAGCATGGATGATACGATGCTCCGCACCCCGGCCGCCCCGTTTCTGCCCGACGGCGGTATGTGTTTGGTGCAGGGCAATCTGGGCCGTGCGACATTCAAAACCAGCGCTGTGGACAAGGGCCGCTGGACCATTGAAGCCCCTGCCCGCGTTTTTCATACCCAAGAAGATGTTCTGGCCGCATTCAAAGCGGATGAACTCAACCGTGATGTCGTCGTCGTGGTCCGTTTTCAAGGGCCACGTGCCAATGGGATGCCTGAACTCCACAAACTAACACCGGCTTTGGGTGTGTTACAGGACAAGGGGTATAAGGTTGCACTTGTCACTGATGGCCGAATGTCAGGCGCGAGTGGCAAAATCCCCGCCGCGATCCACTGCACCCCAGAAGCATTGGGCGGCGGGCCCCTTTCTAAAATTCATGACGGTGATCTGATCCAGCTCTGCGGACATGACGGGCATTTGAACGTTCTGGTCGATCAGGCAGAATTTGAAGCGCGTGCGTCAGTCATTGCCCCGCCATTTGTCGAAGGGACGGGGCGCGAACTGTTTGCCCTCATGCGTATGGGTGCTGACGGCGCGGAACAAGGCGCCTGCGCGATGCTGGCGGCGGCGGGACTATGACACAGATTGTTGCCGTCGATATTGGCGGTACGCACGCCCGTTTTGCATTGGCAGAAATCGCGGACGGTAAAGTGCAATCTCTTGGCGACCCAGTGACGCTCAAAACCGCTGAACATGCGAGCCTGCAAACGGCATGGGAGGATTTTGGAAGACAGATTGGATCACCGCTGCCCCGCGCTGCGGCCATCGCCATCGCTTGTCCCATTCAGGGCGACGTTCTGAAGTTGACCAACAATCCGTGGATCATTCGTCCCGCAATGATCTGTGAAAAATTGAACGTGGATCAGTACCGCCTCGTTAATGATTTCGAAGCGGTGGGCCACGCAGTGGCCCAAGCCGACGCGGACCATTTCATATCCCTCTGCGGGCCAAATACGGCGCTGCCAATGATGGGTACAATAAGCATCATCGGACCTGGTACGGGCTTGGGTGTTGCGCATATCCTGCGCGATGCTGCGACGTATCATGTTCAGGCGACCGAAGGCGGGCATATCGATTTTGCACCCCTTGACACTATTGAGGATGCGCTTCTGGCGCGGTTGAGAAACCGGTATCGCCGCGTATCCGTGGAGCGCGTCGTTTCCGGGCCGGGCATAGTCGAAATCTATGAAGCGCTTGCCCAAATTGAGGGGCGCGCAGTGCAGTCATTGGACGACAAATCACTATGGGCGCTTGGTACGTCTGGTGAAGACAGTCTTGCGGCAGCCGCCGTTGACCGGTTCTGCCTTTCGCTTGGCAGCGTAGCGGGCGATATTGCGCTTGCACAGGGCGGGAGCGGTGTTGTGATCGCAGGTGGCCTCGGCTTACGGATTAAGGACACCCTTGCCAAATCAGGCTTTTCAGACCGATTTAAGGCAAAAGGTCGTTTTGAAGCGATGATGTCCAACATTCCGGTCAAACTCATAACCCATCCCCAGCCCGGCCTGTTTGGTGCGGCAGCGGCCTTTGCGAAAGAAAACGCATAATGACGAAAATCGAAGCAATCATGCGAACCGCACCTGTCATCCCAGTTTTGGTCATTGAAGACGCGGCCCATGCCCGCCCCATCGCCGAAGCCTTGGTTGCGGGCGGCCTTCGCGTTCTTGAGGTGACACTACGCACAGCCGCAGCACTTGACGTGATCCGTGAAATGAAAAAGGTTGAGGGCGCAATTGTCGGCGCTGGGACGGTGTTAAACGAAGCCGATCTGCGCGCCAGCATCGACGCGGGGTCTGAATTTATTGTTTCACCCGGCCTCACCGAACCGCTTGGCAAAGCCGCCGTCGCCAGCG
>JAYUPB010000099.1:0-3028 GCA_043760405.1 Sphingomonadales bacterium
TGCGAAATGGAAAGGGCCGCTTCACCGCTGTTCCTTCTACGGTAATAAAGAGGTTGGCGCGCGCTTGAACGCGATGCTTGAAATGGGCGCGAGCAAGCCGTGGCCAGACGCACTACAGGCGTTCACCGGCAAGCGCGAAATGGACGGTACGGCGATGATCGCTTATTTTAAGCCGCTGATGACGTGGCTTAAAAAGGAAAACAAAGGCAAAAGCTGCGGTTGGTAGTTACCGGAACGGCGGCTCGTTAAAGGCCCTAAGCTTCCTGCTGTGAAGCTTAGGGCCTTTGCGACGCAGTTCTTCACAGGTTTCAATCGCAATGCGGAGATGTTCGGCAATGGCACGCTCATAAAATGCGTTGGCTTGACCGGGCAGCTTTAATTCGCCGTGGAGCGGCTTATCGGAGACGCATAGCAGCGTGCCATAGGGCACACGGAAGCGGTATCCCTGCGCCGCAATGGTTGCCGATTCCATATCAATGCCAACCGCGCGCGACTGACTGAAACGTAGCGCCGATTTGGAATAATGGAGTTCCCAATTACGGTCATCGGTGGTGACAATCGTGCCGGTGCGCAGGCGGCGTTTGAGCGCCTTTTCATCCTCACCAGACACCGTCATCGCGGCACTGGCAAAGGCTTGTTGAACCTCAGCAATTGGGGGGATTGGAATTTCAGGCGGTAACACATGATCAAGGACATGATCATCGCGCAGATAAGCGTGAGCGAGAACGAAATCGCCGATTTTTTGACTGTCCCGCAACCCGCCGCAATGCCCGATCATCAGCCAAGCCTCTGGCCGCACAACCGCAAGGTGATCGGTGATCGTTTTGGCGTTGGACGGCCCGACACCAATGTTAACAAGGCTGATGCCTGAACGGTCCGGTGCCATCAAATGCCACGCCGGCATTTGATGTTTGCGCCACGCACTGTCGGCCATTGCGGATTGTGGGTCGGGTGTGTCAGCAGTCACCATCACATGGCCAGGGGCCGAAAGCGCAGTGTAGCGATTGTCCTTGCCCAATTGTTCGCACGCCCAGGCAACAAATTCATCCACATAGCGGTTGTAGTTGGTGAACAGGATGAAACGTTGGACATGTTCCGGGGGCGTGCCCGTATAGTGGCGAAGGCGTGCCAATGAAAAATCGGTACGCAGTGCGTCAAACAAAGCGAGCGGGCGTGATTGTCCTTCATGGCTGAGGAACAAACCATCGGCGAGTTCATCGCCAATCGCCGCGAGTTCGGTTGTCGGAAACCAGCGGCCCAAATCAGACGCGCTAACATCAGCCAATGCCAATGTGCCGCCTGCATCAAGAACATAGGGGAAGGGGATTTCCTGCGTACTTGCCCGCACCGAAATCACGACTTCATATTCTTCAGCAATGCGATCAAGCTGTTCGGTCAGATAGTCACCGAAAATCTGCGGCCGCGTGACAGTGACAACATAGTCACCAGGTTTTTCCAACCGCCCAAAAGACCGCATCGGGTGGGGCGATTTTTCGGTGCCGAGATATTGGATGTGAAGTTCAGGATAGGAGAATGACCCATCCGTGCGCGAAGAAGGGGCTGGGGGCTCACCCGTCGCAACATAATGTTCAACGGCATCGCGCAGACGCTTTACAGAGGCGGCATAGTGCGCCTCTAATTCTTTAATGATGGTTTTTGTCAGTGTCATAATTTGATCTAGAGGAACGAAGGCACTTCACGCAAGCCTGACATGAAAAAGGCGGCAGATGGAATTTCCACCTGCCGCCAGATCATTTTTCAGCCAATTACGGTTAGAAGGCTTTCTTGAGTGTAATCCCGTAAGTGCGCGGTTGGATCGGGTAACCAGCAAAGCTGCCGGCCTGCGCAACTGATGGGAACGAAGCAATAAGTGCCTTGTCCTTCGTCAGGTTACGTGCCCAGAACTGTGCTTGAATCACATCCTTATTACCGATGCCAAGGCTTAAGTTGACATTGTTATAATCATTTATGCCAATGGGGATCGCCGAAGTGATTTCCGTATTTGTCTTGATCGTGCTGGCATAGGAATATTCAGCACGGATGTAGCCATCCCAATTGCCACCGATTTCGAAATTATACGTTGAATTCAGGTTTACACTCCATTTGGAAATGCCGTCAGGACGTGTTCCCGAAAGATCACGGAACTGAACGCCTGGTGTGCAGCGCGGGTCGGCTGGAATGCAGCGTGCGCGCGTGAACGAATCATACACTGGATCAAGATAAGTGACGCCGCCACTAAACGTCAGTCCCCTGATTGGACGATAGGAGAAGTCGAGTTCGAAACCCTTGACTGATTGTTCACCAGCGTTGACCAGATTGAAACCTGTGCCGGTAAAGGCATTGGACTGGAATCCCTTAATGCTCTGTTGGAAGACGGCAAGGTTGACAAAACCACCTGTGAAGCTGCCTTTGACGCCAATTTCATATACGGTCACGTCTTCTGGATCTGTCGACCGGCCAACGCCGTTCAACGGTGGGCGGGAATCGCGAGACAGGTTGAATGCCCCAGCTTTCCAACCCTTTGAATAGCTTGCATAAGCATTCAAACGCCTTGAAAAATCATAAGCGACGCGGCCCATATAGACGACCTTATTGCCCTTCAGAATTTCATTCTGATAATTGAATGGTTGTGACAGGAACTGAAAACCTCCAAATCCCAAAGCAGCAAAATAATTTCCAGGTATTGGTGATGCCAGTGTTGCGCCTGCTGGTGACAACGAAAGTGCGATATTCCTCAATTGTGTTGTCGCTGCTGCATTCCCAGGAACGGCAAGTGCCGCGATTGGTAACAATGCAATGTTTGGCAGGCTGTTCAAATTGAGGCGGGCAAACGCATCCGTTGAATTGCCATTCATCGTTCCATCTTTGCGATCATTCAAATAGGCAAGCCCACCAGACAGTGTCAGTTTATCTGTTACCTTGTAATCAGCCTGACCAAAGAGCGAATATGATTTGTTCTTTAGTTCATAATCGACTGTTACGCCTTGACCGGGCTGGATGTACCTCGTGCCTGGCGCGATGCCGCCAC
>JAYUPB010000100.1:0-8548 GCA_043760405.1 Sphingomonadales bacterium
TTCCGCGTAAAATTAACAGTTTGGCTGCGCGCTCTTTGATGATGGGCACGGTCAACAAAACCGATATGATTGACGGCGATATGATCGCTGCGGTTATCGCTGATTTGAAGCAGGATGCTTTTTCCAACAACATGAACGTAAGTCACACGCTTTCAAATCAAGGTGCGGCGCTCGATATTGCGGCGCGGATGACGATGTTGGAAGCCCAAGTCGCAGAACAGGACGCGGCACTGCGCCGTGTGCTAACACTGCTGATTGATTGGGCCGAAGGTGATAGTGACAGACCCAATCTGGGTGCATGACGCGTAAAAAAGAAAGATCTGACATGGTGCGTAACGCGCTTTCCGTCGATATCGAGGATTGGTTTCAGGTCGGTGCGTTTGAAACGGTGATTGACCGCAAGGATTGGAACGGTCTTGATCGCCGTGTCGAGGCCAATACCGATTCAGTGTTGCAACTGTTTGCCGATGCTGGCGCAAAGGCGACCTTTTTCACGCTGGCTTGGGTTGCAGAACGGCATCCGGCGTTAATTCGGCGGATTGCGGAACAAGGGCATGAAGTGGCGAGCCACGGGATTGACCATAAGCGTGTGTTTTTGATGACTGCAACAGAGTTTGCAGATGATATTGGGCGCAGCAAGGCCGTTCTTGAAGATTTAGGTGGTACCGCTGTCACAGGATACCGTGCACCCAGTTTTTCCATCGATGCGCGCACACCCTGGGCTCATCCGGCTTTGGCAGCGGCGGGATACACCTATTCATCCAGTGTCGCGCCGGTGAAGCATGATCATTACGGTTGGCCAGAAGCCCCGCGTTTTGCTTTCAAACCGGTTGCAGGCAGTGATTTTGTTGAACTGCCCGTCACAACCGCACGCTTTGCTGGACGGACGTTGGCGGCGGGCGGCGGGGGGTTTTTTCGCTTATTGCCCTATGGATTTACGCGTTGGGCCGTTTTGCAAGTCAATGGGCATGGACATCCCGCCATATTCTATTTCCACCCTTGGGAGATTGATCCTGATCAACCCCGGGTCGCGCATGCCCCGCTGCGGTCTAAGTTACGTCATTATACCAATTTGACCGTCATGGCGGACAAGCTGAAACGGGTTATGACGGATTTTGAATGGGCCCCTGTTGGCGATATTGCGGCTGAGATTGCAGCGCGGTGACGACAATACGGACCCTTGACCCCCATAATATGGAAGATGCACAGCGTATGGATGCGTTTGTCCGCGCGCATCCCCAAGGCAGCCCATTTCACCTCAGCGCATGGAGCCGCGCTATTGAAAAGGGGTGCGGAGTTCGGATATCAATTCTTGCAAGTGGATCCAAAAACACTGAAATAATTGGACTTTTGCCGCTTCATGAAGTGCGATCTCGCTTTTTCGGAAATGCACTCGCTGCATCTGCGTTCGGCGTCGGTGGCGGTGTCCTGAGCCACGATCAGGCCGCTGCAGATGCGCTGATTGCTCGTGCCCTCGTGCTGGCTAAAAATCAGAAATGCCCAACGGTTGAACTGCGCGGCGGGATGCTGCCTTTGGACGGCTGGCATTTGGACACCGATACCTATTTGGGCTTTACGCGTGCCTTAGCGGGAGATGATGACGCTGAATTGACGGCCATACCACGCAAACAGCGCGCTGAGGTTCGCCGCGCTCTTGGCTTTGACCTAAATGTTGAAACCGGCACCAGCAAGCGGGACCGTGACGCACATTATCTCGTTTATGCCACAAGCGTCCGGAATTTGGGAACGCCAGTGTTTCCGCGCGTACTGTTTGATGCGGTTCTCGATAATTTTGGGGATGCGGCTGATATTTTGACAGTGCGCAGAGACGGCACGCCGATCGCCAGTGTTTTAAGCCTGTATCACGCTGGTGTCGTTATGCCTTACTGGGGGGGTGGTACGACAGAGGCGCGGGTTTGGCGCGCCAATGATCTGATGTATTATGCGTTGATGCTCCACGCGCGCAAAATGAAGAATTGCACCCATTTTGATTTTGGCAGGTCAAAAGCGGGAACAGGCCCAGCCTCTTTCAAGCGTAACTGGGGGTTTGAACCGCACCCTTTATCCTATGCAAAATGGGCCGCAGACGGCATGACGCCGCGCGAAATCAATCCGTTGAACCCAAAATATCAATTGCAAATTGCGATGTGGAAAAAACTGCCTCTTTGGGCTGCCAATGCCGTTGGCCCCATGATTGCGCGGGGACTTGGGTGATGGGGGGCATCTTGTTCCTTGCCCACCGCTTTCCCTATCCCCCTGATCGCGGGGATAAAATAAGATCGTGGCATATTTTGAAGGCACTCACCAAAATTGCGCCAGTGCATGTTTGCGCACTTGTTGATGATGACCGTGACCTTAATCATTTGGATGTCCTGCGCGATATTTGTGCGAGTGTGCACACTCGGCCCCGGACAGTTTCGAAATTGGGGGCGATGGCATCGGGGCTTTTGACAGGGTTGCCAGCTTCTGTGGCGGCGTTTTCAAGCGCGGCCTTGCAGGCTGATATTGACCGCTTGCTCAAAACGCATGACATTTCAACGATTTTTGTCTTTTCCGGTCAGATGGCCCAATTTGTAAAGTCATCTCATCAGCGATTTGTGATGGACTTTGTGGATGTGGATTCGGCCAAATTCCTCGCTTATGCTGATCAGTCAACTGGGATTGCTGCGCTCGCCAACCGGTTTGAGGGCAACCGCCTTGCTGCGTATGAGACAAAAATTGCAAAGCGCGCAGATATTAATCTGTTTGTCAGTGATGTGGAGGCTGCACTTTTCCGGTCCTATACGGGGTTGGATAATCGCAAGGTTCAGATGCTGGAAAACGGGATCGATCTAGCTGCTTTTGACCCTGCTCTTCCTCGGAAGAAGGTCATGGATGCTGCTGGGGCGTTGATCGTTTTTACTGGGCAGATGGATTACCGCCCCAATATTGATGCAGTGACCGCTTTTGCGAAGGACACATTCCCACGGATCCTGCGCGCGGTTCCAAATGCACAGTTTGCAATTGTTGGCCGCGCGCCAACGCCAGAAGTGCAGGGATTGGCGGCGGGCGACGGCGTTATTGTGACGGGCGAAGTGCCAGATACGCGGGATTGGCTTGCCGCTGCTCACGTCGTGGTCGCTCCGCTGAAATTGGCACGCGGTATACAAAATAAAGTGCTTGAGGCGATGGCGATGGCCAAGCCGGTGGTCGCATCACGCGCTGCAGCGCACGGTATTGATGCCGTTGCTGGCATGCACTTGTTGGTGGCAGAATCGTCCGTGGATGAGGCTTCAGCGGTTATAAACCTGCTTTTGGATCACGAATTTGGTCGAAAAATTGGCATGGCGGCGCGTCTCCAAATGGTTATGCGGTACAGCTGGGACGCGCGGTTGGCGGGTTTGAGCGCTATCGTACAATGCTGATGTCACCGCGAGACGTGATAGCGGACCGGGGGTGGGTGGGGCATCTTGCCATGCTCATCCTCGCCGCTTGCACAGTGATCATTTTATTCGTCCGTGATGTGATCGATATGATCGCAATATGGTGGCATGCCTCAACCTATAATCATTGCATATTGATCCTGCCGATTGCCCTTTGGTTGGTCATGCAGCGTAAGGACGAGGTGGCTCATTTCAGACCGCGCACTTGGGCGCCGGGCCTCGCGTTGATCACTGGGGCAGCTCTGCTGTGGATCGTGGGTGAGGCTGCTGGCATTGCGCTGTTCCGCCACGGGGCTATCGTCTTGATGCTTCAAAGTCTTGTCCCAACGGTTTTGGGCGTTGCTATCACACGCGCGGTCTTGTTTCCGCTTTTCTATCTGAGTTTCATGGTGCCTGCAGGGGAGGAATTGATCCCCATACTCCAAACAATTACCGCCAAAATGTCGATGGTATTGCTGGGGCTGTTTGGCATACCCGCCCACATAAACGGCATCTTTATTACCATTCCCAATGGCTATTTCAAAGTAGCAGAGGCCTGTTCAGGGGTAAAATTCCTTGTCGCAATGGTGGCTTACGGTGCGCTGGTGGCAAATCTGTGTTTTCGCAGCTGGCCGCGTCGGATTGCGTTCATGGCCGTTTCAATTGTGGTGCCAATAATGGCAAATGGCTTGCGTGCCTTTGGGACAATTTATGCTGCACATTTATCATCCGAACAGGCAGCAGCAGGGTTTGATCACGTCATTTACGGCTGGTTTTTCTTTGCCTTTGTTATGGCCTTGGTCATGGCCATCGGTTGGCGCTTTTTTGACCGAAAGGTTGGCTCTCCTTGGTTGAGCGGGTTAACAGATTCCAATAGAGCCATGTCATCATCCCCCCGCCTTATTGCAGGACTTGCCATCGCTGTGGCCTTACTGCCCTTGGGTTGGAATTCAGGTGTTTCGGCGCGGGGGCGCTTAGCAATGCCTCACACCATTGCCCTGCCAACGATCTCAGGATGGACACGCGTTCCTGATGCAGCGGATACACCGTGGAGCCCTCAATTTTTGGGTGCTGATCATATAATCATGGGCCATTATGCCAATGCAGCGGGGGATCAGGTGGATGTCGCCATCTTCCTTTTTGCATGGCAAGATGAAGGGCACGAAGTCGTTGGCTATGGTCAGGGTGCGGTGGACAGTGAAGGAATATGGTCTTGGTCAGCAGATACCGTCGCACCAAAGGATGGGAAAGCGGAACGTCTTGTTGCACCTGGCCCGATCAACCGGGAAGTTGTTCGTTATTATGTTGTTGGTGATCACATGACAGGATCAGCGCGCAGGGTGAAATTTGAAACGCTCAAGGCACGGCTGACAGGACGTGATCAAGCCGCTGCTGTCATCCTTATTTCGGCTGTAGAGACCGAAAACCAGCGCGCTCGCATTGCCATTGACCGCTTCACAGCCGCCATGGGATCACCGCAATCCGTCGCGCGCGGGCTCATCAAAACGGCGCAGGGGCGTTAAATATGTGCGGGATTGTTGGCCTTTTCCATCTTGAAACGGCAAAGCCGGTGTCGCCAGAACGCGTCCGGGCAATGGCGGATGCACTTGCCCACCGTGGCCCCGACGGAGAAGGGGTGTGGACCGCGCCTGGTGTTGGGTTGGGCCATCGCCGCCTGTCAATTATCGACGTTGCGGGCAGCCCACAACCAATGACCACTAATGACGGCGCGCTGACCATTACCTATAACGGTGAAGTCTATAATTATCAGGATGTCCGCAAAGATTTAGAGGCGCTGGGTCATCAATTCCTTACCAAGGGCGACACAGAAGTCATCCTGATCGGATATCGCCAATGGGGGGCGGATGTGCTGCCCCGGCTCAATGGCATGTTCGCTTTTGCGATCCACAATGCGCGAGACCAATCTCTGTTTCTTGCGCGCGACCGGATGGGGGTGAAACCGCTTCACTATACCGCACTTGCCGACGGCAGCATTGCCTTTGCTTCTGAACTCAAAGGCTTGCTCGCCAATCCGGCGGTGCGCCGTGTACCTGATTTGACGGCAATCGAGGATTATCTGGCACTGGGCTATGTTCCCGATGATGCCTGCATAGTTGCGGGGGTGAAGAAATTACCTGCGGGTAGCGCACTCTTGCTAAAGCGTGGAAAGCCAATGCCAACACCAATCACATGGTGGGATATTGATTTCAGCAACCGTGCGCGTGGTTCTGCGGCGGCATTGGAGGAGGAACTCCGCCATTTGCTGCGGCAGGCCGTGACATCGCGGATGGTGTCTGATGTCCCGCTGGGCGCGTTCCTGTCTGGCGGAGTTGATAGCTCTGCGGTGGTCGCTTTGATGGCGGAGGTGAGCGCGACTGCGGTTCAGACCTGCTCAATCGGGTTTGATGTCGGGGCGCTTGATGAAACGCGTTATGCCGATGACATCGCCAAACGTTTCGCCACCAACCACCGCAAACGCATAGTCGCGTCGGATGATTTTGCCGCGATTGATGTGCTGACCAAAGCATTTGATGAACCCTTTGCTGATGCTTCTGCACTGCCCACGTGGCGAGTGTGTCAATTGGCGCGCGAAACCGTGACGGTTGCACTGTCGGGCGACGGTGCGGATGAGGCTTTTGCCGGCTATCGCCGCTATAAATTTCAACATGCTGAGGAACGGGTGCGGGGCCTGCTGCCAGCAGCACTCCGCGGGCCAGTCTTCGGAGCACTTGGGCGTTTTTATCCAAAAGCGGATTGGGCACCCCAATTTCTGAGAGCCAAATCAACATTTCAGTCGCTCGCGCGGGGTGGGGAGGAGGCCTATGCCCGTTCGGTTGGGGTAATTCCGCAGGAAATTCGGGCAGGCTTGTTCAGTGCCGGTTTTACAGCGGCATTACAGGGTCACCGTGCAGAAGATCGCTATGTTGTCGCAATGCAGAACGCTCCCGCACGAGAAGCACTCGACCGTGCGCAATATGCCGATATGAAAATCTGGCTTCCCGGCGATATTTTAACAAAGGTCGACCGCACAAGCATGGCCGTAAGTCTGGAGGCGCGCGAACCTCTGCTCGATTACCGCTTGGTCGAATTTGCAGCGCGCTTACCCGTAAACATGCGATTGCGCGGCGGGGAGGGCAAATGGCTGCTCAAAAAAGCGATGGAGGGGCATTTGCCCAATGACATTCTCTACCGCAAGAAAATGGGCTTTGTTACGCCGGTCAGCGCTTGGTTTCGAGGGCCGTTGGCGCGGGACGCAGAAGATGTTGTGACCAAATCAACGCTTACCGAAACGAGCTGGTTTGACGGGGATGCGCTTAAAAAAGCAGTGTCGGATCACCGTGCCGGGATCAGCGATAATGGACGATTGATCTGGCAATTGGTGATGTTGGATAAATCACTTTCAGCGCTGTTCAGTTAATCATAGCAGGCTTCAACAAAATAGAGTCCGTCCGGTGGGGCATTAAATCCCAAGGCAGCGCGATCCTTTGCCACGAGTGCGGCTTTCAAATCAGCAATGCTCCAACGGCCTTTGCCAACCATCGCAAGGCATCCAACCATTGATCGCACCTGATGTTGGAGGAATGAACGTGCGGCCGCCTCAACTTCAATTTTTTCGCCCATTCGTGAAACATCTAGGCGGTCCAGTGTCTTAACTGGCGTTGCTGATTGGCAATGCGCCGACCGGAATGTTGTAAAGTCATGGGTGCCGACCAGCACCTGAGCCGCCGCATGCATTTTGGCGGCATCGATGCTTTTATTCACCCGCCAAGCCCGCCCAGTATCAAGCGCGAGAGGCGCGCGGCGGTCAATGATACGGTAAATATAGCGTCGCCTTGTGCAACTGAACCTTGCATGCCAATCATCCGGCATCACCGCGCATGCCGTGATCGACACGGGATGAGGTCGCAACATCGCATTGATGCCCCCCATCAGCCGAAACGGGGTGAGCCGTGTGTCGAGATCAACATGGGCGACCATCGCTTCTCCGTGAACGCCCGCATCGGTGCGCCCTGCAGCGTGAAGTGTGGGGTCGATTCCCGTGATGGCCTTGATCGCTTGTTCAATCACCAACTGTACGGTCGGACCATCGGGTTGACGCTGCCACCCCATAAACGGACGACCATCATATTCGACGATCAGTTTGAAGCGCGACATCAAAGTTGAGTTCCAGTTGGGATCGCAAAGCCGCGCAACAGGTCAGCAGGTGCCATCGCCGCCTTGCCTGCACGTTGGATGAGGGCGGGGCGGATACTGCCGTGTCCGCAAGCAATGCACAGGCTGTCGTCCAATGTGATACCGTGTTTTCCCCCAGGTGATTCCACACTTGCAGCCAAAACCCGAAACCGTTCGCCATTCATTTCAAAAAAAGCGCCGGGGACGGGTGCAAATGCGCGAATTTGACGCTCTACTTGAGCTGCACTTTGAGAAAAATCGAGCCGTGCCTCGCTCTTGTCGATTTTTGCAGCATAGGTGACGCCGTTTTCGGGTTGCGGAATGCCGGGAAAGGCGCCGGGGTTGGCGAGCACTTCGACCAA
This sequence comes from Sphingomonadales bacterium, assembly GCA_043760405.1. GTDB lineage: Bacteria > Pseudomonadota > Alphaproteobacteria > Sphingomonadales > Sphingomonadaceae > Aquisediminimonas. Next base: position 7,937 of record JAYUPB010000100.1, read on the forward strand.
CAAATGTGCGCCAAGTTCGGCAATTTCCTGGGTCAATTGCCCAGCTGTCTTATCGGCGACAGGCGTCTGGACGACGGCACGCATTGGGCCGGTATCCAGTCCAGCCTCCATGCCCATAATGACGACACCTGTCTTTTCGTCCCCTGCCAAGATGCACCGCTGTACAGGGGCGGCACCGCGCCAACGCGGCAGCAGCGAACCGTGGACGTTGATACAGCCGTTTATAGGGGCATCCAGTACCGCTTGTGGTAGGATGAGGCCATATGCCGCCACAACCGCCACATCAGCGTTTAACGCAGCAAATTCTGCCTGCGTTTCGGGGGTGCGCAAATTAACGGGTGTCTTGACGACGACCCCGAGCGCATCTGCACGGAGATGCACAGGAGAAGGGGACAGCGCCTTTCCTCGCCCCGCACGGCGTGGGGGCTGACTGTACACCGCAACAATATCATGCCCTGCATCCACCAGAGCATTCAGACTTGGCACCGCAAATTCAGGTGTGCCCATAAAGATAATTCGCATGATACTCCTGAAACGCTTGGCAGGACGAAGCACAAGCCTTTATCACAGCATTTATGGCAAGCCATGAAATTGAATCGCTCAGTGCAGCAC
>JAYUPB010000101.1:0-3009 GCA_043760405.1 Sphingomonadales bacterium
CCATATATAAAGTGCCATAGAGCGTCGCGACACCCGCCCCCGCCAGCGATTGCGCCACACGCGGATCAGCGGTGAACGATTCGCCAATTTTGGGCAGCCGTCCGCCAAATTCGGACAAAGCAATCAGCGTCAGCGCAAACAGAGTCGCAAGGATCGACCGCGCACCGGGCCCAAGCAGCCCTGCCTCAATCGTATAACGAACTAGGAAAAATCCTGCAAAAACCAGCGCAATACCGCCAATCCAGATCGGCAATTTCCCGCCAATAAGATCTTCAAAACTGGCCCCTGCCAGCGGGTTTTTGAATGCTGCTTCGGGTGTGATTTCCTCAGGCGCATCCCAGACGGGCGCAGGATTAGCACTGCGGCTGATGACCGCAGCAACACGGCGAGGGCTTGCTTTCGCAGCGACCCTAATCGGCACCACCGGTTCAAGCGCTATCGGCTCTGACACCGTTTCTGCTGCTAAAACTGGCGTAACGGTGTCCTCTAACGCGGATACCCGCCGTTGCAGCTGCACCAGTTTATTACGTTGGAAAAGCGACCAAATGATAACTCCGGCAAGCGCGTAAAACAGAAATACTTCAGCCATTCGACCCCCCGATGCACTATGGCGACTATGACGAGGTTTATACGGGGCGCAAAGTTAAAATGCTGTTCTGCACCGGCGGAAAGTCACACTCAGGTCTCACCTTAGCCGTTGTTATTCCTCCGCGATGTTGGCGAAGGACCGAGCTATGAGAACGCACAGCTACACTGCTGAGTCGCATAGGAAATCCCACGTTTCACGAGCCGAATGTGTATGCCGGCGCTGAAGCGTTGACGCGGAACGGTGATCGCATACCTGCATTAACGCTCCAGCAAATGGTTCAGGGCAAGTACCATAAATTGTTGTTTCGCCATAAATCTGGGTGATATTACCTGCTGTCACGAAAAGCGTCGGCTATGATTGGCAAGTTGTAGGCCGTGCTGCTAACGCCCACGTCATGACCGAAAGCAAACAAAGCGCGCAAGCACTGGTAACACAGCTGCAGGACCTGTTGACCGTCAACCGCATGGGCGACGGCTGGTATCTGGGTAAACGCAAGCCCGATGGTGTTGGCCGCGTCTTTGGCGGGCAAGTGATTGCGCAGGCGCTGGCAGCAGCGCAGGACACGGTCAGCAGCGAACGTATCCCGCACTCGATGCACGCCTATTTCATGCGCGCCGGTAGCGAGGATTATGAAATCACATTCCGCGTCGAGCGCGATTTTGACGGCGGTAGCTTTTCAACCCGGCGCATCATCGCGTTACAACAGGACAAACCGATCCTAAGCATGACAGCGTCGTTTCAAAAGCTTGAGGACGGCCTTCACCATCATGATCCGATGCCTGATGTGCCGATGCCAGAAGATTTGCTGCCAGAGGATGAATTGCGAAAGCAGTTTGCGCATCAAATCCCCGAGAAATTCCGTGCCAATTTCTTGCGCGATCGTGCCTTTGAAAGCCGCCCTGTTCAACCGCGTGATTGGGCGGGCGGAGACAAGAGATTGCCCGCAAAGCAGGACGTCTGGTTCCGGCTGCGCGCACCGACGGTGGATGATCCAGCGATGCACCGCGCGATGCTGGCTTACCAAAGCGACAGCTGGTTGCTTGGCACCTGCACGCTGGCGCACGGCGTGACTTTTATGATGCCCGGTTTCCAATCGGCGAGCCTTGATCATGCCGTTTGGTTGCACGATGAATTCCGCGTTGACGATTGGATGCTGTATAGTTGCGACAGCCCGTGGACCGGGCGCGGGCGTGGTTTTAACCGCGGCGCCGTCTACACGCGTGCCGGTAGGTTGGTGGCAACATGTGCCCAAGAAGGGTTGATCCGGCTGAGAACTTAACCCGGACATAACGCGCTTTCCCTGCACAGTTTTCGTGATAGTAACGACCCGCGAACTTCGCATGATCGGGAGAGTCTGGCATGATCGTTAAGCTGTTGTTTTCGACTGTAGCGATGGCATGCGCTTTTGCCTTTTCTGCGCCCGCTGCGGCCAGTGCCGACACGACTTGCTATCCTGAATGGAAAGTAAAACATACTGATATGATCGGCTGCAACGGCATGGCTTTGCTGTCGCCGGGCAATGATACACGGATCAACCTGTTGATGCTGCTCGCCGACCGCCACGGCGATGTCGGTGTCTCGCATGCCACCAGCTATGGTATGATGGACCGGCGCGGCGATGCGCAGCCTTTTGACTATGGCCTGTTCTCGCTGGCTTTGGGGCAAAAGCCTGCCGAGGATGATAAAGCACGAAGCTATGGCGACCGCTGCATAAGCAACAGCAGCGGGCAAAAGGCATTTGAAGCAGCACTTGTTGTCGCCAAAGGTCTGTCCGCCGCCGAAAGGTCGATGCTATCCTCCGCGCGTCTGGCATTGCAACCCGAATGCGCCGATGGCACGATGATGCGTCCAGTTGTTGAGGGCGCATTAGGTGCCGTTTCTTCGCAAGCAGGCAAGGACTTTACGGGGTATCTGCTCGCAGCGGCATCGTTTTACGACGGCGATTTCGGCGGCGCGCGTCAGGCGTTCCTAGCGCTCTCCAGAGCTAAAACCGGCTGGGCCAAAGAAGCGGCGCTCTACATGCTTGGCCGCGTTGACCTAAACATTGCATTGGTCACAGCGTTCGACGATTATGGCTATCCGGTGGAGGACGCCAGTAACAATCAAGAGCTAGCCGCCGCTGAACTCGCGTTCAAAGCCTATCTAAAGGCCTATCCGCAGGGCAGCTATTCGGTGTCCGCCAGCGGTCTGCTGCGCAAAGTGTATTGGCTGGCAAAGAATGACGACAAGCTGCTTGCCGAATATGTCGCGGCATTCAAACGTAATAACTTGAATGGCTCCAACGTATCGCTTGCTGATCTTGTGCAGGAAATGGACGTAAAGCTTGGCGAGAGGTTGGAGACATCGAAAGTCAGCGATCCGTATATTCTTGCGATGCTGAACCTAAAGGCGATGCGCTATAGCGACGATGCCGATACGCA
>JAYUPB010000102.1:0-25833 GCA_043760405.1 Sphingomonadales bacterium
ATTGCGGTGCCCAAACGGCGGAGGATGAGCGTTATCATCCTCCCCTAACCGAGCTTACTGCGGTGTGCTCGCTTTGGCATCGGCACCGTCGCCTTCAGGTGCGGCGATAATATCGCGTGTGACTGAGCCCTTGTCGACCACTTCAGTATCGGGATCGCCGACTTGTGAGCGAATGCCCGCCTGCGCGCGGTTTCCACCGGCTTGACCAATCGCCCCGGTTTCCACCGCACTGCGCACGGCCTTGCCGCCAAACATCGCCTCAAGTGCCTGCGTTGATGAATCGGCCTCCTGTGGGCGCGGCGTGCCGGGCTTTGGCGGGACGAGCGCGAAATCAGGCGGCACCACCAGCGGGGCCGAGCGCGATACCGCGAGTTCATCGGGGCGCTTGCGATCAAGCCCGCCGCTCGCACAGGCGGCGGTGAGCGCGAACAGGGTGGCCGAAATTACGAGTTTACGCATATTATTTCTCCGCATTGGCGGTGGTGCCGCGAGGCTTTGCGTCGTCTTTGGCGAACAATGCGCGCGCAAGCAAGACCAGCACACCGATTGTAATCGCAGCATCAGCGATATTGAAGACCAAAAACGGGCGAAACGCGCCGAAATGCAGGTCAGCATAATCAACAACATAGCCGAAGCGCACCCGGTCAACCAGATTGCCAAGCGCCCCGCCAAGCACGAGACTGAGGCCAAGCGCGTCAAGCCGGTTCGCCTCACGCCACAGCCAGCGTGCGACGAACAGGCTCACCGCGCCCGTCATCGCAACCAAGCCCCAACGCATCGCGTCGCTCGACGCTTGCAACAGCCCAAGCGAAATCCCCTCATTATGAACGAGCGTGAGGTTAAAAATCGGCAGCAGTTCAAGGCTGTCCCCCTCAACGCGGAGGCCAAATGGGCCAAGGACAAGCGCCTTCATGATTTGATCAATGATAAAGATGGTGGCCGCGATGAGCAGGCTGCGGGTACGGAGGGTCATATCAAATGCCTCTTCTTGGCGGCTTGGCGACTTGGCGTGAGAAAAAACACAAGCCGCATCACACGCGGTGAAGTTAGAAGGATGTCACGCCAAGCCGCCAAGCCGCCAAGAAGATTAGGCATTAACGACCCCTTCGCACCGATCACACAGCTCGCCGTCTTCGCTCACTTCGGGAAGATGCCGCCAGCAGCGACCGCATTTGTGGTTGGTGGTTTTTGTAACAACAAACTTTATCCAGCTGCCATCCGACCCAAGTAACGGAAATTTATCCTGCTTCGCACGCTCGTATGTCTGCATCCGAGCAAGATCGTCTGGCGTAAGACTAAGAAAATTAGCGTCGACTGATAGCGTCGACTTACCTTCAAACGGTATGATATCGCAAACGGAGACAATGAAGAACTCGGCAAGATCGATTTCTTGCAGATATGTATCACCGAAATCAGGCCAAATTTCTACAGAGACCTCGAGACTTGAACCAACCACCTTATCACGGCGCATGGGTTCAATGCGCTCAGTTGCTAGGCGACGAAGCTCCCTTAGTTGCCCCCACTTGCGAGCAGGGTCATCTTCGTATCGTGAGTTCTCTTGAAGGCGTTGGTGCCATTCGCCATCAACATCCGGCCATTCCAGCAAATGCACTGAACTCGCATCCGGAAACCGCGTTTGCCATACCTCTTCCGCCGTAAATACCAGCACTGGCGCGGCGTAGCGCACGAGCGCGTGAAACAGGATGTCGAGGACGGTGCGGTACGCCATCCGCTTCGGGTTCGTCGCCGCGTCGCAGTAGAGCGAGTCTTTGCGGATATCGAAAAAGAAGGCGCTTAAGTCATTGTTCGCGAAATCAGTGATCAGGCGGACGTAGGTGTTGAAATCAAAATCATTGACCGCCGTCTTCAACTTCGCATCCATATCGGCGAGCAGATGCAGCACATAGCGCTCAAGTTCGGGCATCTCCGCGACCGCGATCTTCTCCGCGTCTGAAAAGCCCTCAAGCGCGCCGAGCATGTAGCGGAAGGTGTTGCGCAGCTTGCGGTATTGATCCGATACGCCCGACAGGATTTCCTTGCCGATCCGGTGATCCTCAGTGAAATCGACGGTCAGCGCCCACAGGCGCAATATGTCCGCGCCGCTATCGCGCATCAGGTCGGTCGGGCTGATCGTATTGCCAAGCGATTTGGACATTTTCATGCCCTTTTGATCCATCGTAAAGCCGTGCGTCAGCACTGCTTTGTAGGGCGCGCGCCCGCGCGTGCCGCAGCTTTCGAGCAGCGAGGATTGGAACCAGCCGCGATGTTGATCGCTGCCCTCAAGGTAAAGATCAGCCGGGCCATCACGCACCAGATCAGGCCATTTGCCGCTTTCCAGCACAAAGGCATGGGTGCAGCCACTATCGAACCACACGTCGAGGATGTCGGTGACGCGCTCATAATCGTCGAGCTTGTAAGCATCGCCGAGGAAGCCCTGCGCGGCCTCATCGCTCCACGCGTCAACGCCCTGTTCGCGCACGGCAGCGATGATCCGTGCGTTGACGGCGGCGTCGCACAGATATTGCCCGCTCTTGCGGTCAACAAACAAAGTGATCGGCACCCCCCACGCGCGCTGGCGGCTCAGCACCCAATCGGGGCGGCCCTCAACCATCGCGGTGATCCGGTTCTGGCCCTTTTCGGGGATCCAGCGAGTGGCGGAGATGGCGGTCATCGCCTTTTGCCGCAACGTGCCGTCGGGCATTGCCTTATCCATCGGTACGAACCATTGCGGGGTGCAGCGGTAGATGACCTTGGCCTTTGAGCGCCAACTATGCGGGTAGCTGTGCTTGTAATCCGCCGATGCCGCGAGCAGGCCGCCGCTTTCGCGAAGGGCTTTGCAAATCGGGCCATCGGGCGCATTGAATTTGGGGTTGATGACAGAGCCTTGCCCGCCGAGCCACGCCCAGTCGGCGCGGTATTTGCCGTCACCCTCAACCGCGAAGACCGGATCGATGCCGTTTGCCTTGCACAGATCAAAATCATCCTCGCCGTGATCAGGCGACATATGGACAAGCCCGGTGCCCTGTTCAGTCGTGACGAAATCGCCGGGGAGGAACGGGCGGGGCTTACTGAAAAATCCTCCCCGGAACGGGGAGGTGGCAGCCGGAACGGCTGACGGAGGGGTCCCATCTTCAGGCACAGCACTTGCGGAGAGATGGGCCCCCTCCACCGCTTCGCGGTCCCCCTCCCCGTTCCGGGGAGGATTTTCGAGGTGGTGCATCGGATGCCATGCGATAGTTCCGGCGAGTTCGGAGCCTTTGAAGCGAGGTGGTTTTGGAACATCACCAACTTTAATGCTTGTAAGACGGGCGATTAACTCGGGACTGGGATCAGTATCGTGTTCTATCCCTTCCATCTCGTTACGAAATTGTCGTTCCTTGTTTTCGATTCGCTCTTGAACGGACGGAAGTTCTCCCATCCGCACCTGCCATTCTTCTAACAAATTCCATGCGATGACGCAGTATTGGCCGTGATGGGTAACAATCACATACTCAACCTCAGCCCCATAAGCGATCGCCTGATTAACCGGGATCGTCCATGGAGTCGTTGTCCAGATCACGGCGCTAACCTTCTTGCCTTGGTCTAACAATTCTTGGATCGCAGGGCAGTTCGGCGATTCCACAATCTCAAACGCCACATCAATCTGTGTTGAGACGATATCCTCATACTCAATCTCGGCCTCAGCGAGGGCAGTCTTCTCCACTGGCGACCACATTACGGGCTTTGCCCCGCGATAAAGCTGGCCGCTTTCGGCAAATTTCATCAGTTCGGTGACAATCACTGCCTCTGCCGCGAAATCCATTGTTAGATAGGGATTGTCCCAATCGCCGATGACGCCGAGCCGCTTGATCTGTTCGCGCTGGATGTTGACCCAATTCTGCGCATAGGCGCGGCATTCGGCGCGGAATTCCTTGACGGGCACCTCATCCTTGTTGCGCTTTTTCTTGCGGTATTCTTCCTCAACTTTCCATTCAATTGGCAGGCCGTGGCAATCCCAGCCGGGCACATAAGGCGCGTCTTTGCCGAGCAGGGTCTGCGTGCGGACGACCATGTCTTTGAGGATATGGTTGAGCGCATGGCCGATGTGCATATCGCCGTTTGCATAGGGCGGACCATCATGCAGAATGAATTTTTCGCGGCCCTTCCGGCGGTCGCGGAGCTGGCGGTACAGGCCCACGCCTTGCCCCAGGGACGCCCACGTCGCGAGGATGCCCGGCTCCTTTTGCGGCAGGCCAGCCTTCATGGGGAAATCGGTCTTCGGCAGGAAGACGGTGTCTTTATAATCGGGTGTTTCAGTCATATCACGGCGGTGCTTAGAGGGTGGGGCCTAACGCCGCAAGGCTGGACCGATCAAGCCTATATCTTCAACCCATAAATAGCCGGTGAAATCACGCGGGACCTGCGGAATTTGTTCAAGCGCGCTCAGGCCGGTGATCGCGCCGTCGGGTGTTGCGGGGCCGGTCAGGATTACCCGCACCTTGGCCGCGTCCATCCGCGCCATGAACCGTTTGGGCCACCCCCATGCTTTCCATTGTTGATCCAGCGGCACGGTGATGGTCTTGCCAGCGCAAATCGCTGGCATGATGCTGGTCCAGCCGGTTCTGACATAGGCGTCAAAACAGGCGCGGGCTTGCGCGGCGCTCCACGCCCATGCTTGCGGGTTGGTTTTGCCCATGTCGGCAACCGCAGCGGCATCACCTGTAAAGCTATAGCGTTTGTCGATGTCGCGTTTTCGCCCCGCGAAAACCGCGCGGGTGGCGGCGGCGGCGCTGGCGTCGCTGGCGTCGCTGCCCATGTCCGCCATATATTTGCGCGCAGGGCCGTAATAGATCGCTTCGCTCAGCGTCGAACAGCCTTTGCGCGGGGCGGCCTTGACCACGACGATTTCGGCATGATCCTGAAACGCGCGGTCCAGCCCGCCTTGGTTGATGCAGCCGTCCTTATCCGCGTCAATGCCGTGCGCCGCGATCAATTTCAGCGCGCCTTTGGGGGCGGGCGCAATCCAGGACGCATTGATGCCTGTCATTATGATGATGCCCAGCACCAGCGCCCATTTGGCCATATTCCAGAGGTTCATAGGTTTAATAATTCCTGAGCTGTGACGCAATCGCGGGCCATTTGATCTTTGAGCGCGTCGAGGCTGTCGAATTTCTGTTCTGGTCGAATGAAGGCATGGAAGGCAACTTCGAGGGTCTGACCGTAAACTTCCTCAGCGAAGTCAAAGAAGTGGGGTTCAAGCAGCTCTCTGGGGGGCGAAAAGCTCGGGCGGATGCCGATATTTGCCGCCCCGTTGAGCACGCGGCCACACGCCAAATGCCCCTTCACCGCATAAATGCCGTAACGCGGGCGAAGGTAAGTGCCAACTTCCAAATTTGCGGTCGGAAACCCCAGTAATCTCCCGTTTTTATCCCCGTGTTGGACCACCCCCTCGATCGCAAAAGGCCGTGTCAACAAGTGCGTCGCCGTGGCACAGTCGCCAACTTCCAATGCCGCCCTTATCCGGCTGGAGGAGATGGGACCGCTGCTGTCCGTGATCGCCCCCACCGCTTCACACGTCAGCCCGTGTGCCGCCCCGACAGCCTTCAGGACCGCAATATTGCCGCTCTTCCCCTTGCCAAAGGTAAAGTCTTCCCCCGTGACCACACCAACCGCTCCAATCCGTTCGACGAGCAATTTGACGATAAAGTCTTCCGCAGAAACCCCTGCAAGCGCGCCATCAAAATGGAATACCAGCATCGCATCCGCCCCCGCTTCTGCAAACAGGCGTTGGCGCTGATCAAGCGTTGTCAGCCGAAAAGGCGCGGTATCGGGCCGAAAATAACGCACTGGATGGGGATCAAAGGTCGCGACGATTACCGGGCATCCTCGCGCTTTTGCCAGCGTTATGGCACGGCCAACCACCGCTTGATGGCCCGCATGAAATCCGTCAAAATTACCAAGCGCCACAATCGCACCGCGACAGGCTTCTGGGACCAGCTCATTTCCGTCAAGGCGTATCATTGGGGGGCTATAGGGTCGGCTCAACGCGGCGGCAATGTCGCGGCGAGAACCCGAAAAACGTTGCCGCCCATCACTTTGGCGATGTCTGCGTCGGTAAAACCACGGTCCATCAATGCCTGAGTCAGCAGCGCCAGTTTTGACGTATCAAACGCCACTGTCGTGCTGCCATCATAATCCGATCCCAGACCGACATGGTCGATCCCGACAAGATCCCGCACATGCTGCATAGCTTTGGCAATGCTGGCAGGGGACGGATCACACACTGCGGCATCCCAATAGCCAATACCGATAACACCGCCCGTACGCGCGACGCCCTGAATTTCTTCATCGGTCAGGTTACGGTTGACTTTGCAAGTTGCCTGCACACCGCCGTGGCTCGAAACGACAGGTTTTTTCGCCATGGCGAGGATTTCCGCGACAGCCACGTGGCTGGCATGCGCAATATCGACGACCATGCCTTTGGCTTCCATATCTGCCACAATCTGGCGTCCGAGCGGGGTAAGTCCGCCTTTTTTAAGCCCATGCATCGACCCAGAGATTTCATTGTCAAAGAAATGCGTTAGCCCCGCCATCCTAAAACCAGCCTTGTAAAGGACATCAAGATTGGCGCGTTTTCCCTCTAGATTATGAAGCCCTTCAATTGACAGCAAGGCGCCAACTGGAAATGGATTTGGATCAGAACCGTCTTCATGCGTGGTCGTATCTCTTGCATTTCTGTCAGCAAGGAGATTGGCGACATCCGCTTGCGAGCGGACAATCCGTAACCAGCCCTTTGACCCTGCTTCGGCCTTTTGCAGTTTCTTTGCGTGCCACAATGATCGTTCGAGCAGCGACGTCCATGTGCGCGGCGGCTGAAGCTGACCAAAGGCAAGCAAGGTGATGGTGTCACTGTCCGCACCGTTTGCATCATAATTCTGATTTTTGGGTGCCTTGGTCACCGAGGAAAAGACCTGTAACGCTACATTTCCGGCATCCAATCGACCAAGATCAACATGCCCTTGTTCGCTCGCATCGAGCATATTGCGCTTCCATAGCAGCGTGTCGGCATGCAGGTCAGCAATCTGAAGTGTGCCGTGCAGAATTCGCGCGCGGTCGCCAACTTGGGCCGAAGTGCCAGTGACTTTGTTCATCGCACGCTCTGCAATGCCTGGCACAAAAAGAAAGAAAGCGGCAATCGCGATGAAAAGCAGAACAAACAACCATTTTAGGAAACGTCGCATCAGACTCTCCGTTTTTTGAGTGTCACGAAATCATAAGCTGGCAGGTCATTGTCCCCATTGTGTCCTTCACGCATGTGTTCAATCCATTCGGGGCCAATACCATTGAGGCTTGTATCGCCATCTGGATTGGCGTGAATCTCCGTCATTTCAACACGGTCAGCATGGGGCATGAAAAGCTGATAAATCTCTGCGCCGCCTATCACTGACACGCGCGGGGCATTGGCAATTTTAAGCGCCTGATCAACCGAATGAACCGATTCAGCGCCGTCGTCCTGCCACGCCTTATCACGGGTTAAAACAATATGGCGGCGTCCGGGCAAAAGCCCCGGTAGCGACTCAAATGTCTTACGCCCCATGATCATCGGCGCGCCCATTGTCAGTTGCTTAAACCGACGCAAATCCGCTGGCAGATGCCAAGGCAAACGACCGTCCTTGCCTATCATGCCATTGTCAGCGCGCGCGACGATGATGACGATTTCAGGATGGTTCATACCGCCACCGGAGCGGCAATATGGGCGTCCGCTTGATAATCTTCGATGGCAAAATCCTCATAGCGATAACTGTCAATGCTGTCCGCCCGGCGTTTGAGCATCAGTTTTGGCAAGGGCTTAGGTGTTCGTGACAATTGCAGTCGCGCTTGGTCAAAATGATTGGAGTATAAGTGCGTGTCACCGCCCGTCCAAATAAACTCCCCGACGTCCAACCCACATTGATCCGCCAAAAGATGCGTCAGCAGCGCATAGGAGGCAATGTTGAACGGCACCCCCAAAAACACGTCCGCGCTCCGTTGATAAAGCTGCAAAGACAGCTTTCCATTAGCGACATAGGTTTGAAACAAGCAGTGACACGGGGCAAGCGCCATACTGTGCAGCTCCCCCGGATTCCACGCCGTGACGATTTGACGGCGCGAGGCAGGGTTATTTTTAATCTGATCTATCAAGCCTGAGATTTGATCGACGCGTGAGCCATCCACCGCTTCCCAATCCCGCCATTGTTTGCCGTAAACCGGACCCAAGTCGCCATTGGCATCGGCCCATTCATCCCAAATGCCGACCTTATTTTCTTTCAGCCAGCCAATGTTGGTGTCCCCTTTAAGAAACCACAACAATTCGATGAAGATTGATCGGATATGGAGCTTCTTTGTGGTGAGCAGCGGAAAGCCTTTTGACAGATCAAAGCGCATTTGATGCCCAAAGACAGATTGTGTGCCAACGCCCGTGCGATCGGCCTGAGGCACGCCATTGTCCAAAATGTGCTGCAAAAGATCGAGATAATTACGCATTGCATTCTCCCTACCCCGCCCGTCGTTATTGGCAAGCAGAATGGCACTGGCTTCGGTCCGAAAAGGATCATCTTTGTATTGCTGCTGCGTTGCAGACACCAATAGGCTTGGTCTGCAACGATCAGGACATATCTTTATGGAATACGCCCCTGTTGGCGCTGGACAGCAGATCTGCCTAATGCCCGATATAATTTCAGCATTTGCTGAGCGTTATGTTTCTGCAAAACAAGAATATTTGCTGACCATATATCTGGATGCGGATGGACATGTCTTGGCCCGCGCGACATTTAGTTCAGATTCTAATGATCACGTCCCTTTCCCAATCCGGTCAATTATTTCCGATGCGCTAGACCTTGGGAGCAAATATTTGGTTCTTGCCCATAATCATCCAAGTGGAATTGCAGAACCGAGCGAGAGTGACATTGCCCAAACCCGCGCGCTCGCACAGATATTATTGCCGCTTGAAGTTGAGATAGAGGATCATTTTATCATCGCGCAGAGCGGGCTATTCAGTTTTCGCAGCCACGGCCTTATTTGACGCCAATGTCGGAATTTGAACAGGTTTTTATGTTTTTGGGGTCAGGACGCGGTCCGATAGCTTCAAATGCTGCATAGTAGCCGCCGGCAAAAGCTGTTTCATGAAAATCGACACGGCGAAACCCCACAGCTGCAAGCTCGCAAGAGAGCAATGTTGCGGGCGTCCCGTGATCCTTTGTTGCTCGGTTTGCATCTACCACCACCAGACGGCCACCTGAACGCAAAGCAGGGCGAAGCCGCCATAAAAATTCATAAGGTGAAGAAATTTCATGGTACATATGGACCAAGAGAATGCGGTCGAAACTATTTTCTGGTAGCTTTGGATCGGAAGCTTCACCCAGTTTCACACTGACATTATCAAGACCGTCATGAGAGACGCGTTCTGCAAGCCTGTCACGCACAGCGGGTATAATATCTTGTGCCAAAACACGCCCTTCGGTGCCCACACGTGCTGCAAGGCGGATCGTATAATATCCTTCCCCCGCACCAATATCAGCAACGGTCATGCCTGGCGCAATTCCAGCCATATCCATAATTTTTTCAGATTCGTTGAGGCGGTCGCGCGATTCTTCATTCGACCAACGGCTGGAAACAATTGGCGCAATCGCCCTGTCTGCAGATGGAAAAACCTCCTTTTGTGGGCTGCTAAGCAGGTCACATCCTGCAAGAAGCAACAAAGCTAAAAGAGGAACCAGCCTTCTCAATCTACATCCTCCACGTCGACTTTTTCACCGGTAACACGTTGAGATAGCGCAGCCGCCATAAATTTATCAAGATCACCGTCAAGGACATCACCCGGTGCGGTCGAAACGACTCCCGTGCGTAAATCTTTCACCATCTGATAGGGTTGCAGAACATAAGAACGAATTTGGTGGCCCCAGCCAATATCGGTTTTGCTTGCAGCGGTTGCATTGGCCTCTGCCTCGCGCTTTTGGAGTTCAGCTTCGTACAACCGCGCGCGCAACTGGTTCATCGCTTCGGCTTTGTTTTTGTGCTGACTGCGCTGGTTCTGACACTGGACGACGATATTGGTCGGGATATGCGTGATCCGCACGGCAGAATCGGTTGTATTGATATGCTGACCACCTGCTCCCGAAGCGCGGTATGTATCAATGCGCAGTTCGCTCTCATTGATCTCAATATCAATGTCATCATCGACCACTGGATAGACCCAAACACTGGCAAAGCTTGTGTGCCGTTTCGCATTGCTGTCATAGGGGCTGATGCGCACAAGCCGGTGAACCCCGCTTTCGGATTTGGCGTAGCCATAGGCGTTTTCGCCTTTGAGCAAATAAGTCGCGGACTTAATCCCTGCTTGCTCGCCTGCGTGATAGTCGATCAATTCGACTTTGAAGCCCCGGCGTTCTGCCCAGCGAGTATACATACGGCTGAGCATTTCTGCCCAATCCTGACTTTCTGTTCCCCCTGCCCCTGCATTGACCTCAACATAGGTGTCATTGGCGTCGGCTTCCCCGGCCAACAGCGCCGAAATTTTGTCACGTTCAGCGCGTTCGGCCAGCACGGACAAGCTTTGAACCGCATCGTCAACCAAGGCGGTGTCGCCTTCTTCTTCCGCCATTTCCATCAGCTCAACGGTGTCAGCGCATTCGCTTTCAATCGCGCGCGTTGCAGCAATGGCTTCGTCCAGACGTCGCCGTTCGCGCATCACTTCTTGTGCAGCCTTGGGATTGTTCCACAGCGCTTGATCTTCAACCTTGGCGTTGAGTTCATCAAGGCGCTTAAGCGCACGGTCCCAATCCAAGAACCGCCGGACAAGGGACAATGCTTGATTGATTTGATCGACATGATCCTGCGCTTCAGCGCGCATGGTAATTCTCCAACATGATACGAATGAAAAAGCGGATTAGTAAATCCCGCCCTCTCTTTGCAAGAAATCGCTGTCGCGACGTTCGGGGCCTGAACTGTTGCCATCGGTTGCACCGCCCGTGGTCACAGCTTTTTTCTTTTCTGGTTTCACCAATTCATCGCGCCGGATCGAACGGCGAGGTTCGCTTTCAGGTTTGAAAGCTTCCCATATCACCGCTGATTTTGGATCGCTGGACGGCCAAGTGCCAAACACACGTTTGCCCGATGCACGTTCGATGCGGATCATGCGAATCCCTGCGGGTGCGCGAAAAGGCACAATCGGCACATCTTTTAGCGCTTTGGATAAGAAATCCTTGAAGATCGGAACCGCAATCGTCCCTCCCTGGGCATAGCCACCCATCGGACGCGGGCGATCATAGCCCATGTAAACACCCGCCACGAGTTCAGGCGTGCCGCCAACAAACCAGACGTTGGTCGGGCCTGTGGTGGTTCCCGTTTTACCAAAGATTGGCCGTTTCAAATCTTTAAGTGAGGTTGCGGTCCCGCGCTGCACAACCCCTTCTAACATATGTACAACTTGAAACGCGCTCATGGCGTCCATGGCTTGTTTTGTTTTGGCTGGGGGACGCGGCATGGGTTTTCCGTCCCAGTCCGGCTTATTACATCCTTCACAGGGACGCGTGTCGTTACGAAATTGAACCTTCCCGTCACGGTCCTGCACATAATCAATCAGCGAAGGTTTTTTATCGCGGCCATTTTCAGCCAGAATTGAATAAGCATTGACCATGTCCAAAACGGTTGTTTCACCAGCGCCCAAGGCAATGGCAAGAACCGCTGGATATTTCGTACCCGGTTTGCTGATACCAACAGCGCCAGCAAGTTTGACAACACTGTCCATCCCCGTTTGCGATGCTGCCCGCACGGTCATGAGGTTGCGAGACTGTTCCAGACCCCACCGCATTGTGTGCGGACCTGACCCACCGCCACTGAAATTGCGAAAACATTTTCGCCCCAGCTTGGCTGATTGATAAACGCAAAAGGGGCCATCAACAATGATCGACGCAGGAGTCATCCCGCCGTTAATGGCCGAAGCATAGACGAAAGGTTTGAAGCTTGATCCTGGCTGACGCATTGCCTGTGTCGCACGGTTATAAGTTGCAATGCGCGAATCAAACCCGCCCTGCATCGCTAGAACACGCCCCGTTTTAGGGTCTTGAGCGACCATCCCGCCGGAAATTTCGGGAATGTTCCGCAAAGCCCAGACAGGGCCTTCTGCCTTTACAGCGATCACGTCTCCGGCTTGCAATAGGCTAAACGCACTGGATGCGGTCCCGCGCTTTGGCAAGGTTGCGCCCCATGCTGGCAATGTCCCTGTCTCACCCGTGGCAAAACCAATTTGTGCGGCAGTCGGCCCCTTCGCAATGATTGTTGCGATACGCCAGTCTTCATAGCCCGCACCTAGGTTTTCAGATGCCAATCGTTGAGCCCAGCCTTTATCAATTTTGATTTTGCGGATTGGTCCGCTCCAGCCCTTGCCGCGGTCATATCTTACTAGGCCGTCCCGCAGCGCCGCTTCTGCGAAGCGTTGATAATCCGTGTTTAACGATGTCCGCACCCATAGGCCGCCACTATAAACAGAATAAGGCCCATCACGCTCATTTTCGCCAAATTTTGTAATGAGTGTGCGACGCACTTCTTCGACAAAATAGCCGCCGGCTTGATCCTTATCCGGTGCCGCCCGCGGGACAGTCCCAAGCGGCATCGCCACAGCAGAAGCATGCTGCGATGCATTGATGAACTCGTTTTTGAGCATTTCGCCCAAAACCCAGTTTCGACGGGTCATCGCACGATCATAAAAACGCTCTGGGCGGTAATTGGATGGCCCCTTAGGCAAAATCGCCAGATAGGCCATTTCATGGAGTTGAAGTTCCCCGACATCCTTGCCGAAGTAAGCCCGTGACGCCGCTTGAACGCCAAAACTGTTCCGGCCAAGTGCAATTTGGTTGAGGTATAATTCGAGGATCTGCGCTTTCGTCAGCACGGCTTCAATCCGCCGCGCGAGGATGGCTTCCTTCAATTTGCGGGTCACCGAATATTCATCGGTGAGCAGCAGATTTTTTGCGACTTGCTGCGTGATGGTTGATCCGCCGCGCGCGCGCTCCCCCGACCCAAGCTTAGTCACATAGTCAAAAACGGCACCGATGAGCCCCGGATAATCAAGCCCACCATGATCAAAAAAAGTCTTATCTTCAGCAGCAAGATAGGACCGTACCAGCAACTGGGGATATTCATCAAAGCGCAACTGCACCCTGCGTTCACGCGCATAACTGTGGACGGGCGTGCCATCGATATCGCGGACATAGGTTGGCAAAGGCGGACGGTAGGTCAAAAGAGAATCAGCCGAAGGTAAATTACGCGCGAAAATGAGCCAAAGCAGCAACCAAGCAAAAAACAGGCCGCCAAGCACATAAGCAGCGCGGCGGAACCATAGTTTTTGCCAGTTATTTGAGAACCACAACCGTACGCTGCTTGTCTCTCGACGCAGACGCAAAGAATAACTCAACTGTTCGGGGGCATCAACGTCTTCCATACACAAGCGCCTCTAGCCCGTTTCCCGGATCGTTCAAACTGCTTTTGTGCGTGCACGGTTACCGCGCGGCCAATCGCCGTGCAAAATGGATTTCAACAGCCTTGCGCACGCCACTTGCAATACGGTCCTGCCCCTCTTTCGATTGTAGCCGGTCAACGTCATTCGCGTTGGTTAAATAACCAACTTCCAGTAGAATCGAAGGTGTATCCGGCGCTTTCAGGACTGCAAACCCAGCCATGCGGTGATAGCCTGATCGAAACGGAATAAGGCCTGCGCCTTCGCGCTTTAACAATCCTGCAAAATTAGCGGACGCATTCATCGTTTCTCGCTGTGCAAGATCAACAAGAATTGAGGCAATATCAGCATTTTCTCCACCCAAATTGACGCCATTTATGATGTCAGATTTGTTCTCGCGGGTGGCAAGCAACGCGGCTTCACGATCCGATGCGACTTCAGACAAGGTGTAAACGGTTGCGCCTGACGCACCATCACTGCCTGCACTGTCAGCATGAATGGAAATGAACAAGTCCGCATCGATATTGCGCGCAATTGCCGTGCGTTCGCGCAGCACATAATAACGATCATCCTCACGCGTCAGAGCCACGCGAACACGCCCGGACGCTAACAATTCATCCTTGATTTTACGGGCAATTGAGAGTGTCAGGTCTTTTTCGCGTATACCTGTAACGGGAGAAATCGCACCTGGATCATGCCCGCCGTGCCCCGCATCAATCACAACCAATGGACGGCCTGCTGGCCCATATATTCGGGGTCGCGCGATACCGCGCGCTGGAGGGTCAAGGGGTATTGTGATATTATAACGGCTTCGCGGTGGCGCAGCACGGTGGGCGACGGGGGGTAAATAATGGGCCCGCGCTTTAGCGACTGCGTTTGTAAAATCTTGATCTCCAACTTCATGTATTGCGAATGTAAGAGAGCGGCCATCCGCTGAAAATTTACCGTCGGAAAGTAAGGCCGGACGTTCAAGATCCAACACAATTCGCGCTATCCCGCTATCAAATTGTGCCTGTCGAACCTTTGAAACGATGGGTGATGCCGTTGTCTCGTTACCGCCCTTTTCAGCACCGCCAACGTCAATCGCAATACGTCGCGGCCCATCAAGTACAAAGGTGGTCGCTTTTTCAACCACGCCGTCGAAGCTAACGACGATTTGTACATCACTGACGTCAACGCCAGACACACCCGCTGCCCAAGCAGTTGGCCCAGTCAAAAAAGCGGCAATGGCAAACAATCCAAGCGTCATTTTTTGATACTGCCCCGAATTGCATCTGTTGGTCCAGACCAAAGCCATGGTAAATTGGTTTCCCGATCATTTTTTATTTCAATCTAAGGAATTAGCCAATTTAGGGTCAAATCAGGGTTTATAAGACTGGTTAACATGATCTTTTCCATCATTTATCAAAGCTGTGTCACATTTGATTGAAAACCAAGGATGCAATTCAGTTGCCGCTTGCGACGGGCAATGCTAGCATCACGCTAGGCCGGGCTTTTTTCGGCACACACGAATTGCGCCACACAATTGTGGCCAATTATTCAGGTTGACGCTGCAATGATGCATGATTTCCAGACACCGCAATGCTTGAGCCTATGGCCGAGCGTGCGCACGTCAGGCTCGTTCCCAGCCCATGTGGCTGGGCATGCAAAAGCAGCAGAGGCACTTTTTTGTAACAATCTTGAAAGCACGCGGCGCGGCGGTTTAATCCGCAGCCCAGCGGCCTTTCCTTTAACTTGCGCGCTTGGCCCCCACGTGGCGGCACTTAAGCGCGCACGGAGATATATATATGACAATGCGGATGCTGATCGACGCCCGCCACCGGGAAGAAACCCGTGTGGCAGTCGTCAAGGGAAACCGGATCGAAGAATTTGATTTTGAATCGGCCGAGCGTAAACAGCTCAAAGGCAATATTTATCTTGCCAAGGTCACACGGGTAGAACCATCTCTTCAGGCGGCTTTTGTCGATTATGGCGGCAATCGTCATGGCTTTTTGGCGTTTAGCGAAATCCACCCAGATTATTATCAAATCCCGAAAGAAGACCGTGAGGCGTTGCTGCGCGAAGAGGCCGAACATGCGGCTGAAGAGGCGGCATTGCGCGCAGATGAGGGGGATGAAGATCCCTTAGACGGCCATCATGATGATGACGGTCATGATGATGATCGTACCGATGCATCTTCAGAAGATGAACTTGGCGATGATGAAGAAGGCGCACGCCCATCTGAATCCGTTGGCAACGGCGTTGATGAAAGTGCGGCCGAAGATCTACGTCGTCGGCGTATGGCGTTGCGTCGTCGCTATAAAATTCAGGATGTTATCCACCGTCGTCAGGTGCTGCTGGTGCAGGTTGTCAAAGAAGAACGCGGCAATAAGGGTGCCGCACTGACCAGCTATCTCAGCCTTGCGGGCCGGTACTGCGTCCTCATGCCCAACACGACCCACGGCGGCGGGATCAGCCGAAAAATTTCAAACGGTGCTGACCGTAAACGTCTGAAATCAATCCTTGCAGACCTTGCTTTGCCGTCGACAATGGGGTGCATCGTTCGGACCGCAGGACTCCAAAGAACAAAGGTCGAAATCAAACGCGATTTTGATTATCTCGCGCGGTTGTGGGACGGCATTCGGGAAACCACACTGGGTTCAAGTGCGCCAACCCTGATCCATCAGGATAGTGATCTGATCAAACGCGCGATCCGCGATATTTATAACCGCGACATTGATGAAGTGATTGTCGAGGGCGAGGAAGGATACCGCCAGGCACGAGACTTCATGAAAATGCTGATGCCCAGCCACGTCAAAAAGGTGAAAGCCTATGCCGACGCGGTCCCACTCTATCAGCGTCACGGTGTCGAAGATCAATTGGCGGGGATGTATAATCCCGTCGTTCAATTGAAATCCGGCGGTTATCTGGTGATCAATCCGACCGAAGCGTTGGTATCGATCGACATCAACTCTGGCCGGTCAACCCGTGAACATGGGATTGAACAGACTGCGGTTGGCACAAACCTGGAAGCAGCGCAGGAAATCGCCCGCCAATTGCGCTTGCGCGATATGGCCGGTTTGGTCGTCATCGACTTTATCGACATGGAACATGGCTCCAATGTCCGTAAGGTTGAAAAGGCGATGAAGACTGCACTCGCCAATGACCGTGCGCGCATTCAAGTAGGGCGGATCAGTTCATTTGGCCTGATGGAAATGAGCCGTCAGCGTTTACGGACTGGTGTGCTTGAAGCATCCACCCGCCAATGCCCACACTGTGAAGGCACGGGGCTTGTCCGCACCGCATCGTCGGCCGGTCTGTCTGCACTGCGCATGCTTGAAGATGAAGCCGCGCGCGGCAATGGCAGCAAATTGACGCTGCGCGCGAGCCAAGAAGCAACGATCTATGTCCTCAACCGCAAGCGCGCGGAACTGGCCGAAATCGAAGAGCGTTATGGTGTCACAATCGACATCCTACCCGACGGCGAAACCGAAGGCGCGCGGATGAGTGTTGAAGCCAGTGGCCCGCCCCCCGCCTTCCGCCCCAAGTTCGAAGTGATTGTCGACGATGATGACGGATTCGAAGTCCCTGAAGACGAGGATGACATCGAAGAGGATGAAGATGATGCCGAGGAAGAACGCCAAGCGCGTCCTGAGCGCGGTGACCGTGAAGAACGCGGCGAAGGTGGACGCAAACGCGGTCGCCGCCGCCGTGGTCGCCGTGGTCCGCGCGAAGACGGGGAAGCCGCATCAACGGAAGGTGCTGTCACAACTGAACAGGATGACAGCGAAGCTGGCGAAGCACGTGAAGTACCTGAAGGGCGTGATGACAATGAAGACGCAGACGGCAACAGCCGCCGTCGCAGTCGTCGTGGACGTCGCGGTGGACGTCGCCGTCGCGGCGCTGCTGAGGGTGAAAATGCTGAAGGCGAAAGCGTGGAAGCAAATGGGACTGAACCAGATGCCGCGCCCGTTGATGTGGCCCCGATTGAGGCCCCTGAAGACAAGCCTAAACGCCCGCGTCGCAGGACAGGCAAGGCAGCAGCAGTAAACGCTGCTCTTGACGCCGCTCCTGTCATTGATGTGGTCGCAGTACCAGAAGCACCAGCAGAGAAGCCTAAGCGCGTGCGCAAGGCAAAAGTGGTGGTCGAAACTGTGGCACCCGATGTTGCTCCCGCAGCTGAAGACGTCCCGGCAAAGCCAAAACGGACCCGTGCCAAGAAGGAACAGGCTGCTGATGCTGCGCCAAAGCCATCACTGGCCGCTGATGCGGCACCAGCCGAAGACGGTTCACCGCGCAAGGGATGGTGGCAACGGACTTTTGGCAACGAAGATCAAGGCTAATCTTCATCACTGGTTCAGCAAGGAAGGGGAAAGATGCTCGTAATGCGCAACATCCCCTTCCTTCGCTCCGCAAGGCCGTTTCGCCTTTTGCGCTTGATACTGACGGCTATCATTGCAGCCACAGTGTCTTTTCAACCGGCGATGGCTCAGTCGATATTGCGCGACGCGGAAACTGAAGCACTTTTTGCTGACATGTCTGCGCCGCTGATCAGTGCGGCAGGTCTTGATCCCAAAAATGTCAAAATCATTCTGATCAACGACAAGGAAATCAATGCCTTCGTCGCGGGTGGTCAGGTGGTTTATGTTCATTCCGGTTTGATTGCATCATCCGACAATGCCAATCAGGTACAGGGTGTTATCGCTCATGAATTGGGCCATGTCGCCGGTGGGCATGTTATTCGTTTTAGCGAAGGCATTAAAGTGGCGACGGGGATCACTTTGTTGAGCCTAGTTCTGGGTGTCGCGGCGATTGCCGCTGGCGCAGGTGACGCGGGTGCTGGGATTATTGCAGCTGGCCAACAGGCAGCACTTGGCAAATTTCTGGCGTTTACGCGCACACAAGAATC
This sequence comes from Sphingomonadales bacterium, assembly GCA_043760405.1. GTDB lineage: Bacteria > Pseudomonadota > Alphaproteobacteria > Sphingomonadales > Sphingomonadaceae > Aquisediminimonas. The sequence continues at coordinate 18,360 of JAYUPB010000102.1, forward strand.
AAGTGCAGACGCAGCGGGGGCATCATATTTGGCCAAGGCTGGGATAAGCGGACGTGGCTCCATTGCCTTTTTCAAAAAATTGCAAAATATAGAATTCCGCTATGCTATCCCGCAGGAAGACAGTTACAATCGCACCCACCCTTTGTCCGGCGAACGGATCGCCGTTCTGTTGGAACGTTATCAGATTGACCCAGCGTGGAACGCCCAAACTGATCCCATGCTCGAAGCGCGGTTTCAGCGCGTAAAAGCCAAATTGAAGGGATTTGTTGCAGAACCGCGCCAAACCCTGATCGATTATCCTGAAAAAGACAAATCTATTCCGGGTCACTATGCGCGTGCCTATGCATGGCATCGTTCTGCCTATCCGGACAAAGCCCTTTATGAAGTTAACAGCCTTCTTTCACTGAAGCCGCATGACCCTTACTTCCTTGAACTTAAGGGCCAGATACTTTTGGAGTCTGGAAAACCTACAGATGCGCTGCCACTGCTTCGGGAGGCTGTTTCGGAGACGAATGCCCAGCCGCTCATCGCCAGCCTGTTTGGCCACGCCCTGATCGCAACCGAAGATAAAGCCAATTATGCTGAAGCGACACGCATCCTTAAAGCCGCTGTCGCCAAAGATAATGAAAATCCTTTCGCCTGGTATCAACTGGGTGTTGTGTATGAACAATCGGGGGATCGCCCACGCGCAGCCCTCGCCACGGCGGAGCGCTATCATTTAGAAGGACGCTCCAAATTGGCTTTGCTCCATTCCGAAGAGGCTCTGCGCGGCATTCCCAAAGGATCTGCCGATTGGATCCGCGCTGAAGACATCGCAATGGTGTCTCGCACAGAAGTTGAGCAGGAAAAGAAAAAGCGATGACGCGTGAAGGGGGTATAAGAATGGCAATTGCTGGTGTGGCTGCGATAATTGGTATTGGAGGTGCCGCATTGGCATTAGGAAGCGGAGACCCCGTCAAGACAACGGACCGCGCCGCCATTGAAAAGATCGTTCGCGAATATATTCTGTCACACCCTGAAATTCTTCCCGAAGCCATGCAAAACCTTCAGGCGCGCGAACTTTCCAAAACCGTCATCGCCAACCGCAAAGCGATTGAAACGCCTTTCGCGGGCGCATGGGAAGGTGCTGCGGACGGCGATGTCGTGTTGGTGGAATTTTTCGATTATGCTTGCGGATATTGCCGCACCAGCATTGCCGATGTTGAACGTTTGCTGTTGGAAGACAAGAAGCTGAAGGTTGTTTACCGCGAAATGCCTGTGCTTGGTCAAACAAGCGATGATGCCGCGCGCGTCAGCCTGAGTGCGGCGAAACAGGGTAAATATATGGCGTTCCACAAGGCTATGTTTGCAGCGGGTCGTCCCTCAGCCGCCGTTATCGATAGTGTACAGGACAAATCCGGTATGGATAAAGCGCAGTCCCGTGATGATATTAAATCATCTGCTATTGAAAGTGAGCTCAACAAAAGTGCGGAGTTGCAGCGTGCACTTCAATTAAGTGGCACACCGAGCTGGGTCGTGGGGGATAAAGTCATGGTCGGCGCAGTCGGTTACGAAGCGCTAAAAGCTGCCATCGCTGAAGCGCGCGCCGCGAAAAAGGGTTAGAAACAGCTTTAGGACGCTTCTGTCCGCACGCCCTTAAATCCTTGCGCCACGACATACCATTCTGATGATCCCTTGCGGCTGGCAGGGGGCTTGGCGTGTTTTACGGCGGTAAAATTGCGTTTGAGGATCGCAACGAGATTATCATCTGCGCCACCAGCCAACACCTTTGCCACGAAAACTCCGCCTGGTTTTAGCACCTGACATGCGAAATCAACCGCCGCTTCGACAAGCGCCATCGTGCGCAAATGATCGGTTTGCGGATGCCCCACAGTATTGGCCGCCATATCAGACAGTACAATATCAGCTGGGCCACCAAGCGCCTGTTCAAGCCAAACCGGCGCTTCGTCAGACATGAAATCCATCAAGGCGATTTCAACACCGTCAATCGGATCGCAGGGCAGCAAATCAATGCCGACGATACTCGCCTTTGGACATTGCTTGCGGACAACCTGTGACCAGCCCCCCGGCGTTATGCCAAGATCAAGAACGCGTTTTGCCCCTTTTAGAAAACCGAAGCGTTCATCAAGTTCGATCAGCTTATACGCAGCGCGGCTGCGATACCCCTCCGCGCGCGCTTTTTTGACATAGGGATCATTCAGCTGTCGTTCCAGCCAGCGCGTTGACCCTACCTTGCGACCCTTGGCTGTTTTGACGCGTGTCCGTCCCGCTGTTGGGCTTTTCATCGCCGTCCTTCTTTTGCCATTAATTGTCGTAAAATACCCTCGCGGATACCGCGGTCCGCAACGCCAACACGTTCAGCTGGCCAAATATCGAAAATCGATTCGAGAATAGCACAACCAGCGACAACCAAATCGGCACGTTCGGGACCGATGCAGGGCAACGCCGCACGTTCATCGAATGAAAGTCGCGCCATATCGCTGCACACGCCGCGCATCGCAGCTGCATCGACATGCAGCCCATCAATTTGACGTCGATCATAGGTTGGCAATTGCAAATGCACACTGGCAAGTGTGGTGACTGTACCACTTGTCCCCAGCAAGCGGGGGGCCATTGTTCCGACGGGCAAGCGGGAGAGAAAGGCAGCAAAACTATCCGAAACCAAACCACGCATCCGCGCATAGCCAGCGGCACGCATGTCAGGACAATCGGAATCGTGGGGTTCTGCTTCGCTTAATGACACCACACCCCACGGAACACTGAGCCAATCCAATGTGCGCGGCTCGGCACCAGAAGTATCGAGCAACACCAATTCTGTTGATCCCCCGCCAATATCAAAAATGAGCGCGAGGCCATCTCCGGGTTCAAGCAGCGTATGACAGCCCAACACCGCCAACCGTGCTTCCTCCTGCGCTGTAATGACATCAAGCTTGATGCCGGTTTCGCGGTACACCCGCGCGACGAAATCCATACCGTTATCGGCTCTGCGGCATGCCTCTGTCGCGACCGAACGGGCGATAAAAACCTGACGGCGAACCAGCTTTTCCGAACATATTTTGAGTGCGACCACCGCACGTTCAATTGCAGCATCGCTTAACAGACCGGTTGTGGTCAATCCTTCACCCAGCCGTACGATTCGCGAAAAAGCGTCGACCACAACAAAGCGGTCACCCTCCGGTCGGGCAATCAGCAGCCGGCAATTGTTGGTCCCAAGATCAAGGGCAGCAAAGGTGCGCCTCGATGGGAATCGCCCCGTCCCCCGCGGTTTACGGGAGTCAGGGCGGACCACCCTCCCCGATCCAAAATTGCCGGTTACAGGTGGCACAAAGGCGGATTGATCCACCATAGGCCTAATCACTCTTATGTTCTCCGTCCGGGAAATCCCGTCGGTACTTGAACAAATACTAGTCCTGTTCAGGATTTATAACAAGCTGCGCGCACGATTGTTGACAGCGGGCGCGGCAAAACCTATTTGCAGCGCGCATTAATGCCCCATCGTCTAACGGTAAGACTACGGATTCTGATTCCGTCTATCGAGGTTCGAATCCTTGTGGGGCATCCAATGCTTATCCCCCTACATCACCCTGATATTTAATCTCCAGATAGCGACCTTGCGTGGCAAGTTTATTAAGATCGCCTGCTGCAAGCTGTTCACTCATGCGCGCAAGCTCGCTGTCCACGACCGCAAGTCCATCCACCAATTGCTTGTCAGGGCTCATGCCGTTCAGGCCCTCCGCGCGAAGATGGTGGGGCACGCGCGCATAGCCGTTGATAAGTTCGGGCAGTTCATCGGCGATCAAACGCCGTATTTCAAACGCTGCGGGTTCTTTATCGTTCAGCGCCTGAAGCTGCGGCGCCAGCATTTCCAATTTCACGCCGATCCCGTCAACCAAACGTGCTGCCGGAGCCGGGAGTGCTGCACGTTGATTGGAGAGCCATTCTTCTGTCCGCAACGGCAAGCGCGCAAGGTCGGTTGTTGGGACGTTCTCAACGCCAAGAATATGATTTGGCATCAGCATGATCGCGATGCTCGCCAAAATAAATGCTAAAACGGCCAACATAAGTCCCGTGGTGCCAACCGGACCAATCATCAGGCCCCACAGAGGCAGTCCGATAACAAGGCCGACAGCAACCATCGCCACCCGGCCCAATTTTCGGAAAAATCCTGCGCGTTGCCTTTGCCGTGCACGTTTTTCTAAACGTGGTTCAGAGCCATGTCGCCGCAAAGCTGCCTCAGCACGTTGCAGGATACGATCAGAATCCGTCATGCGATTGGCGTAAAGGGATTGGCACTTCCCCCCTCTAACGCCGCCTGTGCCTGTCCTTCTGCACGCGCGATATAGCCTTTTGATTTTTCGACTTCATCCGACAGCGTATTCACTGTGGTCTTCATCGAAATCAGCGCCTTTGCCTTGAACGTATCGATCTGATCCATGGTGATGTAGATATTTTGGAATGCACGTTGCAGCGTTTCCATCGGGATCGTGCTCGAAGCCGCCTGTTCGTGGATTTGCGCGGTCTGATGCTTAAGCATTTCTCCGGTTGAATCGATGATGTTCGCGGTCGTCGTGTTGAGCGCGGTAATTTGTTGCAGCACAAGTTTTTGCCCAACAAGCGCCTGTGCCACCGTCACCGCTGTTCGTAATGCTGACACTGTCGTCGTAGAGGCGCGGTCAACGCCCTTGACCAGTTCCACATTGTTCTTTTTGACCAGATCGAGGGCGAGATACCCCTGCACCGTCACCGCCATCTGCGTCAGCAGATCCTGTGTGCGCTGACGAATATAGAATAACGCCGTCTCGCGGATGGCTTTGGCTTTCGCGGGGTCGGTGATTTCAACGTCATTGGACTTGTCTTCAAGTTTTGCGTCCAGCGCTTTGGCGACATGGATCATCTGTTCCAACCGGCCCATTGCCGCCCACAAATTTTGCCGCTCAACGTCAATCGCAGCATTGTCCTTCAAAAGCTCATCTTTGCCCGACGCAAGGTGGGACAGGATCGACGCAATATGGCCTTGGCTTGATTTATAGCCATCAAAATAATTACGCATTTTGTTGCCGTAAGGGATGATCCCGAACAATTTTTTCGGGGTAAACAAATCACCTTTCTTACCCGGATCAAGGTCTTCGATCGTCCGGCGCAATTCGGCCAGATCAGCGCCAACACCCGTTTCCTGGTTCATCGCGCGTACCGGGCGATCAAGAAAGCGGTTGGATTGCCCCGCCGCCTCGGCAATTTCCTTGCGACCCATCGTCGTTAGTTGGTCAACCTTCTTACCAAATTCCGGTGAGTTAGGATCGAGCAAGGCCAGTTCCGCCACAAACTCATCTGCTTTGGAGTCGAGTTGGCTGCGCTGTTCATCCTTGATCGGAACCAAGCCTGATGCCTTTTCGGGCGCGACAGGTGGCACCGCATCAGGCGCATTCAGAATGATTTCTGCTTCTTGAACTTCTGTGGCCAAACGAACCTCCTATGGCTGAACTCGGATCAACATGGCGACACTTGCTGTATTATTCAAGTAGGACGGCTCAAGCGTGCCGCCAGCCATGCCGAGATAAACAACTGCAGTTGATGATAGAGCATCAAAGGGATGATGATAAGCCCTGCTTCTGCCCCGGAAAACATAATCCGGGCCATCGGCGCGCCGGTTGCAAGGGATTTGTGTGATCCTGAAAAGAGCAGAGTGATCCTGTCTTCGCGAGCCAAGCCGATCAAGCCGCCCAGTCCCCACGCGGCGCCAAAGGCAAATCCTAGCAAGACGAGCACAAGTAAAGTCAGAATTGCAAAATCCTGCCCGTTCAATCGGTTCCAAAGCCCTTCATTAACAGCCGCACTAAACGTTGCGTAGATCGTCAAAACGATTGTAAACCGGTCTATGCGACCTATCCAAATTCGATGCCGCTCCGCCCACGCCGCAAGCCACAAGCGCGCGATCTGCCCAAGGGTGAACGGCAACAGCAACAGTGACGCGATTTTTGTGATTGCCCCTAATCCTTGTGCGTCTCCCCCAATATGCGCGAGTGCAGCAAAGATCAGCGGCGTCATAATGACCCCGGACAGGTTAGACACTGCCGAGGCGATCACCGACGCAGCTACATTTCCGCCCGCCAATGAGGCATAGGAAATGGCGGACTGCACCGTAGAAGGCAGCGCGCATAAAAAAAACATGCCCAGCCATAGCCCGGGTGATAGGATATGCGGCAACAGTTGCGACAGGCCAAAGCCCAACAGCGGTAACACCCCAAAAACCAGCAACAGCACACTGATTTGCAAGCGCCAATGCTTCAAACCGGCCCACACCGCATCGCGGGGCAAGCGAAGGCCGTGAAAGAAGAACAAGCTAAAAATTGCAGCGTTTGAAACTGTGCCAACAATATTCAAACCTTGGCCGCGCGCTGGAAGCAGGCTCGCCACAGCAATTGTCGCAAGCAAGATAAGGATGAAACGATCAGGGATGAAACGACGAAACATTACGTTGCAAATGACGGATGATCGCCGCGATCTCAAGACGTTTCGTAAAACCCCATATTTGGGCCCATCTCGGGGTGGAGAGATGGGCCCACCAAGCAGCGTTTCACCGTGGGTATGGGGTGGGTGAAAAGGGCGTGCTGCTTGATTTGAAAAACATCAATTGTGCGCTCATCTGCCTGCGCAATTTTCTATCTTTAGTGTTGCCCCGGGCCGCACGGCATCGCGCCGCAACCAGATGTCTGCAATCAAAAGATTTGGTATCCAGCTTGACCAGGCAGCAATCGCATATGCTTCTGAAAAGGTCAGACCAAATGCTTGAAAGATGCCTAAGTGCAGACGAAGGGTCACGCCAGCAAACGTTAGCGCAAAGGAACGAACCATCCATATACGGTGCGCCGTCTGCTGTCGGTTCGTGGCATGATAAACAGCCACAAGTGTCGTGATGATCCAGCAAATTGCGAGGAGGGTAAAACCGATATCATTCATAGCACCGCCAAGAATATTAGGCGTAAGCAGAATTGCGCTAACACCGCTCAGAATAACACTAAAAACATAGCACCAACCGGCGGCTCTATGAAAACGTGGGTATTGATAGCGCAAAGGCGATAACATTTGCAGCGGCCCAATCATCAAGGCCGCCATCGCAGGAACAATGTGCAATAACGCAGTTGAACGGAATGCGCCGCTGGGATCACGCTCGCCAAAAAAATCAAAATATGCTTCTTGAACAAAAAGATACTGCCCAGCGCTGATCATTGTCGCGACAAAACCCAGCAAAGTAATACTGCCCAAAATTCCAATAGATAGGTTTTTTGGAAGCCCCCTGATGTGGCGCATATGACATTACCTCAATGATCAAAAAAAGGGGCCGCCGGATGAGCGGCAGCCCCAATTGTTTAGAATTTATACGCGACCCCTAACATTGCCAGAGATTCCCATTTTTTTACCGTGGGGCGGTTGAGGCGCACACTTTTATCAAGATAGGTTCCGCCCATAATGCCGA
>JAYUPB010000103.1:0-25761 GCA_043760405.1 Sphingomonadales bacterium
ACACCTTTACCAGCCCGACCACGCTTGAATCAAATGGCAATGGGCATGCGACGATTGGTGGCGGGTGGCACACTTTAACGATGACACCAACGAACGTGGCCAACGCATTCTCGGCAATTGATTTCAACTTAAACGTGAGCGGCACAAATCGGAGTAACCCGTTCTTTGCTGATATTACCCTCAACCATGTTGGTGGCGGGGTGACCATTTTTGACAATATTTCACTTGGGAATGGCCAGAATAAATATTTTATTTTCGGCAATGCTGGGGAAACATTCTCGTCGATTACCTTCACGGGATGGCGCAACATCGCAAATACGGCAGTTGGCAACTTTGATGATATCCGTCAGATTGATGTCACAACCGTATTCCCTCCAACGGGCGCTGTGCCAGAACCTGCGACATGGGCAATGCTCTTGATTGGCTTTGGCTTTGCGGGATCGGCACTGCGCCGTCGCAGGGTGGCAGGGCCATTATTGGTTTAACTGTTTTATGTTCAATAAGTGCCTCGTCAAAGCAATTTGGCGGGGCATTTTCATGTCCGCGCTTGCATTCCCCGCCTGTCCCCGCTAAGCGCGCCGCTCAATCCCGCATGGGAGGCACATAAACCGGTGTAGGGCGTCGCTCTATTCTCGCCTCTCAGTGGACTAACCGGAAGGAGATTATCCCCATGGCGGCACCTATCGTCACCATGCACCAGCTGTTGGAAGCTGGCGCGCACTTTGGACACCAGACACACCGCTGGAATCCTAAAATGAAGCCTTACATCTTTGGCGATCGTAACGGCGTTCATATCCTTGACCTTTCACAGACTGTTCCGTTGATGGCGCGTGCGCTTGATTTCGTTGCGCAAACTTCTGCGCGCGGCGGCAAGGTTCTGTTTGTTGGTACAAAACGTCAGGCGCAGGAGCCAATCGCTGCTGCTGCACGTGCTTCAGGCCAACATTATGTCAACCACCGCTGGTTGGGCGGCATGCTCACCAACTGGAAGACAATTTCTGGTTCAATCAAGAAATTCAAGGCGATGGAAGAGCAGCTGGCGGGCGATACCGCTGGTCTCACCAAGAAGGAAGTTCTGCAATTGACGCGTCAACGCGACAAGTTTGAACTTTCGCTTGGCGGCATCCGTGACATGGGTGGCATTCCTGACGTGATGTTCGTGATCGACGCGAACAAGGAAGAACTCGCCATTAAGGAAGCCAATGTTCTTGGCATTCCGGTTGTAGCGATCCTCGATTCGAACGTGTCACCAGACGGCATTTCGTTCCCAATACCAGCTAACGATGATGCCAGCCGCGCACTGCGTCTTTATTGCGATGCGATTGCGGCTGCGGCGACACGCGGTGGCCAAAGCGGCGCTGCGGCGCGCGGTGTTGATCTTGGCGCGATGGATACGCCGCCAGCAGAAGCTGTTTTGGCTGAACCTGCTGTGGAAACTGTGGCTGTTGTCGAAGCGGCTCCAGTCGTTGAAGCTGCACCAGTGGTTAAAACGGTTGCTGTTGAAGAAACGGCCGCTGTCGAAGCAACGCCAGAAGCAACGCCAGAAGCATAATATTGTTGGCCCCCGCCCTTTGACTGTCTTGCAGGCGCTCAGGGTAAACTCAAGTCTGGCTTGATGCGGGGGCCAACCCTACCTTAAAGGATTTAACTATGGCTGAAATCACAGCTGCAGCAGTGAAGGCACTGCGCGAAACCAGCGGCGCTGGGATGATGGATTGCAAAAAAGCATTGACCGAAACCGGCGGTGATATGGACGCTGCGGTTGATTGGTTGCGCGCCAAAGGATTGGCGACAGCGTCGAAAAAGTCCAGCCGTACCGCAGCTGAAGGACTTGTCGGTGTTGCTGTGAACGGCACAACCGGCGTTGCTGTTGAAGTGAATAGTGAAACCGATTTCGTTTCCAAAAATGAACAGTTTCAGGATTTTGTCCGCACGGTTACAACGATTGCGCTTGAAACGGGTGATGATATTGCGGCTCTGGCTGCGGCATCACATCCTGCGGGCGGCTCCGTTTCTGATGTGCTCACTAACAACATTGCAACCATTGGTGAAAACCAGAACCTTCGTCGCGCCAAGCGTTTGAGCGTGAATGAGGGGGCGGTTGTTGCCTATGTTCATAATGCTGCGGCCCCGGGGCTTGGCAAGATTGGCGTGTTGGTTGCGCTTGAAAGTGCGGCTCCTGCGGCAACGCTTGAAGCACTGGGCAAGCAGTTGGCGATGCATGTTGCTGCGGCTTTCCCGCTGGCTTTGGACGAAGCAGGCATTCCTGCTGATGTTATCGTGCGGGAACGCGCGATTGCCACTGAAAAGGCTGCTGAATCCGGCAAGCCTGCTGAATTCCTTGGCAAAATGGTTGACGGCGCGATTGCGAAGTTTGTCAAAGAAAACGCACTTCTTAATCAGCTGTTCGTGATGGACGGAAAAACCAAAATTGCAGACGTTATCGCTGCTGCTGGCAAGGAAGCAGGTACATCAATCACATTGACTGATTATGTCCGTTTTCAGCTTGGTGAAGGCATTGAAAAAGCGGAAAGCGATTTTGCAGCAGAGGTTGCCGCCGCCGCTGGCGTTTAACATCTTCTGCACGCTTGGCATCGGCGCGCACCCGCACTAGGGTGTGCGCCGTTTCCATATTAAAAAACAACGAAGAGAGACCTGAAACCTATGGCGCGCCCTCGCTTCAACCGCATCCTTTTGAAGTTATCTGGCGAAGTCCTGATGGGCGATCAAGGTTATGGCATTGATCCCGTCACCGTGACCCGCATGGCCGGTGAGGTGAAAGCGGCCAAAGAGGCGGGCTTTCAGATATGCCTGGTCATCGGCGGCGGTAATATATTCCGGGGGATGGCGGGCGCTGCGCAGGGCATGGACCGCGCACAGGCCGATTATATGGGGATGCTCGCCACCATTATGAACGCACTGGCGATGCAAAATGCGTTGGAGCAATTGGGTGTCCACACCCGCGTGCAATCCGCGATTCAGATGGATGCCGTCTGTGAACCCGTGATCCGCCGCCGTGCAGAACGTCATCTGGAAAAAGACCGGGTCGTTATTTTTGCCGCTGGTGTTGGCAGTCCTTATTTTACGACTGATTCTGGTGCGGCGCTGCGTGCGGCCGAAATGAAATGTGATGCTTTGTTCAAGGGCACATCGGTTGACGGCGTTTATGATGCCGACCCCAAAAAGGTTGCGACGGCAAAACGTTATGAATCTCTAAGCTTTAACACCGTGCTTTCAGACAATTTGAAAGTAATGGATGCCAGTGCGGTCGCACTATGCCGTGATAACAATATTCCGATCGTCGTGTTTTCGATCCGTGAGCAGGGCAATCTTGCCAAAGTGCTTGCCGGCGAGGGCATTTCGACGATTGTCCAGAATGAGGAGCAGAACTGATGCCAGCCTATAGCAAAACTGATATTGAGCGCCGGATGCAGGGTGCGGTTGAATCGCTCCGAGGTGATCTTGCGGGCCTGCGCACTGGCCGCGCCAACACGTCCTTGCTCGATCCGATTGTGGTTGAGGTTTACGGGTCGAATATGCCGCTCAATCAAATTGCGACCGTTTCTGCACCCGATCCGCGTATGCTTTCGGTGCAGGTTTGGGATAAATCCAACATCACGCCCGTTGAAAAGGCGATCCGCAATGCGGGGCTTGGCATTAATCCGATTACGGACGGCAACAACATTCGCCTTCCCATCCCCGAAATGACCGAAGAACGCCGTAAGGAACTGGTCAAATTGGGAAATCAATATGCCGAAAAGGCGAAGATTGCCGCGCGCAATGTGCGCCGGGACGGGATGGACAGCCTCAAAACTGACGAACAAAAGAAGGAAATAAGCGAGGATGATCGCAAACGCCTCGAAACTGAGGTGCAGAAGATCACCGACGCAGCGATTGCCGACATTGATGCCGCCAGCTCGCACAAGGAAAAGGAAATCCTCGGCAAGTGAGCACCGCGCCTGCGTCTAAGACTGGAGCAGGGCAGGGGAATGTTCCCCGCCATGTTGCGATCATTATGGACGGCAATGGCCGCTGGGCGAAGCGACGCCATTTGCCGCGCTTAGCCGGCCACCGCAAAGGGATCGAGGCCGCACGCAATACGGTGCGCGCAGCCGGCGATCTGGGCATAGAGGTTCTAACCTTATACGCATTTTCAACTGAAAATTGGCGGCGACCAGCAGATGAAGTCAATGATTTGATGGGACTGCTGCGGCGCTTCATTGAAACCGATATTGATGAACTCGCCCAAAATGGTGTGAAATTGCGGGTTATTGGCAATTACCGCGCCTTGGCGCCGGATCTCGTCACTTTGATTGATGATGCGATTGCGCGGACGGCGACCAACACTTCAACAACGCTGGTCATAGCGCTGAATTATGGGTCACAAAATGAGCTGGTCGAGGTGACGCGCGCTCTAGCTGAGGAAGCGAAAGCGGGAACGCTTGATCCAGCGACCATCGACGCTGACATGATCGAAGCGCGCCTTGATACGGCCGCTTTGCCGCCGCCTGATCTGCTCATTCGGACATCGGGTGAACAACGTTTGTCTAATTTCCTGCTGTGGCAATTGGCCTATGCTGAATTGCTGTTTGTTGACACGCTGTGGCCAGATTTTGGCGCGGATCAGCTTGCTGATGCCGTTGCGCGATATGCCCAGCGCGAACGTCGTTTTGGCGGCATATGAACGAACTTCAAACCCGCATTGTCGTTGGTGTTACCCTGATTGCCATTGCGGTTGGTGCCTTGTGGTTTGGCGGGAATAGTTTTTGGGTGCTGGCTGTCGCGGCTGGCATCATTATGATCGGTGAATGGGCCGATCTGATGAAGCAAAGCGAGCACCGTCGGCTGGCGCAATTCGCGCTTTGCGTGCCTTTGGCGATTATGGCTCCGATTGCGGCTGGACCCAGTTTCCTTGCGTTTGGATTCGTTCTTGGGGCTGCGGTTTTCCTGATCCTCATCAAACGTAATTTCCGTTTTGGCGCGGGTGCGCTCTATGTTGGATTTCCCATCCTGGCTTTGCTGTGGATCCGCGGGCAGGATGAAGGCTTGCTCCTTGCATTTTGGGCGTTGGCATTGGTTTGGGCGACAGACATTGGCGCTTATTTTGCAGGGCGATCAATTGGTGGACCCAAAATTGCGCCAGCCATTAGCCCGAATAAAACCTGGGCTGGCTTGATTGGCGGAATGATCGCTGCTTTGGCGCTTGGATTGGTGTTGGAAGCATATTGCCAATTGCCGCACAATTTAGCGATCACGAGCCCGTTTTTGGCCATTTGTGCACAGGCTGGTGATTTTTTTGAAAGCTGGCTCAAGCGGAAAGCCGGTTTGAAGGACAGCGGTAAATTGTTGCCAGGGCACGGCGGTGCGCTTGACCGGCTTGACGGCGTGGTAACAGCAGTGCCGATTGCCGCCCTCTTTATCTTTGTAGAACTGGCAGCATGACGTCACCCAAAACCATCACGGTTCTGGGGGCGACAGGTTCGGTTGGACAATCGACCTTGAACCTTGTGCTACGTCACCCCGATGCTTTTCGGGTTGTTGCGCTAACCGCACAACGCGATGTGGCGGGACTGGCCAAGGCGGCTTTGGCAACATCTGCGCAAATGGCCGTGATTGGCGATGAAACGCAACTGCCTGCGCTGCGTATGGCCCTGACCGGCAGCGGAATTGCTGTGGCAGCTGGGGCAGATGCCATTGCCGATACAGCAGGTGAGGGGGCGGATCTGACCCTCGCGGCAATTGTCGGCTGTGCGGGGTTGCGTCCGGTCATGCGTGCCATTGCCCGCGGCGGAGCGATTGCGCTCGCCAATAAGGAAGCGTTGGTTTCTGCGGGGCGCGTCATGACGCAGGCGGTGGCGCGTAGCGGCGCGACTTTGCTTCCTGTTGATTCGGAACATAATGCCGTTTTTCAATGCCTTGAAACCCATAATGCAAACCGCATTCGAAAAATCACCTTGACCGCAAGCGGCGGGCCGTTTCGAACATGGTCGCTGGATCAGATGTCACGCGTCACCCCCGAACAGGCTGTGAAGCACCCAAACTGGTCAATGGGCGCGAAAATTTCCGTCGATTCCGCAACGATGATGAACAAAGGGCTGGAACTGATTGAGGCATTTCATCTTTTTCCCGTTACCGCAGATCAGATTGATGTGATTGTGCACCCACAATCGGTTATCCATTCTATGGTTGAATATGTTGATGGATCGACGTTGGCGCAGCTTGGTTCGCCTGATATGCGCACTCCGATTGCATATTGCTTGGCGTGGCCAGACCGAATGGACGCGCCGGTAGCCAAATTGAATCTCGCTGAGATTGGCAAATTGGAATTCGAATCGCCTGATTATGAACGTTTTCCCTGTTTGGCATTGGCGCGGCAGTGCCTGACAGAGGGAGGAGCCAAGCCAGCCATTCTCAATGCAGCGAATGAAATTGCCGTGGCTGCGTTTCTGGACCGCCGTGTCGCCTTCACAGCAATTGCAACGATTGTGCAAAGCGTGTTGGGCGGCTATGACCCGCCTTCGCCGGATTCACTCGATGATGTTTTGGCCATTGATAACGAAGCGCGGCAAAGGGCCGTGCAGCATATGGAGGCACTTCCTGTATGATTGAAGCGCCCGGTTTCCTCTGGACCGTTTTGTTTTTCATTCTTGCGATTGGGCCGCTCGTTTTCGTGCATGAGCTGGGCCATTATTTGGTGGGGCGTTGGTTTGGGGTAAAGGCGGAAGTCTTTTCCATCGGCTTTGGCACTGAAATTGCGGGCTGGACCGACAAAAAGGGTACACGCTGGAAAATTGGTTGGGTGCCCCTTGGTGGTTATGTCCGTTTTGCAGGGGATATGAACCCCGCCAGTGTGGCGGATCCAGAATGGCAGAAATTGCCTGAGGTAGAGCGCAACCAGACATTCCAATCCAAAACCCTTTGGCAGCGCGCGCTGATCGTCGCGGCGGGGCCGGTGACCAATTTCATTGTCGCCTTCCTGATTTTGGCCGGTTTTGCCCTTGCTTACGGTGACAGCCGGACACCTTCAGTCATCTCTGAAATCGTTTCAGGATCAGCCGCAGATATAGCCGGTTTGCAAAAGGGCGACTTGATCACCCAAATTGATGGGCAGGCGATCCACAGATTTGATGATATTTACCCGCTGGTGATGGAGCGCGCGGGTGAACCGCTTTCTGTTGCTTATATCCGCAATGGTCAATCAGACATTCGCATGATCACGCCTGAAACAGTCCGTGAAACCGACCGTTTTGGAAATATTTATAAGATCGGCCGGATTGGCATTGGTCCGCCGCGTCCAGTTATTGTTGATGTTTCCTTGTTTGAGGCCCCTAAAATTGCGGCAGAGCGGCTGGTCAGCATTTTGCGTCAGATGATGACCGGCATTGTTCAGATCATCACAGGGAAACGGCCTATCGAAGAATTGGGTGGTCCGATTAAGATCGCTCAAATCAGCGGACAGGTCGCGACATTGGGGTGGCAAAACTTCATTTCTTTGGTGGCGATGATTTCGATTAATTTGGGGTTCATCAACCTATTGCCAATCCCAATGCTTGATGGTGGTCATCTCTCCTTCTATGCGCTTGAAGCAATTCGGCGAAAACCAACGAGCCCGCGCGTCATGGAAATGGCGTTTCGGTCTGGCATGGTGGCTTTGCTGGGATTAATGGTGTTGGTAACGTTTAACGATTTGGTTTCGCTGGGCATTTGGTCACGGCTTGCTGGATTGATTGGTTAGATTTTGAAAAAGGCGAAATGCGCGTGACGGTTAAAATGATTCAAAAATCTGGCCGCCGTTTTGAAACGGCCTTACTGATCGGATGTGCGCTGTCGGCATTGGCGATGCCTGCCTATGCTCAGACGGCTAACGAAGCACCTGCTGCAGCGACCTCTGCTGCGTTGGGGGGCTATGTCATTAAATCAATCAATGTGACCGGGTCTCAGCGTATCGAACCAGAAACCGTGCGATCTTATGTTAAATTGCGTGCCGGATCACCCTACAGCGTTGAAACGCTGGATGATGCACTGCGCGATTTGTTGGAAACAGAATTGTTCGCCGATGTCCAAATTCGCGATGATAAAGGCGCGTTGACGATCGAGGTGAAGGAAAATCCCGTCATCAACCGCATCCTACTTGAGGGTAATAAACGGCTGAAAGAAGAAAAGATTCGCCCTGAAATTAAATTGGCACCGCGCACAATTTTCACGCGTTCAAAAACACGTGCTGATGTGGCGCGGATTATTGACCTGTATCAACGTCAAGGCCGCTTTGCCGCTAGTGTTGAACCCAAGATGGTCATGCTTGATCAGAACCGCGTCGATATTGTTTTTGAAATCAGCGAAGGGCCAAAATCGAAGGTCCGCCAGATCAACATCATCGGCAATGAGAAATTTAAGGACAGCAAGTTGCAGGGCGAAATGGCCACGCAGCAGGCCCGTTTCTATAAATTTCTCAGTTCAAAGTCTGGTTATGATCCTGATAAATTGGCCTATGACCAATCCAAATTGCGCCAATTTTACCTGACACAGGGCTATGCCGATTTCCGCGTTATTTCTGCGGTTGCTGAACTGACACCCGATAAACGCGATTTCATCGTCACCTATGTCGTTGAAGAAGGGGAGCGGTACAAATTTGGTGAGGTAACGGTCGAAAGCGACTTGCGCGATTTCAAGCCAAACTTGGCAGCGATTCCGACCAAGAAGGACAATTGGTATAATGCCAAAATGGTTGAGGATACAGTCGAAAGCCTGACCGAAAGCGCGGGTCTTTTTGGATATGCCTTTGCTGAAGTAAACCCAGATTTCACGCGCGATAAAGATACGCGGACCATGACATTGGTCTATAAAATTGCTGATGCGCCGCGTGTTTATGTTGAACGTGTTGATATTAACGGCAACACCCTGACCCAGGATAAGGTGATCCGCCGCGAATTCCGCCTTGCAGAGGGCGATGCGTTCAACAGTTTTCAGGTCAAACGGTCATCAGACCGGATTCAATCGCTTGGATTCTTCCAAGAGAAATTGGAAATTGAACAAAAACCAGGCTCATCACCGGATAAAATCATTCTGGAAGCCAATGTTGAGGAAAAATCGACGGGTGAACTTCAGCTGTCCGCTGGTTTTTCATCGCTTGAACGCTTCATCCTCAATTTTTCAATCCAGCAGCGCAATTTTCGTGGAAAGGGCCAAGTGCTCCGCGCCAGCGTTAATTATTCAAGCTATTCCAAGGCAATCGAACTTGGCTTCACCGAGCCTTATTTGTTTGACAAAAATATCGCGCTTGGCGGCGATATATTCCGTCGCGATTCAAGTTCGTTTAACTTCATCAACAGCAGCCGCAACACAACCTACAAGCAAGTAACAACGGGTCTGCAACTGCGCGTTGGGGTGCCTGTGACCGAATTTTGGTCGGTTGCAGGGCGCTACGGCTTGAGCTTTGATGATATTACACTCGATCAGAACCAATTCTTTTTCAATGGCAACTGCGATCCTCTGCTCGCGGGTCGGTATCTGTGCGATGCGATTGGGAAACGGACAACCTCTTCTTTGGGGTATAGTCTGGTATTTGACAATTTGAACAACCGCGCGCGGCCAAGTGCGGGTCAAAGACTGGTCTTTAGCCAAGATTTTGCAGGCCTTGGGGGCAGCGTTAAATATCTGAAAACTTCGGTAGATGCTGATAAATATTGGCGCGTTTTGGGTAATTTCATCTTTTCGGTGGGGATTGAAGGGGGATATGTCATTCCTTTCAACCAAAGCCGTGGTGCTGGAATTGATAAAGTCCGTTTGACAGACCGCTTTTTCCTTGGTGAACCGCAAATTCGCGGGTTCGACATTCGTGGTATTGGACCCCGTGTTCAGCGCGCCAACTATAATTTGGCAACGAACACATTGGTTACTGACCCCAAACAAATCACCGATGATGCGATTGGGGGGCGTGCTTATTATTTGAGCAGAGCAGAGCTTGAAATTCCTCTGGGTTCAGGTGCCAAAGAACTTGGGCTGCGGCCTTCGATATTTTTAGATGTTGGTTCGGTTTTCAGCGTGAAACGCCCGAACCTGACAACATTGGCCAATTTCACTGATCCCTTGGATAATCGTGTGAAGTATCAGTGTCGGAATATATCGACAGGCGCGGTCAGCTTTGGAACGCTCAATACGCCCGGAACCCCGCCCTCTGCGACCAACCAATATACAGTTTGCCCAACCGGGACATCTGCCTTTGCTCCGTTTAATGAAACCTTCCTTGGCGATTCATGGAAGCCCCGTTTGTCTGTCGGCTTCGGGGTTAATTGGAGATCACCCTTCGGACCGTTCAGGATTGATATAGCCAGAGCGCTTATCAAGCGTAACGGCGATGATACAAAACTCTTTACTTTCAACGTAGGAACACAATTCTGATGAAATTTATGACAAAAACGCTTCTTGCTGTTTCGGCAATTGCCATGACCCCTGTGATCGCAAACAGCCAAGCTGTTGCTCAGGTCGCTTATTCGGACGTTGATGCTGTCATCGGTACATCCGCTGCGTGGAAAACAGCCGCATCGCAGATGCGCGTGACGTATAAACCGCAATTTGATGCGCTTGAAACGCGTTCAAAAGTGCTTGAAGCAGAACTAAATGCAATGGTTGTACGTGTTCAGGCTGACGCTAAAACCAATCCTAACAATCCGACCATTCCAACCCAGGCAAAAGCCATTCAGGAAAAACAGGCCGCAGCGCAGCAAGAAATTGAACGTTTGAAAGCGCCAATTTCACGCGTTGAAGCCTATGTTCTTGAACAGATTGATGGCAAATTGGATGCTGCATTCTCACAAGCCATGGCAAAGAAAAAAGTGACATTGCTGGTTCAACGTCAGGCTGTTCTAAAAAATACACCCGGCACAGATTTGACACCTGATATTGTTGCTGAATTGAACGCAACCGTTCCCAGTGTATCGATCACACCTCCAGCTGGGTGGCAGCCAGGTCAAAAAGGTGCAGCGTCAGGCGCTGCTCCAGCACCTCAGCCACAAGGGCGATAACAGAAATGAGTGATGATGCCGCCATTGGGCCGCTCGACATTCGGGCAGTCATGGCGGCATTGCCGCATCGCTATCCTATGCTCTTGATTGACCGTGTTGAGGAAATCATTCCTGACAAATCGATCAAGGCGATAAAGGCGGTCAGCATGAATGAGGGGTTTTTTCAGGGCCATTTCCCTGGACGCCCTATCATGCCCGGTGTTTTAATAGTTGAGGCGATGGCACAGGCGGCTGGAATCCTCGCGGTTCAATCGCTTGGCCTGACCGGCAGCGGTAAACTCGTCTATTTTATGGCGATTGACGGTGCAAAATTTCGCACCCCTGTTGAACCAGGTTGTTTGTTGCATTTGGAAGTTGAATTCGTTCAAAAACGAAGCAGCGTTTGCAAATTTTCTGGCCGCGCTTTGGTCAATGGTAAACTGGCAGCTGAAGCCAATTTCACCGCGATGATCGCTGATCCTCCAGCCTAAGCATCTAAGCACTTGTAGTTCACACCGCATCACGCTAGTGCGCCGTTTTCCGCATCCCAAGGCTGGTCGGTACCAGCCCGCTTATTGGAGCTATATTGATGAAAAAAGATATTCACCCCGCTTATCATATGATCAATGTTAAAATGACCGACGGTACAATTTTTGCGACCCGTTCAACATGGGGCAAAGAAGGCGACACGATGACATTGGATATTGATCCTCTGGCGCATCCTGCCTGGACCGGCGGTAAATCTAGCATGCTTGACCAGGGTGGTCAGGTTGCACGCTTTAACAAGCGCTTTGGCGGTTTGACCCTCAAAAAAGCTGAATAGTTATACTGTGGCAGTTGCGGACATGAATGTTCGGCCCGTTGGGCTGAGCACCGCAAGTGTTATATTCTTGCCTTCTATATTTCCAACGAGATGCAGTGGCGCGCCCACAAACGCTGGTGCCTGTCCGCGAAACGCAAATGTTTTGAGCGCATCTGCGCCAAATGTTCGTGTCGCGAGGTCGAGTAGCAGCGTGGCGAGCAATGGGCCGTGGACTACCAACCCTGCATAACCCTCAATCTGGGTGGCATAGGGGTGGTCGTAATGGATACGGTGGCTGTTAAAGGTAAGCGCGGAATAGCGGAAGAGAAGCGCTTCGGTTGGCTGTATGACGCGGCGTAGTGGCCAATCAGATTGCTCTATTTGTGTGCTAAATGGCGGCGGCACAACGGCACCTGTTGGCGCTTCCCGATAGACGAGCGTTTGCCGTTCGCTGACCGCTAAAACGCCATTTGCAGTTGTTTCATGATCAATATCGACAAAAATAAGAGGCCCAGACGCACCGTTTCTTTCAGTGACATTAGCAACCGTGGATTTTCGTGTGACGGCAGAACCAACGTGAAGTGGCGCATGGAAAGTTACCGCGCTTGACGCCCACATGCGGCGTGGCAAGGGAATGGGCGGCAAAAACCCACCGCGTTTCGGGTGGCCATCAGCGTCCAAATCCGCCGTGACGGCGTCAGGGAGGCACAGGCACCAGTGAATGCCCTGACCAGCATCATCACTGTCGATTGTCGCCCGAAACCGTTTCTGCAGGGCAGGGGAAAGGACATCATCCTGCGACTGTGTTTTTCCAATCCAAGCGGCCCATGTCGTCATCGGTTTTGACCCTTCAGTGCGTCAATAAGATCGCGGCAGTCCAAGGACATGTTCCGCGACGTACGAGAGGATCATGTTTGTCGAAATGGGTGCAACCTGATAAAGACGCGTTTCGCGGAATTTGCGTTCAATGTCATATTCGGCGGCAAAGCCAAAACCGCCGTGGGTTTGGATACAGGCCTCTCCCGCTGCCCAGCTGGCCTCTGCCGCCAGCATTTTGGAGATGTTGGCTTCCTCCCCCACGGGTTCACCCGCCTCATATTTTCGCAGACCTTCACGGACCATCAGCTCCGCTGCGCGCATTTGTGCATAAGCGCGCGCGATTGGGAACTGCACACCTTGATTTTGACCGATGGGCCGGTTGAACAATATCCGCTCCTTGGCATAATCCGTTGCTTTCTCAATGAACCATTTTGCATCGCCGATGCACTCCGCTGCGATCAACAGGCGCTCTGCATTCATGCCGGACAGGATATAGCGAAACCCTTGCCCTTCCTCACCAACCAAATTTTCGGCTGGCACGCGCAGGTTGTCAAAAAAGACTTCGGTGGTCGCATGGTTCATCATTGTTTCGATCGGGCGGATCGTCATGCCCTTGTCCACTGCATCTTTCATATCAACGAGAAAGACAGAAAGGCCCGCTGTGCGGCTCTGGGCCTCATCGCGCGGCGTCGTTCGGGCGAGGAGGAGCATTAAATCAGAATGCTCCGCACGGCTCGTCCAGATTTTCTGACCGTTGATGATATAGTCGTCGCCGTCACGTTTCGCCGTTGTTTTCAAAGATAATGTATCCGTGCCGCTGGTTGGCTCTGTAACGCCAAAGGCCTGCAGGCGGAGGGAGCCGTTGGCAATTGAAGGCAAATATTTTGCCTTTTGCGCGTCCGATCCGTGGCGCAGCACGGTGCCCATGATGTACATTTGCGCATGGCATGCACCGCCATTGCACCCTTGCGCCTGTATCTCTTCCAAAATTGCAGCGGCAGCAGATATGGGCAGGCCTGCGCCACCAAATTCTTCCGGGATCAGTGCGGACAGATAGCCTGCTTCAGACAAGGCATTTACAAATTCGGTTGGATAGGCGCGCCCTTTGTCTTTTTCGCGCCAATATGCGCCTGGATATTGCTGACACAATTTTGCCACTTCTGCGCGAATATCGCTGTAATCCTGTATCATGATTGTGAAATCAGCCCTTTGTCATGGAGTGCTGCAATTGCGCCTGTTGAGAGGCCTAGCACAGTCTCTAATATCTCATCAGTGTGCGCGCCGAGAAGAGGGGCACTTTTTGCAGGTGACCGCTTATACTGCGGTATCGTGGCCAATGCTCCTGCTGCTGGATAGCGTAATCCACTTGGGTTATCGGCAATATTAAACATCGGGTTATTCCCAACAAGGGCAGGATCATGTGCTGCTTCTTTCATAGATTGATAGGGGCCGTAACAGCAGCCAGCGGCATCAAAAGCAACTTTCAGGTCAGCATAATTCCATTCTTTCACATTACCCTCGACCAAGGGGAAAAGCATATCGCGGTGGGTAAAACGTAACCCTTCATCTTTTGCAAAAGAAACGCCGCATTTGGATTCAATCATTGCCACTTCGGTGGTAATCCCCAAAACCATAACAAGCCCGCTCCATTGGCGCGGGGTAATCGCCATGATCATGAGACGAATACTATCCTTGGTCACAAAATCGCGGCCAAAAGCACCGTAAACTGTGTTGCCTAGGCGTTCGCGGCCTTCACCTGTGTGAATGACCTCAGCGATCATCCCCATATTGGCCACACTGCCAATCGCGACATCGGACAATGGAATGCGCATTTCTTGCCCCATGCCGGTTGCGGCGCGGTGATGAAGTGCAGTCATCATTGCAAAGGCGGCATAAGCACCAGTGACCAAATCCCACGCCGGTAAGACATGGTTGACAGGATCCGGTCCTGTTCCCGTTAAGTCAGGATAGCCCACGGCGCTGTTGACTGTATAATCAAGCGCAGGGCTGCCGTCAGCATTTCCCATCACACGCACGGTAATCATATCCGCGCGTTTCGCAGAGAGCTTGTCATGCGATAGGAATCCATTCACTGGAAAATTGGTGATGAATTGCCCGGTTACAGCAGCCAAATCTTGCAACAACACGCGGCCTTCAGCCTGACTTAGATCAATCGCTACTGATTTTTTGGAACGGTTCAAATTTTCCCAATAAAGACTGCTGCCATTATCCGCTTTCGGCCAGCGATTGAAGTCGGGGCCACCACCGATCTGATCCACGCGGATGACTTCTGCTCCCATTTGCGCAAGGTAGAGCCCTGCTGTTGGAGAGGCAACGAAGGAGGAGGCTTCTAAAATTCTAAGGCCGGAAAGGAGGGTGTACATCCCCTTCTATTGGTTTGGTTTGTCGGAAATGTCGAGTTTCTCTGCGACTAACGAACCATATTTATGGATGTGCTAGTGCTTTAGCCTTATTGAACTTGGTGCCACATGACTGCATCATGACACACTATTTTCAAGTAAAGGGTTAGTGATGCGCAGCGTTCAAAAAATATTTGGGTCTTTGCTTTTTCTCTCTGCTTCAGCAGCGATGGGAACCGAAGCTCCTGTGCGCGTGCCCTGCGGCGAAAACCTGGTGTGTGCGAGCGATCCCCAAACCGTTGTCGCCGCAATGAAAGCCGCTGGCTTTGTCCCAACAAAAATAGCGGTTGATGAAAAAGTTCCCTACATTTGGGCATTTGCCAAAGGATATAATTATACGATCCAGTTTGAAGACTGCAACGATGGCAAACAGTGCACAACGCTTTGGTTTTATACAATGTTTGATTCAGCAAAGAATTTTCCAGTTGATCTCGTAAATCAATGGAATCGCGACAAGCGATTGGCGACAATGGTTTACACGGACAAGGGCGGCATCATGGTCAAATATGACATGGCAACCAGTGGCGGCGTTAGCTCTATGAGTTTTTCCCAAACTTTAAATTGGTGGTCAGTAATGATGCAAGAGCTTGGTGCGTTTTTTCAAGCCCATCCGATTGGCGCTAAATAGCAGAGGTTCCCGACGCTGCCGACGTTTTTTCGCGGTCGGTGGCTGCAACGACGATCAGCATGATCATCAGGGCAACACTATACTCGCTGCCGCCAGTGCCATGTTCGCCAACGAACCAGCCAAAATGCCTGTGGATCAGCACGATACCAGTGGCGGCAATGATGAACAGGCTTGTTGCTGCCCAGCGGACATAATATCCTGTGATAATCAGCGTGCCTGCAATCAGTTCACACAAAGTTATCGCCCAAACGACCGCAGTTGGTTGAGGAAATCCAACAGATTGCATGTAAGTTGCGAAATTGGGAATGGAGCCGTTTGCGATGCGCACGACTGCATGCGCCATGAACAAGAGCGCTGTAACCACTCTTAAGAGCAAGAGCGCGTGAGCTTGGGAAATAATTGGAAAAGCTTTCATTCGGCCACCTCAGTCTATGAGGCTAGCCAAATCCCTGAGCGCGGTCATTATCGGTTTTGTGCTAGTACATTAAGCGTGTTTGGTCTGATCGCAAACGCATCGATGTAATTGTGGAACGCAGCTCGGCAGGGCGTAGTGGCTTCATCAAAACGGGAATACTACTGTCATTTAACTCAGTGCGGACACGGTGTTCATCATGACCTGTCATCACAATTGCAGCGACGTCATGCCCCAAAACGGCTCTAATATGTTTGATACAATCGCTGCCTGTAATTTTACCGCCCAAATCAAAATCTGTAACGATGAGATCACATGATGAGAGCGTTTCAGGAATTTTTGTATGTGCGCTGACGGTGCACCCCCATGATTCCATCATCGTTTTTGTCGCGATAAGGACGTCCTGATTATCTTCAACCAATATTATCTGATATCCTTTTAGTGGCATCGTGTGATCTATTTTGATTGTTATAGCATTTGGCTGTTCCCCAATGTGGTTCAGCAAGCCATGAATATAAACGCTTGTTCCTTTGTCCAACTGTGAAGAGATGGCCACAGATAGCCCCATCAGACCGGCAAGGCGGCTAACAATGGATAAACCCAATCCGACACCTTCAACATCGCGGTCACCGCGTTCGCGAATTTGATAAAATTCATCAAAAACGTGGGGCAGATGGTCTGCTGATATGCCTTCACCGCGATCATGAACCTCGATGGATATGCCGCCATTCCTTCGTCGCGCGCCGATCAGGATGAGTTTGCCGGGGGCATATTTCATCGCATTGGAAAGAAGGTTTTGGATCATTGTAGACAGAAGCGACCGGTCTGCGACGATCCAGTACCGGTTGGGCACAAGCCGAATGTTGGCCCCGATCCATTTAGCAGATTCGGCATTTTGCTGAATGATTTCAGAGAGCAATATTTGAAGAGAAAATGTCTCCGCCTTTGGCAACACGCCGCCGCTATCGAGTGTAGAGATGTCAAGAAGCGTACGAAAAAGACTGGAAACACCCTGTAGAGACCGATCAATCCGGTCGATAATCTGGCCTTGGTTTGGATCAACACCCGTATTACGTAGGCTTGCGAGGAACAAACCAATGGCGTGGACAGGTTGACGTAAATCATGGCTCGCTTGCGCTAAAAAACGTGATTTTGCGAGGCTTGCATCTTCCGCCATGCGCCGTGCTTCTTCATTATCACGCAGCAGCGTCTGAGCATAATAAGGAACAGCGAGGGCGGTCAACGACAATGTCGCAGCTAAAATCGGATCAGACTTTATAAATGGGGTTAGAAAAAATATCGCGGCAAGTGTTACTTGAGCCATGATCGCCGCGATCAACATATAACGACGGCCAAAGCGCAACCCATTACCGACGGTCACCCATACAATGATGGCGAAGATCGGCATCATGACGGGGCAACCCAAAATAAGACTAAGCCCTAAAGCAGTATAATCGCTGATCATCGAAATTAATCGCCGGACCACATAATGACCAGGGTATTTTTTAATATGATAAATAATTGCAAATGTTATTGGGGCATATATAATATAAATACTTAATACACGAAATGACCACGGCTCCATTACATTGATTGGAGATGTCATTATGCTCGCTGTAATAATATATGCTGACATCAGGCATAAAATAACGAGCCTCACCCATGCTTGGGCAGTCTCAGATTTTTCATCCTGAGGGCGGCTGTCTTCGCGCTTTGAAAAAAGCAGGTCGAACACAGATATTTTAGGATGGGTTATGTCTAAGCGCATTATAGCTCATCTATCAGACAATTTTTCAAAGTCCGCGACAAAAAACTGTCTGCACCATTTTGATCTAGCGATAGACGTCAGTATCATAAACCAATCCAACCACCTGACCTCGCACATCCCTTGCCGTAAGGGCGGTCCAGACTTCGGACGCTTCATATCCTAGGTTGATATATGTTTCATTGTGAACCGCCGTCACGCGGTAATTTCCAGAGGCATAGGAACAGCCATTGGATTTTATGGCAATAGCTTTTGCTTGCAATTGCCCAGCTTTCGTAACGCCTTTTCTAGTGGCAGCGGGAATTGAAGAAACAAACTTCATCGCAACTGCTGGGTTTTTGCATATATAGGCGCGTTTTTCCGCAGCCACTATTTTAAGCATCCCACCTGGCGCATAGGTTTGAAGCCAACGTTCGAAGGGGGTGCGAGGGTGATCATTATTCCCAGCTTCATGAACGATGCCGTAAATTGTTTCGCCATTTGGGCGTACCGCTTGGTAAAACAAATAAATACCGCTTGGTCCGACTTGAATTGATTTGCGTTCAAGCACTGAGACGATACGCAGTGGACCGCTCTCTTGTTTGCAGCCTGTGGTTTTAAGGCCCGAAAAGAATATCGAGGCATCAAACCAGTTTTTATCAGGGACATAATGATTACCAAGCATCGCTTGAGCTGCATCGCGCGTCGGACAGATGACCGTGCTGAAATCTGAAGGAATGTCAGTTTTGATTGGAAGAGGAAGAGGTAGTGGTTGTTGCGCGCGCACTTGTGACCCGATGATCAATAAGCTCACCACAAAAGTTAGGTTTTTCAATATTTTAAGCCGCATCAGTGCGTTTCCAATGAATCATCAAAAGTTTCCAAAGTGTAGCCCTGGGTCGAAACAGTCCGCAACAAAGCCCCGTCGCAATGGCGTTTCATGCGGTCATATGAATGCGATATGCGATATTTGCCAAGTTCCTCATCCCAGCCCCCGTGATGATACCAAGCGCTGGTTTCGTAGTGCGCCTGCTTATTCTTGCTTAAAATTACACCCTTGGTTTGAAATTCAATCAGATGAATTGATTTAACACTGCCCGCATTTGCCGGTTTGTACGTAACCTTCCCGTCATTTGCATGAGCAAGGATATCATTTTTATGCGCTTTTATCAGGACAGCTTTGCATTTTGAAAAGCTGTCATATTGGGTTGTGATTTCGGGCATAGACATCGATCCGCTCGCAAAAGCGATTCCAGTCACGCAAAATTGGCCAGCAATGGCGCATATGATCACTTTTCCACGCATGAGATTTTACTCCTCATCTCCGATAAAAGCGATTTTTGACGGATATTCAATCACCTATATGGGCTAGCACACAATTGAACCTTCTTACGTGTGATGCTCCTGTTATATATTATTCCATACAAATTTTAATGGGTGGAGATCATCGATGCGTATCACTGGGATAAATGCAAATATTTGTGTCGCATTTAGCCTTTCATTGATAAGCGGATGTTATGAAAGCGATGCTGTTGCCGCTCAGAAAACGAACGATGCTGCGTCTAAGAATGTTATGGAAATTGCATCAAAACCTAATACTGCTGGGGCCGACGGTGCACAAGATGCGCCAACTTTTGTAATAACTGATGCGGAGCGAGATTGGCTTAAACAAGCCGAAACTGCTTGCAAGGCGCGTGCATTTCCTCAATTTTTTTGGATATTTGTGCATTCGAAAGCTGTTCGCAATCATTACACGTTGCCTATGATCACACTTTCCACATTCGGCAATGCACGGAAAATTCCCAAAATACGTTATTATGATTTTCCAGTAGGGGCAGTCGATTATAATTATGTTGCCAAAAATTCCGAAGAGGCAACGGATCCCTCAAAATTTGAATATCTAAAGCTGGACATGAACCAAAGCCAATCTGATACTTATCGCGTCGATTGGGTGCGCGCGGAATTTGATGGCAAAACAGAGGGGGATGATTTGGGAAATGTCATAAGAAGATATGGCAATCCCGGGCATCTTCTGTTTGAGGCTTCGGATGTGTGTTGGAATTTAGTTCAAGACACAGTTGAAGCGAGCGCTAACATCAACCAACAATAGTGTTTAATAAAAATGCCGCAGATATTTTACATTAATAAAATATCTGCGGCGGGATAGCTCTGTGTCCTAAAAGGAGTAAAGTCATCCTATGGTTTGCGACCCAAGGAATATATTCACTGTCATATCCGGATATTCAATTCGCATAATTTATTGAATAAATACAGTAACATAAACGTACTAGTACAATTTCATGACCAAAATTTAAGGGCGATGGATTTCAAACCACAGCGTACGTCGTATCAATTCATTCAGCCCGCAAGCGTCACCGATGAGCAATCCAGCCGTTCCGCCGCCTCCTTTTTGCATTTCCTTTCGGCACAATGCTTCGCGTTGACCAAGCCAGTGTCGCTGCTGCGTCACAAAAGCGTCTCGAATATTGCCCTTTGTCATGCGCCTAAGCACAGCGCTATATGCGGTTTTGAGTTTATATTCTTGACGTGCTGCCTCAGCAGAAGAACAGTTGCGGATTGTTGCCGTAACGCCGCCGCTCGTTTTCAGGCATCCTTTATAGGTCTGAGACATGCGGTTGCGGATTTGCACTGTCGTTGGATTAAATGAGGTATATTGGGGTGTCGCTCCCACAACCGGTGATGGTGCGTATTGGAGTGTTGCAATTAACGCTAATAACAAGAAGCGAAAGTGTTTTTGCAGGGCAATTTTTATTGTCATAAAGTCAATCAATCATTGAAAAGGTTGTGTCTTGCTTTTGATCGAGGTCAATCATTTTACGCAGAACGCATTTCACATTCGCTTTTCCACAAGATGTTTCAGCGCTACTTCTAGTTTTATTATCTGAATTTTCCAAAAATGACCGCATATTTTTTGCGTTATCTGAATAAAGGCCGACAAATCGATAAATACCAATGTCATCTTCATCAAGCAAAGACTCACATGTAACGTTGCTTTCCTTTTGACACAGCACGATGGCTTGCGCTTTGGCAACAACTCTCTGAAGCTTATACGTCATTCCAACGACTTTTTCACACGCTTTGGTCGCCTCATTTCTCATTACACGCCAATCACTTGCGCCGGCAATTATATACTTGACGTAACAGGTGCCAAATGACAGAAGATTCGAGACAGGCCGGTGCAGAGATTGAGATTACGCCAGAGATGATTGAGGCAGGCGTCACAGCGGCTAGTCTTTATGATTCAACCGACTCTTTGACTGATTTGGTTTCGCACGTTTTTTTTGAGATGCTTTCTGTTTACGCAGGGCGGTCCGCGCATCCTCATTAGCCTCATCTAACAGCCGTTGGACTAGCTCATATGCCTCTTGCTCGGAGCCTGTTCTTATTATTCTCATCAACCACGCAACAACCCAAATCAAATGCAATTTGAAAATTCCTGGCAGGTTTTTTTCGTCGTATGTCGGAACATCCTCGAAAAGCTTTTGGGTAATTATCTGGAAAGCGTCCCGTAGCTCTTCATTTTTGAACGATATTGGACGCCCACTGTGAGCACATGCGTTTCTCATTTCGCGTAAGACGTCACATATTTTGACAGCTTCTCGATTTATCAGCCCGAGCGCATAAGCGAATTTGATCTTTGAAGAAAATGAACCTAACGGCGCATCCGGGCCAAACATCCTATTATGCTCATCGCCATTAAGCGGTACCATTTCCGCCAAAATACGTCGGGCAAGGATATCTTCGACAGCAGTTGTCAGAATGATAATTGCCCCTCGGTCTGTCTCTTGATCGACAGTTTGTCCTAGGTTTTCAGCAACGTCCGTAGCATTGCTTTTGGCATAGGCTTTCAGTCGTGTTAGCGCAGCCTCTCGGCCTATGGCGCGAGCGCTCCCACTACCGTTTTTATCTGCCATGTGATAATGGGATTAGCATGATGAAAAATGAATATCCTTGTGAACAGGCCGACAAACGGCGTGACGCTGCTTTGCTACGCGCTCTGTCGACTCCCCCTCGAAAGCATGAAGCTAGCAAGAAAAAGCCGTCAGAGTCTCAATCAAAATAGCGGCGGTAAGGCTACTGCGGTGCGACAGCCATATAACCGAATATGGCACTTACAATAGCAGCAACCGCAGCGATCATAGCTATAACCAGTGCGGCAATTGCAATAGCGTTCGCCCTTCGCGCAATCCGCATCTGCGCTGATTTTGAAGCCTCATCTGCAATCCGAGATTCTTGATCTTTGCGGGCAAGCCAAGGCACTGCGATATACGATATTTCCAAATTGAGATGCTTGTTTAGTAATTTTTGACGCACCGCCTCCACTCCCATAGCCTCCAATTCGGTCTCTGTGATTAGTGGCTCCTTACTCATAATATCGTTTCCTTTTGATGCCGAATTCGCGGGGAATGTCAGCCGTCTTAGGCGGCGATGCCACGAGGTTGTTGATACGTCAGGCGCTTACCGATTGCGCCTAGCAGGGCAATTTCGGTGCGCTCTACATCGGTGATTTTGCGAGTGTTGTAACGGAAATCGAACTCACTGCAGTAGCGGCCAAGGTGCGCTTCGCTCATGTGGTGATACGTGCCGATGACGCCGCGCTTGAAAATTGAAAAGAAGTTTTCAGCGGTGTTACTGTGCTTATATCCGCCCATTGCAACGTATTCCTTGGCGCTGTGATTGACGCTGTAGTGAGCGCCAAACTCTTTGCCCAAACGGGTATAGATAGGGCTGTCATCGGTCATGAGATGTGCCGTGCGGTCCACGTTGGTTACAATAAGAGCGCGGACGTTCTTTGCATTGACGTTGGCAACGTGAAAGCTGCGAACATGGCCTTCACGTTCGACAAGAGCGACTACAGCCTTCTTGGGTGCAGGATAGCGGGTGGCGCGGTTCTTTGCCTTGCCGCCCACATAAGTTTCATCGGCTTCGACAACGCCGCTACCGCCTTTGCCGCCAAGGGGATCGCTACCAGTTGCACCGTCCATAGCTTCGCGGATGCGGTGAGCCATGAACCATGCGGATTTATAAGTGATGCCAAGCGAACGGTGCAGTTGATGGGCGCTAATACCCTTCTTGCTGCCAGCCATGAGACGGAAGCCCATAAGCCACTTGTTCAACGGGATTTTGCTATCCTCGAACACGGTGCCAACGGTCACAGAAAAGGGCTTGCGGCAAGGGTTGCACATAACAACGCCGGGGCGGGTGCTTTTGCCTTCTAGGCGCTTCACGCGGGTTTCTTCGCCACAGCGAGGGCAGACAGGACCGTTAGGCCAATGCAGCGCTTCAAGGTGCTGGCGGGCTGCGTTTACGTCGCTGTAAATGGGGTTGGTGAGGTCGAACATGATATTTCCTAAGCAGTTGCATAGCTTATGGATTATCTAATGTGTTACGTCAAGTATATAATTGCCCTTGCGCCGCTAGCGACCCAAACGAGGTCATTTAATTTTGGACCAGGATCTTTTTTCGGCCCAATAACCATCGCAAATGTGTGTCGCTTGAAAAAAGCGTGCCGCACGCGACAATGTCAGGTCTACGTATTCGCTATAATCTATAGGTTTCCCTCATCCAATTCCTTCAAAGTTCTTCAATCATTTATTTGCAGCAAATTTGTGTTGGATCAGAAGCGTGGAGGGAAATAAGCAAATTATCCGCGCTGGGATTCGCTGTCTTTTGCCATGACTTTCGAATTAAATTCCCTCTAGACGCGTGCTATTGTAGCAGTTTTCTGTACCAGTCCTGCTATTGCGGGGCGACAGGAACCGCAGTTGGTTCCTGCCTTTAGGGCGCAGCCAACGGCCTCCACGCTTGTTAGATGTTGATCGGTTATGGCCTGTGTGATCGTGTTTGCGCCGACATCGAAGCAGACGCAGACGATAGGGCCGCGATCTGTCTGTAAGGTCATAGGGCGTCCCGCGAGCAATTCCGGCGCAATGATTGAGTCTGCGCCCAATTGTGCGGCTATCCACACGCGGTCGGGCAATTGGCCTGCACGGGTGATATAAAGCGCGGCTTCAAGGGTGTCATTCGCGCTGCGTACAGCAATGCGGCGGGTGCCCCGTGCTGCGTCGAAGGATTCGATCTGATCACCTTCGGGGAGGAACGAAGCGACGTCGATTGCGCCATATCCGGCGAGTTCGATAATCCAGCCATGTGGAACTCGCGACCCAGTCCAAAGCACATCTGCCGCAATCATAGGCTTGCAACGCGTGACGAGAAAGCCGCGCCACTCAGGATCAACTGGTTCAATTCGCACTGGGGACTTTTTCAGCCCCGGCTGCCCTGATATCAGGTCGGGAAGGCCGACAACGGCTAAATTTGAGCTGCCCGTGTTGCCCATCTGATCGGTCCAGTGCATCGGAATAAAGACATCGCCTGGACGTTGATCCTCTGTCGCGCATACACGGAAGATAACCTCGCCACGGGCTGAGGAAATCCGCGCTAGCCCCTTATCCGACACGCCGAATGCCGACGTATCTTGCGGGTTCACCTCTAGCAACGGCTCACGCCGGTGTTGCGATAGTCGCGGCGACAGCCCTGTGCGCGTCATCGTGTGCCATTGATCGCGATATCGGCCTGTGTTGAGGGTAAGCGGAAAGTTGGGATCGCGGTCATCTGGCAAAGGTTCTACTTGCACGATCCGGGCGCGGCCATTGGGGTGGCTGTAGAGGCCATCGGCGAAGGGCGATGTGCCGCCCCATTGGAATGGCTCCATTGAGGCATAATCTGGCGGTGATTGAAGAAAGAGCACGCGCTGGCCGTCATTGCGATACCGCGTCATCGCGGCAAACTCATCAAAGACATCGGTGTTTGATTGCCAGTCAAAGCCCGCATAGCCCATGCGCCGCGCAACGTCGGCAATGATGCTCCAATCTGCGCGCGTCTCGCCTGGTGCATCAAAGATCGCGCGTTGACGGCTGATGACGCGTTCGCTGTTCGTGACTGTGCCGTCTTTCTCTCCCCAGCCAAGCGCGGGCAGGCGGATATGCGCAAGCTTTGCGGTATCGGTATCGGCGATGATGTCCGAAACGATCACCAACGGGCATTTGGCCAGTGCGGCGCGCACGAACCCGGCATCTGGCATTGAGACAGCCGGGTTTGTCGCCATGATCCAGATCACCTTAATCTTACCTTCATCAACCGCACGAAACAGGTCGATGGCTTTCAACCCCGGTCCTAGGGCGATGCCGGGGCTGTTCCAGAAGGCCTGCGCGGTGGCGCGCTCGTCCTCGGAAAAGCCCATGTGAACGGCAAGCGTATTGGCGAGCCCGCCAACCTCGCGCCCGCCCATCGCATTTGGTTGCCCCGTAATGCTGAATGGCCCCGCGCCGGACTTTCCAATTCGCCCAGTGGCGAGGTGGAAGTTGATGATCGCATTCGCCTTATCGACTCCGCCAACCGACTGATTGACGCCCATGCTGAACAGGGTGAGGGTTTTGGGGTGGGAAGTGACAAGATCATAGAAGGACTCAAGGGCATCGCTTGGAATGTCGGCTATCGTGACTACGTCACAATTGAGCTTACTCCAAAATCCATTTGGCACATCAACGTGAGCAGCCAGATAGGTATCATCAACTACCCCCCGCCGTTTCATCTCGACAAGTAGCCCGTTGAACAGCGCCGTATCGCCGTCAGCGCGGATTGCCAGATGTAGGTCGGCCCCCGCCGCAGTCTCGGTCCGACGTGGATCGATAACGACCAGCTTGGTACCGCGCAACGCGCGCGCGGCCTCGATCCGTTGCCAAATGATCGGATGACACCACGCGGTATTCGACCCGACAAGGATGATAAGGTCAGCCGCTTCAATATCGTCATAGCTGCACGGCACGACATCTTCGCCGAACGCACGGATGTGGGCCGCGACCGCGCTCGCCATGCAGAGACGACTGTTCGTATCGATATTGCCTGAGCCGATAAA